>NZ_JBSNCE010000014.1:0-178605 GCF_053764755.1 Rhodococcus sp. 2H158
ATCGAGAACATTCCGGCCGACGGCCGCGAGCATGCGCAGCGGACGATGGGCGAGGTCGTGCACCGCGACGGAGGTCATCAGCGCGTCCACCGGCAAGGTGCCGGCATGGTTGGCGACGATCAGCGCGCGGCCGTCGGCCGGAATGTTCTCGATGCCCCGCACCTCGACGCGGAACCACTTCTCGAACAGCGGCCGCAGCGCGGGCAGCAGGACGTTGTCGGTGAAATGCGGATCGAAGCCGAAGTCGTCCACCTCGTAGTCGCCCGTGATGCGGCGCCGGAGGAACTCGGCGGTACCGGTGATCTGCCCGACCAGTTTGTGCCGCAGATCGTCGAGGAACCCGTCGGCCGCCGTCTCCTGCACGGGCAGCTCGGGGCGCTCGGGTGGGGTGGGGGAGCCGAGTCCGTACGTCGACGGATGACCGGAACCGGCGCCCGGGCGTGCGGCCGCCCGCCGCGCCGACCCCGTCCCACCGTGGAGCGGGATCACCTTGGCAACTTCTGTCATCGCGCCTCCATCCGCTCTCCGAGCGCCGAGAGCAGGACCGACTCGGTTCGATCGACCCATTCCGTCCTGACGACTCGCCGCAGTCCGACGTTGCGGGCGAAGTCGTCGAGTGCCTGCTTGGTGGTCCACCTCGGCTCGAAGCCGAGCTCGGTGCGCATCCGCGTGGTGTCCAGGCCGCGCCCGAAGTGGAAGTAGTCGAGTTCTTCCTTGTTGAACGACTTCATCACCGGCCCCATCAGTGCCTGCCCGACGGTGCGGAACAACCCGTAGGGCATCGGCACGGTCAGTCCGCCGGCCCGCCGCACGGCCTGCGACATCATCACGATGCCGTCGCCGGCGACGTTGTAGGTCCCGGGCGGCCCCGCGACGGTGGCCCGTTCGAGCGCCGAGAGGGCGTCCTCCTCGTGCAGCAACTGCAACCGGGCGTCGCGACCGAGGATGGTGGGCACGATCGGAGAGGTGAGGTACCGCGAGACCGAGCCGGGCATATGGTTGCCCACCGTCGGGGCGAGACGCAGGATCGTCGCGGCGATATCGGGCCGCCGGCGCGCCATGCCGCGCAGGTAGCCCTCGACCTCGATCATGTCGCGGGCGAAGGCGCCGGTCGGCCGCCGCCGCGCGCTCATCTCCTCGGTGAACTTCGCGGGGTCCTTCGCGCTCGAGCCGTACACCACGGACGACGAGCGCAGCACGACGCGCCGCACGGACGGGGTCTTCTGGCACACGGCGAACAACTGCATCGCGCCGAGGACGTTCATGTCCTTCATCGCGGCGCGGCTACCGGACTTGGGAGCCTTGGTGAGGGTCGACGCGTGGACGACGGTGTCGACGTCCATGTTCCGGATGACCTTGCCGATGAGGGGGTTGCGGATGTCGGCGAGCACGAACTCGGCGCGGCCCATGCGCCGCAGCATGTCCTTGGTGGGCGATTGGGTGTCGACCGCGATGACGCGCTCGACCGCCGGATGCTGCGCCAGCCGGGTGACCAGGTAGCCACCGAGGAATCGGCTCGCTCCGGTCACCAGGGCCACCCTCGGCGGGTCGATACCGTCGATCTCCGAACTCACCCACATACCCCCTGCCGTCACTCCGGTCTCTCACGATACGGTGACTTTCGCAACAAAGCATTACACCGGAGTAACCGATCACCGGAAAGCCCCCTCTAGCGGGACCTTCGGCCCCGGTGCGCACACTCCGCATTCCGACCGAACCGGACATTCCGCTCGCCGGCCGCACCGCCGGCCGCCGACGAGCCGGCGGAAACGCTCGATGCCCGCCACCGCGGGGTGACGGGCATCGGGAGATCGATCTACTTGCCGAGTTTACGACGCTGCACTCGGGTGCGGCGGAGCAGCTTGCGGTGCTTCTTCTTCGACATGCGCTTGCGGCGCTTCTTGATCACAGAACCCATCTGGGTTTTCCCTCACGTTCTCTCTAGCGTTCCTGCGCGCACGCCGGTGACGTACGCCTGTTGTCGACGCTGGGCCTCGTGGTGACGAGCTCAGCGCCTCACGACACCGGGTGGCCGGTACGACGACAAGCAATCCTACCGGGGCGGGTTTCGATCGGTGAAACCGAGGTCCGCTCCGGGTTCGATTGCGGTCGTCGACCGCTCAGCCGACGTCGAAGTAGGACGTTTCCAGGTAGTCGTGCACAGCCTTGGCGTGCACCCGGAACGAACGCCCCACTCGCACGGCGGGCAGTTCCCCGCTGTGCACCAGCCTGTACACGGTCATCTTCGACACCCGCATCAGCGCCGCCACCTCGGCGACGGTGAGGAACTGGGTGCCGGAGAGAACCGACTGACCGTCCTCGGGTTGACCCTTCGACGGTTTGCTTCCAGATACCATTACACACCTCCGGCACGTCCCGCGCCGCCGGCTTCCCCTCCGGCGGAACAGACACGCACGTGCTCAATCGAGCTTAGCGTGACCAATGGTTCCCGTGCGACGATGCGCGCGACGAATTTCCTCAATCACCGGACGAACCGAGGGCCGCGGAGCGGTCCCGGGCCGCCGCCAGCGCCTCGTAGAACGCCGTCCGGACGCCGCCACGCTCGAGTTCCCGGATCGCCGCCGCGGTGGTTCCGCCCGGCGATGTCACCGCTGCACGCAGGTCGGCGGCGTTCTCCCCCGACCGGGCGAGCATGGCCGCCGAACCGGTCATCGTCTGCACCACCAGCTCGGTGGTGGTCGCCCGCGTCAGGCCCAGAGCGACGCCCGCATCGATCATCGCCTCGGCGACGAGGAAGAAGTATGCCGGGCCGGAACCGGACACGGCGGTGACCGCGTCGATCTGGGACTCGGGAACCACCGTCACGGTACCCACGGACTCCAGGATCTCGCGCGCCAGCGCCAGATGGTCGGACTTGACGTGCCGGCCGGCGGCGATCACGCTCGCACCCTCCCCCACCAGCATCGGGGTGTTGGGCATGACGCGCACGACCGGCGATCCGGCGGGCAGCTTGTTCTCGTACCGCGACGTGGGCACGCCGGCCACCAGCGACATCAGCAGCTTCTCGCGGTCGCTGTCCAGGTCGGCCTTGCCCAGATCCGCGAGCACCACGTCCACGTCGCCCGGCTTGACCGCGATCACCAGCACATCGGCACCTTCGGCCGCGTCGGCGATCGAGTCGGTGACGCGGATCGAGTACTCGGTGGCCAGCTCCTCGGTCCGGGCCGGGAACTTCTCGACGACCACCAGATCCTTGGTCGCGAATCCACTCTGCAGCAGCCCCGAGACCAGCGCCTCGCCGATCCTGCCGCCACCGATCACCGCAATTCTCGTCATGGGCAACAGCCTGCCACGACCGTTGTCGTGGCCCGCATCGCCCCGACGATCAGCGCGGGATCATCGCGAGCTGGCGGCTCTGCACGACGACGGCGCCGGTGGCGTCGACGACGGTGTGGTCCTCCTCGAACCAGGCGTTGCCCAGGACCGTGCTGTCGGCCATGATCCGCAGCCAGCCGGGCGCCGGCAGTCGCCGCAGGTAGGCGGTGAGCTGCACGGTCGGAGCCCAGCCGAACAGGCCGCGGTTCATCGTGACCGGGGCCGAGATGTCCCCGGCCATCAGCGCGAACAGCACGGCGGTGTCGACGTCGGCCTCGTCCCCCGGCCACGGCCGCGCCCACATCCGCACCACCGGTTCACCCTGCTCTCCCGCGAGGAAGCGGGCGCTGGTCTCGTCCACGACGAGGTCGGCCCCGCCACACAGGTTCACCACCTGCGCCATGGGATGGCCGGGACCGATGAGGGGCGCGCCGGCGGGCGGCTGCACCGGCAGCCCGGTGACCGGGTGCGGCGCGGTGTATCGCGGCTCCCCCGCGTCGGGCTGCCCGAGCGTCACCGAGGCACGGACCGCGATGCGGTCGCCCTGGGCCAGCTCCACGTCGACCAGACCGACCTGCTTGCCCAGCTTGCGGACGGTGGTGGTCAGCTGCACGTCGCCGGGGTCGGGGGCGGCGACGAACCCGGCACTCACCGCGAGGGGCTGCACGGCCGGATCGGACCCGGCGGCCTGCAGCGCCGACCGGGCCGCCGCGGCGCACACGGCGAGCATGCAACCACCGTGCACCTTGGGGCCGATCGTCCAGACCGGGGCGATGTGGGCGAGCCAGCGATCGGCGCCGGCGGCGTCGAGTGTCGTCAGGTCGCGGAACGGGTGGTTCTCGGGATCGGGCACGGCGTCGGTCACTGCTGCTCCTGGGAATCGGCGACGGGGCTGTCGGGGGAACCGGATGGAAAGAACTCGGTGAAGCGGCGGGCGGCAAGGTGCTGGTGGGCGAGGCGGCGCATCGCGGTGAGGACGGGTTCGTACAGGGCGGTGCCGAGGACCGCCGCCTCGACCGTCGCATCCCGGGACCGGGTGGGCAGCAGGTCGAGGTCGAGCTCGGCGATACCCAGCACGTGCCGTCCGTAGACGTCGATGCGCTCGTCGCTCATCGCCAGACCGGCGGATTCGAGGGCGGCCAGGGCTCGCTCGAGCTGCGCGACGGCCGCGAACCGCGGGTCGTAGAGCTGGCCGAGCCGCTCGAGGACGCGCCGGGCGCGCGGATAGTCGCGGGGTTCGGGCGCGTCGTCGTCGGGCGGGTAGGGCGGCAGCGCGGCGATGGCCCGGCCGAGGGCGACGAACAGCGACTCGTCGGTGCCGTCGAGGAGACGGACGATCTCGCGGATGCGCGGCAGCGGCAGCCCCTGGGCGGCGAGCGCCCGGATCAGGGCGAGGCGGCGGACGTGCCGCTCGTCGTACCGGGCCTGGGTGGCGCTGGTCGCCTCGCCCGGCATCAGCAGGCCCTCGCGCAGGTAGTACTTCACGGTCGCCAGCGGGACGCCGGTGCGGGCCACCAGTTCCGAGATCCGCATTACCACCTCCTCTTGACATCGGATAGTACAACTATCCAGTATTGGATACTGCAACTATCCAATTGTCTGCGAGGAGGACCTCGTGCATCCCGTACTCGTCATCGCCCTCGGCGCCACCCTGCTCACCGTCGCCGGGATCGCCTTCGGCGGCACGTTCCTGCTGCGCGTCGCCGGTGGGCGGGTGCCGGCCAACGATCTGCAGAAGGCCTTCTTCCGGGCCGGTCACGCCCACGCCGGCGTCCTCGTCACCCTGGGGTTGCTCGTGGCGGTGCTCACCGACGCGGTCGGCGCCTCACCCGGATGGGCCGCGGCCGGCGCGCTCGCCGTGCTCGGCTCGGCGATCCTGATCCCGGCCGGGTTCTTCCTGTCCGTGCTCGGCCCCGACCCCCGGCGGCCGGGCGCGATGATCGCCTCGGTGTGGCTCGGCGCCGCCGCCCTCGTCGCCGGGGTGACGATCTCAGGAGTCGTGGTTCTCGGCGCCGGGATCGGCGCCCTGGCCTGAGGCGCGAACCTGCTCGATCGCCGTCGAACGCGGATGCTCGGGCCCGGTGGTGATCGCCAGGCGGGGGGCGCGGTGCAGATGCTCGCGCGCGAAGGCCAGCGCCTGGGCGAGCGCCCGCGCGCGCGCGGACCGGGTACGCGCCCCCTGGGTGCTGACCTCCAGGACGACGTGCCCGGAGAAGTCGCTCTCGGCGAGGAGCCGGCACACCTGCTCACACGGCTGGCCCCCCTCGCCCGGGAGCAGATGTTCGTCCGTCGAAGCACCGTGGCCGTCCGCGAGGTGCAGATGGGCCAGACCACCGCCCATGCGCTCGGCGAGCGCCACCGCGTCCATCCCCGCCGTGGCCGTGTGCGAGAGGTCCAGCGTGTAGTGCGCGAAGCCGATGTCGGTGGGATCGATCGACGGGCTGTAGGCCGACACCGCCCGGCCCGGCCCGCCCCGCTTGCGCATGCGCTGGGCGGTCCGGTCGCGACCGCCGAAGAACACGTCGGCGCGCATCGGGTACATGTTCTCCACCGCGACGACCACGTGACTGCGGTCCTCGAGGTCCGCCACCTGATCCGCGAAGCCGTCGGCGTAGCGGCGCTGCCACCGGAACGGCGGATGCACCACCACCGACGTGGCACCGAACGATTCCGCCGCCCGCACCGACCGCTCGAGCTTCGCGGCCGGGTCCGAGCCCCACACGCGTTGCGAGATCAGCAGGCACGGCACGTGCACCGCCAGCACCGGTACGCCGTACTTGCGCACCAGCGCCTGCACCGCCCGCACGTCCTGGCTCACCGACTCGGCCCAGATCATCAGCTCCACGCCGTCGTAGCCGAGTTCGGCCGCATAGCGGAAGGCCGCCTCGGTGTTCTCCGGATACACCGAGGCGGTCGACAACCCGACCAGGATCTCTCGCGAAAGGACGCTCATGACGACGTGCGGATCAGCCGGTGGGCAGCAGGAACAGCAGCGGACCGAACGTCACGAAGGCACCCACGGCGAGAGCGATGAGTTGGCTCGTGATGTCGTCGGTGCGGCGCAGGATGCGCACCATCGCCACCAGACCGACGATGACCAGCAGTGCGAGCGCGAACGCCACCCACGGCAACGCGTCCCACAACTGTTCGAAGCCCTTGAACAGCAGCGCGCCCGCGATGATCGCGACGACGCCCTCGCCGATCAGCCGCACCCACTGACCGATCGCGCCGCGCGGCTCACCGGTGCCGGACGGGGCCTCGTCCGGCTCCGCCGCGGACGGAGTCTCCGCCGGGGCGGCAGTGCCGCGGCGACGGCGTGACCGCGCGGACCGCTCCTCCGGCTTCTCCTCGTCCGGCTCGTCCGCGGCGACGGGCTCGCCGATCGTCTCGGTGTCGCCGTCGGCGGTGTCGTCACCGTTGCCCCGCAGATCGCTCGCGGGCCCGGACAGCAGCCTCGGCTCGGGGGCGTCGGCGGGCCGCACCGGCGCGCTCGCGGTCACCTCGGCGTGGGCCCGCGCCCGTCGCGGCAGGACGGCCGGGCGGATGATCTCGGTCGGCGACTCGACCTTCACCGGCTGCACCCGCTCGGCGGCTGCCGGCTCCTCGCGCGTCCGGGGCGGCGACGGCGGGACCGGGGTCTCCGGCTCGGGCGGCTCGACCTTCGGCGGCTCCAGTGCGAGGGGCTCGACCTTCGGCGTCGCCGGCGCCACGGGCCCCGCCTTCGCCGGTACGACGGACCCCGCCTTGGCCGGCACGACGGGACCCGCCTTCGGCTTCGCCGGTACGACGGGCTCCACCCTCGGCGTCGCCGGCACCGCGGGCTCCGCCTTCGCCGGCACGAGGGACTCCCCCTTCGGCGCCGCAGGCTGGGCGGACACGACCCGCTCGGCCTCCGGAACCTCGGCCTCCCGAGCCTTCGTCTCCGGAGGCTCGGTCGGCTCGGGCTCCGGAATGCTGACGGGAATCTCTCCGGTCAGTTCCGCGACCGAGATTCCCCCGCTGACGCCGCGGCGGCGACGTCCGCCGGCGCGGGAATTCACCTTCTGGCCGTTCCGGGCCAGCAGCTCCGCGACGGAGATCTGCCCGGTGTCGGTGCTGTGACCGTCCGTCATTGCGAAACCACCATCAATTCGCCCCCCATCTCGGTGTCGAGTTTGCGGAGGATGAGCCCCTCTCGCAGGGCCCAGGGACAGATGTCGAGCGTCTCCACTCCCAGCGCACGCATGGCGGCCTCCGCGACCAGCGCACCGGCGACGATCTGCTGCGACCGGTCGGAGCTCACGCCCTCGAGCTCGGCACGGTCCGCGGCCGTCATGCGGGAGATGAATGCGATGAGCTGACGCAGCCCGGCGGCGGTCAGGGTGCGCCGCACGCGCGGGCCCGCCGACGACGGGGCGGCACCGGTCAGCCGCGCCAGGGTGCGGAAGGTCTTCGAGCTCCCGACGCACAGGTCGGGAACGCCGGCCGCACGCAGCTCCTGGGCGGGCCGGACGAGCTCGGCGTCGAGCCAGTCCCGCAGCACCGCGACGCGCCGCTTGCCGGGCGGGTCCTCGCTCAGCCAGTCCCGGGTGAGGCGACCGGCGCCGAGCTGCAGCGAGAACGCGCAGTCCGGGTCCTCGTCGCCGCCGAAGGTCAGCTCGAGGGAGCCGCCGCCGATGTCGAGGCACAGGATGCGTCCCGCGCTCCAGCCGTACCAGCGCCGGACCGCCAGGAACGTCAGCCGGGCCTCGTCCACGCCGGAGAGCACCTCGAGTGCGACGCCGGTCTCGGCGCGGACGCGACGGAGAACCGCTTCGGAGTTGTTGGCGTCGCGCACCGCGGAGGTCGCGAAGGCCATCAGCTCCTCGCACCCGGAGGTGCGGGCGATGCCCGCGAAGTCGGCGACCGTCTCGACCAGCCGGTCGGCGCCCTGCGGGGTGATGTCGCCGCGGTCGTCCGTGTTCTCGGACAGACGCAGGGTTGCCTTCGTCGAGCTCATGGGGGTGGGATGGCCACCGCGATGAGCGTCCACCACGAGCAGATGGACGGTATTGCTTCCGACGTCGAGTACCCCTAGGCGCACATACATACGGTACTGGGTCTACCGTCGGGTCCTGTGACAGCAGGTATGCCCGGCGCCGCACACAAGCAGGTCCCGGCCCCCGAAGTTCCCCTCGATTTCCCGCGCGAATGGGTCGAGTTCACCGACCCGGACAACAGCGAGCACGTCGTCGCCGCCGACCTGACGTGGCTGCTCTCCCGCTGGACCTGCGTGTTCGGCACGCCCGCGTGCCAGGGCATCATCGCCGACCGTCCGGACGACGGGTGCTGCTCCCACGGCGCGTTCCTGTCGGACGACGACGATCGCGCCAAGCTGGACGCCGCCGTGAGACATCTCACTCCCGAGGACTGGCAGTTCATGGAGAAGGGACTCGGCAAGAAGGGCTACCTCGAGGAGGACGACCTCGAGGACGAGCCGGCCCTGCGCACCCGCCGCTACAAGGGTGCCTGCATCTTCCTCAACCGGCCCGGTTTCGCCGGTGGCATCGGCTGCTCGCTGCACAAGATGGCGCTGCGGCGCGGCATCGAACCCCTCGAGGTGAAGCCGGACGTGTGCTGGCAGCTGCCGATCCGCCGGACCCAGGACTGGGTCGAGCGCCCCGACGGCACCGAGGTGCTGCGCACCGTCGTCACCGAGTACGACCGGCGCGGCTGGGGCGAGGGCGGCCACGACCTGGACTGGTACTGCTCCGGATCGCCGGACGCCCACGTGGGCGCCTCGCCGGTGTGGCAGTCGTACGCGCCGGAACTGCGCGAGCTGATCGGCGATGCCGCCTACGAGGAGCTCGCGCGGCTGTGCCGCCGCCGCGAGGGGCTGGGTCTGATCGCCGTGCACCCCGCGACGACGGCCGCCGCCGAGCGGACGCCGGAGCCCGTCCGCTACCCCTCGAGCTTGTAGCCGAGGCCGCGGACGGTGACCAGGTGCTGCGGCTTGGCGGGATCGGCCTCGATCTTCGAACGCAGCCGCTTGACGTGCACGTCGAGGGTCTTGGTGTCGCCGACGTAGTCGGCACCCCACACCCGGTCGATGAGCTGGCCGCGCGTGAGCACCCGGCCGGAGTTGCGCAGGAGGTACTCGAGCAGGTCGAACTCCTTGAGCGGCAGGGTGACCGGCTTCCCGGCCACGTGCACGACGTGCCGGTCCACGTCCATCCGCACCGGCCCGGCCTCGAGGATCCCGTCGTCCTGTGCGGACTCGGCGTCGCTCTCCCCGCCGCGGCGCAGCACCGCACGGATGCGGGCGATGAGCTCACGCGCCGAGTACGGCTTGGTGACGTAGTCGTCCGCTCCCAGCTCGAGGCCGACGACCTTGTCGATCTCGCTGTCGCGAGCGGTCACCATGATCACGGGCACGCCGGACCGGCTGCGCAGCTGCTTGCACACGTCGGTGCCGCTCATGCCGGGCAGCATCAGGTCGAGCAGGACGATGTCCGCGCCGGCCCGGTCGAACTCCGCGAGCGCCGACGGCCCGTCGCCGACGACGGTGGTGTCGAAGCCCTCCTTGCGCAGCAGGAACGCGAGCGGATCCGCCAGCGATTCCTCGTCCTCCACGATCAGCACACGCGTCACTGCTGGTCCTCCGTACCTTCCGTTACCTGGTGCATCCGGCTCGCTTCCGTTTCTCGTCGTGGGTGTCGGCATGGTCGTCACCGCTCCGCCGTCAGCGCCGCCCCGCCCTCGCGGCGAGGGGAGGCGATCTGCGGCTCGCGGGGGTCGGCCGAGTGGGCAGGGATCAGGAGCGTGAACGTCGATCCGGTTCCCGGCTGGCTCCACAACTGGATCTCCCCGTTGTGGTTGGCGACGACGTGCTTGACGATCGCCAGGCCGAGACCGGTGCCGCCGGTGGCGCGGGAACGGGCCTTGTCGACCCGGAAGAACCGTTCGAAGACGCGCTCCTGGTCCTCCTTCTCGATCCCGATGCCGCGGTCGGTCACCGCGATCGCCACCTTGCCCGCGCGCAGGGACCGGCTGACCGACACCGGCGAGCCCGGGGACGAGTAGGCGACCGCGTTCTCGATGAGATTGGCCAGGGCGGTGACGAGCAGCGTCTGATCGCCGAGGACCGCGTAGCCGCTGGGGGCGTCGGTGGTGACGGTGATCTGCGCGTTCTCGGCGGTCAGGCGGGTGCGGCGCAGCGCCTCCTCGACGATGTCGTCGACCTCGACCACCTCGAGGTTCGGAAGCTTCTCGGCCCCCTGCAGGCGCGAGAGCGCGATCAGTTCGGTCACCATGTTGCCGAGCCGGTAGGCCTCGCTCTGCAGCCGGGTACCGAAGTGCCGCACGGATTCCGGGTCGTCGGCGGATTCGAGCAGGGCCTCCGCGAGCAAGGCCATCGCGCCCACCGGGGTCTTGAGTTCGTGGCTGACGTTGGCGACGAAGTCCCGGCGCGTGGCCTCCATCCGGACCTGCTCGGAGTCGTCGTAGGCGTAGAGCGCGACGAAGCGCGCATCGTCGTCGAGCAGGCGCCGCGCGACGCAGCGCACCGCGACGCGCTCGCGACCGCGCGGGCTCTTCGCGGTGAGGTCGAGCTCGGTGGGCTCACCGGTCTCGAGGACCCGGGTGGCGGCCGCCCAGGCCGAGTCCTCGACGAGCCGGTTGCGGACGAGGCCGAGTTCCTCGGCGCGCGGGTTGAACAGGATGACGTCGTGGAACCGGTCGACGACGGCGATGCCCGTGTCCGCGCCGTAGACGACGCGGTCGAGCACCTGCGCCATGGTCAGGTCGGCGTCCGTGCGGTCGGTGGCCCGGCCCCGGAGGAGCCGCATCAGCACGATCGCGAACACGGCACCGAGGACGGCGGCCCCGGCGAGCAGCACGGCCTGCACAACAGTCACGTCTCGAATCGTACGTAGGCACGGCGGGACGGTGACAGCGGGTCGGGGCATTCCGCCGCACGTCACGCCGCATGTTCGCGGCATTTGCCGCGTGTTCACCGGCCGTTTCCCGGGGCCGCGGGACGGCTGCCCGCGGCCCCCGGGGGACTACCGTCCGCCCTGGCCGGCGACGGCGGCGGCACCGGCCGCGGCCGCCTCGGGATCGAGGTACGTGCCGCCCGGGTTCAGCGGGCGCAGGTTCTCGTCGAGGTCGTAGCGCAGCGGGATGCCGGTGGGGATGTTCAGCCCGGCGATCTCCTCGTCGGAGATCCCGTCGAGGTGCTTGACGAGGGCGCGCAGCGAGTTGCCGTGGGCCGTGATCAGGACGGTCCGGCCGGCCCGCAGGTCCTGGGAGATGGTCTCCTCCCAGTACGGGATCAGGCGCTCGACGACATCCTTCAGGCATTCGGTGAGCGGCACCTCGTCGACGTCCGCGTACCGGACGTCGCTGTCCTGGCTGTACTTGCTGCCGGGCTCGATCGGGGGCGGCGGGGTGTCGTAGCTGCGGCGCCACAGCATGAACTGCTCCTCGCCGAACTCCGCCTTGATCTCCGCCTTGTTCTTGCCCTGCAGCGCACCGTAGTGCCGCTCGTTCAGGCGCCAGTCACGCACGACCGGGATCCAGTGCCGATCCGCGGCGTCGAGCGCGTAGTTGGCGGTGCTGATCGCGCGGCGCAGCAGCGACGTGTACAGCACGTCCGGCAGGAGACCGTGCTCCGCGAGCAGCTCGCCGGCACGCTTGCCCTCGGCGATCCCCTTGTCGGTCAGGTGCACGTCCACCCACCCCGTGAAGAGGTTCATCGCGTTCCATTCGCTCTCGCCGTGGCGGAGCAACACAAGTGTTCCGTTGGTCATGGGCCAATCCTGGCACGCCCGGGCGGCGGTGCCACGTCCGCACCGTTCGGCGAATCCGCCACGCGGGCCGCACACATCGGATATATGTGACAACGGTTGTTTTCAGAACGACGTCCGGATCGGGGGATTCTCGTGTTCGACACCCGGCTTTCCCGCCGCACCTTCCTCACCGCCCTGGGCGCGCTCGCCGTCGCGCCCACGACCGCTCACGCCGCACCGCGCTCGCCCGCGCTGCGCTCGGGGGGCCGGCGCGTGGCCGTGCTCGGCGGCGGGATAGCGGGCCTGACGGCCGCCCACGAACTGATCGAACGCGGCTTCGAGGTCACCGTCTTCGAACCGACCGCCCTGGGCGGCAAGGCCCGCAGCATCCCGTCGCCGGGCACCGGGGCCGGCGGACGCGCCGACCTGCCCGGCGAGCACGGCTTCCGCTTCTTCCCGGGCTTCTACCAGCACATCCCCGACACGATGCGTCGGATCCCCTTCCCGGGCAACCCGAACGGCGTGTTCGACAACCTCGTCGCCGGATCCGCCTTCCGGATGGCGATCCCCGGCGGGCCCGACCTGACCGCCCCCGCGTCGATCGCGCCGCTGCGCCCCGACGTCCTCGACCCCGCCTCGCTGCAGGAGTCCCTGGCCGCCGCCTTCTCCCTCGGCGGCGCGATCCCCCCGCACGAGCTGGCCGTCTTCACCCGCAAGCTGGTGATGTTCCTGACCAGCAGCCTCGAACGCCGCGCCGGCCAATGGGAGCACCAGACGTGGTCGCAGACGCTCGAGGCCGACGGCAAGTCGCCGGCCTACCGCAACATCCTCGTCTCGGCGCTGACCCGGCAACTGGTGGCCGCCCGGCCCACCGTCGCGTCCACCCGCACCATCGGCGTCATGGGCCAGGCGTTCGTGTGGAACGCGATGGGCACCGTCCCCGCGTACGGTCACCTGGACCGGCTCCTCGCCGCCCCCACGAACGAGGCCTGGATCGACCCGTGGGCCGCGCACCTGCGCGCCCTCGGCGTGCGGTTCGAAATGGGCTGGGCGGCCGAGGCTCTCGACATCTCCTCGGGCTCGATCACCGGAGCCCGGCTGGTGGACGGCAGCGGCGCCCGCGCCGTCGCCGAGGCCGACTGGTACGTCGCGGCGATGCCCGTGGAGCGGGCCGTGCCGCTGTGGTCACCGCGGATCGTCGCCGCCGATCCGCGGCTCGAGGCCATGCGGAACCTGCAGACGGACTGGATGGTGGGCATCCAGTACTTCCTGCGCCGGCCCACCCCGATCGCCGACGGCCACGTCGCCTACCTCGGCTCGCCGTGGGCCCTGACCTCCATCAGCCAGGGCCAGTTCTGGCGCGGGGACTTCGCCGCCCGCTACGGCGACGGCAGTGCCCACGACTGCCTGTCGGTGGACATCTCCGACTGGGACACCCCCGGCATCCTCCACGGGAAGACCGCGAAGGAGTGCACCGCCGAGGAGATCGCCGAGGAGACGTGGGCGCAGATGTCGGCGTGCCTCGACGACACCGGCACCGGCGTGCTCGACGAGAACGACGTCGTCTCGTGGTTCCTCGATCCCGGCATCCGGTGGGACGCCGCGCAGGCCCGCAACACGAACGCCACTCCCCTGCTCGTCAACACCGTCGGCTCGTGGGCCGACCGTCCGGACGCGCGCACCGCGATCCCGAACCTCTTCCTCGCCGGCGACTACGTCCGCACCGACATCGATCTCGCGACCATGGAATCGGCCGGCGAATCGGCGCGGGCGGCCGTCGCCGCGCTGCTCGAGGCCGCCGACTCGCCCGCCGCACCGCCGGCGCGGTACCGCCTGCACGAGCCGCCCGAGCTCGACCCGATGCGGCGGATCGACGCCGACCGCTACCGCGCCGGGCTGCCGCACATTCTCGACGTGTGACGTCGGGCGGGCGCTTCCCGGCGCCGAAAGGGTCCGGAGCGTGGTCACGTCGGCGTGGGACCGGATGCGGCGAATGGGCACGCGCCGGAGCCGGATTCGGACATACTTCCCTCGAACGCGACGAAAGGGCATGCCCGATGAGCGAGACCTCGGTCCTGGTGGTCGGCGCCGGTCCGGTCGGATTGACCGCCGCGCTGGAACTGCGCCGGCGCGGCGTCGACGTCGTGATCGTCGATCGGCTCCCGGAACCGCCGCAGTACGCCAAGGCGGTCGGTATCCAGCCGCGCACGCTCGAGGTGTGGGACGCGATGGGCGTGCTCCGGCCGTCGCTCGACGTGTCCGCGCCGATGCACGGGCAGATCGTGTACGTCGACGGGCAGGAGGTGATGCGCCTCGAACTCGCACTGCCCGAGGACGTGCCGTACCGATTCGTCTGCATGCCCCAGTACGCCACCGAACGGGTGCTGACGCAGGCCCTGGCCGAGCACGGCACCGTCGTGCGCCGCGGCGTCGAACTCACCGGCTTCGAACAGACCGCGGACGGCGTGGTCGCCGCCCTGCGCGACGGCGACGACACGACGCGGCTGGCGGCCCGCTACCTGGTCGGCTGCGACGGCGCGCACAGCGCCGTGCGCAAGGGCCTCGGGGTGTCCTTCGACGGCGACGCGTTCCCCGAGGAGTACATGCTCGCCGACGTCGAGCTGGACTGGTCGATGCCGGCCGGCTACGGCATCCGCGCGTCGACCCGGACCGACGGCTCGACGACGGAGATGATGGTGTGCATCCCGCTGCCCGGCGACGGCCGCTACCGCCTGTCGACGTTCGTCGCGCCGGACCTGGCGACGTCCGCGCCCGGCGTCGGAACCGTCGCGCACGGACTCGAGGGCGGGCGCCGGCCGACCCTCGGTCACATCCAGGCGGTGCTCGACCGGCTGGCGCCGGAACCGACTCGGGCGAGTGCCCTGCGCTGGTCGTCGGTATTCCGGATCAGCCACCGCCTCGCCGGGAACTACGGCGCGGGCCGCGTGTTCCTGGCCGGGGACGCCGCGCACATCCATCCGCCCACCGGGGCGCAGGGCATGAACACCGGCATCCAGGACGCCTACAACCTCGGCTGGAAGCTCGCGCTGGCGGTGCAGGGACGCGCCGCCGACGGCCTGCTCGACAGCTACGACGCCGAGCGCCGCCCCATCGGGGAGGAGGTGGTGGGCCGCACCGTGCGGCACGCCCGGCAGGGCATCGGGGCCGGCGAGACGGACGCGGCGACCGCGATCGCGCGCGAGGCCCAGTTGCTGCTCGGCTACCCCGGCAGCCCGCTCGTGGGCGGCGACGTGCCGGCCGGCGGCGGTCCGGCCCCGGGTGATCGCGCCCCGGATGCGACGGGACTGCGACAGGACGCCGTCGCGTCGCCGCTCCGGCTGCACGAGCTGCTGCGCCACCCCGGCCACACGGTGCTGCTGTGGGCGCCGACGGTGCAGGCGCTCGCGTCGCAGCGGGAGCTGGCCGAGCGGGCGGCGGACCGCTTCGGCGACGCGCTGCGGGCGTACGTGCTCGTGGCGGGACCCGCCGGGACGCCGGCCGACGGCAGGATGCTGCGCGACGACGCGGGCCGCGCCGCGCAGGCGTACGGGTTCGGCGGTGCCGCCGCGGCCGTGGTGGTGCGGCCGGACGGCTACGTCGGGTTCCGGGCGCAGGATCCGACGATCGAGGCGCTCGCGGCGCATCTCGGCCGGATCCTGCGGCCCGGACGGTAACCGGCTACGCCGTCGGCGTGCGCAGATCCTTGCGCAGGATCTTGCCCGCGGCGGACTTCGGAACGATGTCGATGAACTGCACCTGGCGCACCTTCTTGTGCGGCGAGACGCGCTCGGCGACGAACTCGATGACCTCGTCCTCGGTCAGCTCCGCGTTCGGCTGGCGCACGATGAACGCCTTCGGCACCTCCTCGCCCTCGTCGTCGAGCACGCCCACGACCGCGGCGTCGGCGATCTGCGGGTGGGTCAGCAGCAGCGCCTCGAGCTCGGCCGGCGGCACCTGGTAGCCCTTGTACTTGATCAGTTCCTTGAGCCGGTCGACGATCGTGACGTTGCCGGCCGCGTCCACCACGGCGATGTCGCCGGTGTGCAGGAACCCGTCGGCGTCGAGGGTCTCCGCGGTGGCCTGCGGGTTGCCGAGGTAGCCGACCATCACGTTCGGGCCCTTGCACCACAGCTCACCCGGCTCGGAGACACCCTCGCCGGTCGGGTAGGCGACCTCCTCGAGCGTGCCCGGGTCGACCAGCTTGCACTCCATGTTGGCGATCGTCGGGCCCACCGAGTCGAGCGGCACGTCGTCGCCGTCGAACGGGATGGCGTGGCTGACCGGGCTCATCTCCGACATGCCGTAGCCCTGGCGGATCTTGCAGCCGAGCCGCGCGGAGACCGCACCGCCGAGTTCCTTGTCCAGGGGCGCGGCGCCCGAGAACACGGTGTGCACGCTGGACAGGTCGAACTGGTCGACGAGGGGGTGCTTGGCGAGGGCCACCGCGACGGGCGGCGCGATGAACACGTACGTGCACTTCTGCTCGGCGACGATCCGCAGGAACTCCGGCAGGTCGAACTTCGGCATCGTCACCAGCGACGCCCGGTTGTACAGGGCGGCGTTGAGCAGCACGGTCATGCCGTAGATGTGGAAGAACGGCAGCACGGCGAGGACCTTGTCGTCGGCGCCGATGCCCATGCGCGGGTTGATCTGGCACACGTTGGCGACCAGGTTGGTGTGCGTGAGCATCACACCCTTCGGGCGGCCCGTGGTGCCCGACGAGTACGGCAGCACTGCCAGATGGGTGGCCGGATCGAACGACACCTCGGGGGCGGGCGCGTTCTCGGCGAGCAGGTCGCGCAGGGACGGGTGTCCCTCGGCGCCGTCGAGCACGACGAGGCGGTCGTCGGCGATGCCTACCTTGGCCGCGGCCTCCTTCGCGTGCGGCAGCAGCGGGGAGACGGTGAACAGGAACGTCGCCTTGGAATCCCCGAGCTGCTTGGCGATGTCCTCGGCGGTGTAGAGGGCATTGATCGTGGTGGCGGTCGCGCCCGCCCGCAGGATGCCGTGGAAGACGGACGCGAAGGCGGGCACGTTCGGCGAGAGCAGGCCGACGACGTCGCCGACCCCCACGCCGCGCGCCGCGAGGGCCCCGGCGATCGCGTCGATCTGCCCGATCAGGGTGCGGTAGTCGGTGACGGCCCCGGACGCGCCCTCGATCAGCGCCGGGCGACCGAGGTCCGCCTCCGCGATCGAACCGAACAGGAAGTCGTAGACACTCAGTGCCGGGATTTCGACGTCGGGAAACGGGCTGCGAAAGCTCATGGGTTCTCCTCGGGAGCAGGACTCTGTGGCACGCCGTGCCAGACGTGCCGGGAGTACGGTACCTGACCGCTGTGAAGGCAGTCACACGCACGCCGGACATTACCGCGTCGGGGACCGTCGCGTGCCCGGTCGCGCGCGCCCGGCACCCAGCCGATCGGGCAGTGTCGGCGCCCGCCCCGGCGCTCTAGGCTCGGCCGGATGACGGACGTCGTGCATTCGCTGGACCCGTTCTCCGGCTGCGCCCCCTCGCCGGCGACGGTCTCGACGGACTGGGACGAGATCCGGGCGTGGTCGGACCAGGTGTACATGCCCTATCGCGTGCGGCCGAGCGGGCGCCTGCTGCGCCCGCGATCGAGCATGTTCTCCGCCGCGATCGGCGACATCGTGCTCACCCGGTTCCGATACGGGATCCCGGTGACCGTCGACCAGCTCTCGGCCGAGGCCGGCAACATCCTGGTGCTGACGACGATCCGCGGTCACGCCCGGCACCGGGTCGCAGCGGGCGAGGTGGAGATCGACTCCGGCGCCACCTTCGTGGCCGACTGCAGCCGGATCGAGCATCGCGTCGACTTCGACGACGAGCATCTCCAGCTCAACCTGACGGTGCCGCACCGGCTCGTCGCCGACCTCGCCGACCGCTGGTTCGGCGTCGTTCCCGACGACCGTCTGTGGCAGCACAAGTGCGTCGTCGGGGCCGGATCGTCGGGCTGGAACGCGCTGCTCGCGTATGCGGTCCGCGCGATCCGCGCCGATCCGGTGCGCATCGCGCAGGGCCCGCCGGGCGCTCACCTGCAGGAGCTGCTCCTCGGTCACCTCGTCACCGAATGGGCCGCCGCAGCGGGCGTCGCGCTCGACGCCGGCCGGCAGCCGGCCGCGCCGGCGTACGTCCGCCGCGCGGAACGGTACATCCGCGAGCACGCCGCGGATCTGCCCACGGTCTCCGAGATCGCCGCCGCCGTGGGCGTCAGCGTGCGCGCACTGTCGGGCGGGTTCCGCCGCCACCTGGACACGACGCCGAACCGGTACCTGAGCGACGTGCGGTTGCAGCACATCCGCGACGAACTCGCCGCGGCGTCGGCCGAGTGCACCGTCTCCGCGGTGGCGGCCCGCTGGGGCTACGTCAACATGGGCGTCTTCGCCGCCGCCTACCGTCGCCGATTCGGCGAGAACCCGTCGCGGACCCTCGCCCGGGCCCGCGGACGGTGAATGCCGAAATCCGACAGCGCGTGCCGATCGGAGGTGGCCCACGTCACATCCCGGTCCGTAGCGTCCGCATCCGACGCCGGTGAGCCCACCGGCGGCGGACCCGCGCACAGGAGGAACCGTGACAGACGACTTCGCGAGCACCATGGATGCAGCCCTACGGGAACTCACCCACAGCCCGGGGGGCCTGCCGGGCGTGGTGGCCATGCTCACCGACCGGGACGACGTGGTGTATTCGGGGGTGGCCGGGGAACGGGCGGCCGGGTCCGGTACGGCCATGACCGCCGATACCGTGTTCGCCGCCTTCTCCACCACGAAGGCGGTCACCGGCACAGCGGCACTCCAGTGCGTCGAGGAGGGCCTGCTCGACCTCGACGCCCCCGCCGCCCGGTATGTTCCGGAGATCGGGGAACTCCAGGTTCTCGAGGGCTTCGGAACGGACGGCGAGCCCCTGCTGCGCGCGCCGAAACGGGACATCACCACCCGCATGCTGCTGCTCCACACGGCCGGTCTCGGGTACGACTTCTTCGACGAGAACTACCGGCGTCTCGCCGAGGAGCACGGTCAGCCCAGCGTCATCACGGCGTCGAAGGCCGCACTGCGGACCCCGCTGCTGTTCGATCCGGGCGAGCGGTGGATGTACGGCTCGAACATCGACTGGTGCGGTCTGGTGGTCGAGGCCGTCCGGGGCCGGCGTCTCGGGGAGGTGATGCGCGAACGGATCTTCGACCCCCTCGGGATGGAGGACACGGCGTTCACCCTCACCGGCGACATGCGCGACCGGCTCGCCGTCGTCCACCAGCGCGGCGAGGACGGGACCGTCGTACCGATGCCCGAGATGGTGCTCCCCCAGGATCCGGAGGTCCACATGGGGGGCCACGGTCTGTACACGACCGTCCCGGACTACCTGAGGTTCCTCCGGATGTGGCTGCGCGACGGGGAGGCGCCCGGCGGCCGGGTGCTGGCGGCCGGAACGGTCGCCGACGCGGTGCGCGGCGGCCTGGACGGGCAGCAGATCACCGCCCTGCCGGGCGTGATCCCCGCGCTGTCGAACGATGCGGAGTTCTTCCCCGGGCTGCCCAAGAACTGGGCATACACGTTCATGGTCAACGAGGAGCCGGCGCCGACGGGCCGGCCCGCCGGGGCGCTCGGCTGGGCCGGCCTGGCGAACCTGTACTACTGGATCGACCGCGAGAACGGCCTCGCCGGTTTCTGGGCCACCCAGATCCTGCCCTTCGCCGACGCCGTCTCGTTCGGGGGATACCTCGACTTCGAGGCCGCCGCCTACCGCCGGTCGGCCGCGTCGCGGACCCGGTGAGAACGCGACGAACCCCGCGTGCGGTGCGCACGCGGGGTTCGTCCGGCTGCTACGGGCGCGAGCCCGGGCGGCGGCATCAGCGGTGGGGGGTCAGAGGTACTGACCGCACACCGGCCACGCGCCGCGTCCCTGGCCGTCCAGGACGTTCTCGGCGATGGCGATCTGCTGCTCCCGGGTCGCCTGGTCGGCGGTGGGGGCGTACTGCTGGCCGCCGTAGGCGTTCCAGGTGCTCGGCGAGAACTGCAGGCCACCGTGGTAGCCGTTGCCGTTGTTGATGGCCCAGTTCCCACTGCTCTCGCACTGTGCGACGGCGTCCCAGTTGCCGGAGGCGGCGTTGGCGGTGCCGGTGCCGAGGGCGAACGGGGTGACGGCCAGGGCCGCGGTGGCGGCGACGGTGCCGAGGGCGCGCTTGAAGGTGAAGTTAGCCATGATGCGGTTGAATTCCTCTCGCGTCTGCTGGCGAGGCACTGCGGCGGCCGACGATGTCGATCCCGCTGCCCGGATTCGGAGCTGTGCCTCGTCCCTGCCCCTCGATCAGGTATCGAGTTCCGGTCCCGCGGGGCAGAGTCAGCGGCGACGGGCCGGTGTTGCTTGCCCGGTGGTATCGGGCTGATTACGACGCTAGAGACTCATCACGGATCGGTCACGCGCTGTTTTCCGGCACGCCCGTCTCACATTCCAAGATCGGGCGGCAGCGTTTCCCCAGGTGGCGTCCGAGTTATCGCCGTTTCGAAACCGTGTAGTTACACGGCCGTTATGTGACCATGCTCACAGTAATATTGTGGCTCGGGTCACCGATACTGCGCCGTTACGGCTGCGCGTCCTCCACCACGAAGGGCCGGCCGTCCTCGATCAGGTGCCGGAAGGGTTCGAGGTTGCGGAGCGACTCGCCCCGCGAGACCCGCCACTCCCACTCCCGCTTGATGGAGGTGAGGAACCCGAGCCCGAGAATGACGTTGAAATCGTGGTCGGCGGCCTCGAGCACCTGGCCGAGCACCGTGTCCAGTTCGTCCGGAGTGACCGATGCCTCCGACATCCGGCCGACGAGGTAGATGTCCCCGATCTTGTCGAGGGTGTACGCGACCCCGTACAGCCGCCGATTGCGGCGGAGCAGGTACCGGTAGACGCCCTCGAAGTTCTCGTCGGGCTTGCGGCACACGAACGCCTCGATCCGCAGGCCGTGGTTGCCGGGACTGAGCAGCGTCGTCGTCTTGAGCTTGTTCTCCCCCGGCAGGTCGACGACGAAGTGCCCACCCTCCTTGCGGGAGAACTCGAGGCCGCGATCGCGCAGCGTCGCCTCGATCGTCTCGCTCAGTCGCTCGCTCACGCCCGTACCCCCGTCGTCCGCCGGATCTTCCACACTCCGCGTTGCCGGCGCAGCGGGAACTCGCCGGTCCCGAGCGAACGGTTCCGCAGCGCACCGGCCTTACGGTAACTGGCGAGCAGACCCTCCGCGGTGTGCTCCCAGGAGAAGTTCTCCGCGTGCAGGGGCGCGGCCGCCGCGAGGGCAGCCCGCCGTCCCGGGTCCGTGACCAGCGCGCGCAGCGCGGCGGCCCAGTCGTCGGTGCGATGGCCGTCGACGAGCAGCCCGGTCTCGCCGTCGCGCACCGCGACGCCGAGGCCACCGACGTTCGCGGCCAGCACGGGGGTCCCGCAGGCCTGCGCCTCGATCGCCACCAGGCCGAACGACTCGGAGTAGCTCGGCACCGCCACCACGTCCGAGGCGCGGTAGACCTGCACCAACCGCTCGGGTGGCTGCGGGGGCAGGAACGTCACCCGGGCGGCGATTCCGAGCTCGGCGGCCAGTTCGATCAGCGAGTGCGGCCGCTCGAGTCCCGTGCCGGAGGGCCCGCCGACCACCAGCACGCGCAGGGGCACCTCCGGGTCGGCGGACATCGCCGCCGCAGCGGCCCGCAGCAGCACGTCCGGTGCCTTGAGGGGCTGGATGCGCCCGACGAAGGTCACGATCGTCTACCGGGGGTCGAGGCCGAGGCCCGCCCGGGCGGCCGCCCGGTCCCCCGGCCGGTAGCGGGACAGGTCCGCACCCGGCGCCACCACATCCACCCGCGACGGGTCGGCGCCGTAGCTGCGTTCGAGCTGCGCCGCCTCGTCGACCGTGTTGGCGACGAGGCGGTCGGACTCGGCGACCACCTGCTGCTCGCCGATCTGCCGGGCCGCCGGCTCGGGCACGTCACCGTCGGCGAGCGAGGCGTTCTTCACGGCGGCGAGCGTGTGCGCGGTGTGCACCAGCGGGACCCCCCACCGGTCCCGGGCGAGCCAGCCCACCTGGCCGGACAGCCAGTAGTGCGAGTGCACGAGGTCGTAGTAGCCCTGCGGGTGACGGGCCTCCTCCCGCAGCACCCCGGCCGCGAACGCGCACAGCTGCGTGGGCAGGTCGTGCTTGTCGAGCCCCTCGTACGGACCGGCCGCGACGTTGCGCACGAGCACGCCGGGTGCCGCCTCCTGCACCACGGGGTCGGCCGACGACGTCGCCCGGGTGAAGATCTCCACCTCGACCCCGCGGCGCGCGAGCTGCACGGCGGTCTGCAGAACGTAGACGTTCATCCCGCCGGCGTCCCCGGTGCCGGGCTGCGCGAGCGGCGAGGTGTGGACCGACAGGACGGCCACGCGGCGGGGACGGCTGTTCGACTTCGACGTCACTTCTCCATACTGCCCTGCCGCGCATCCCCGCCCGGCTCCGCCCTCCCCTGCGCTCCGACGCGCTGCGGCTGCTCGACGTGGCACCCCGGCCGTTCAGGAATGCTCGCCGGCCTCGAAACCGGCGACGGTGCGGCGCACCGCCGCGTGGAAGGGGCTCCACAGGAACCAGGTCCCGAACTCGCGCACCAGCGCGGACGGCCCGTGCACCTGCACGCTGCCGTCGTCGATCGCCTCGGCGAGGGTCCGAGTGCCGGCGAAGACGCGCATCAGGGCCACCGGTTCCCCGGTCACGTACAGGTCGACGTCGAACCCCGGCGGCTTGCGGCACACCGAGGGCTCGCCCCGGTCCAGGACGATCCACAGGCGAATCGGGGCAGGACCGGTGTAGTCGAACTCGATCACCACCCGCCGCTGCGGCACCCGGTCGCGGTCCACCCGGCGGTGCATCCACCACGTCAGCGTCACCGGGTCGACCTCGGCGGGCAGCGGTTCGGCGAACAACCACTTCACCGCCCACTCCCCGATCGCGACGAGGATCGGGGCGAGTTCGCGGCCGGCCGGGGTCAGGCGGTACTCGCAGCCGCGGGCCTGCGGGACCCGCTCCAGCACGCCCTTGCGTTCGAGGTGCCGCAGCCGGGTGGCCAGCAGGGTGCGGGAGATGCCGGGGAGGCCGCGCTCGATCTCGTTGAAACGGGTACTGCCGTAGACCATTTCGCGCAGGATCAGCGGGGTCCACCGGTCGGCGAGCACTTCGCTGCCGATCGAGACCGGACAGTACTGCCCGTACTCGCGCACATCTCCAGAGTAGGTCCAGAACGTGCACTGGGCGGCATCGATCTGCGCTCCTACCGTCGAGACATGACCACCGTAGACATCACCCAGTCCCCCCGCTCCCGCCCCCGCGAGGAACTCGCCGCCCGCGCCGACGAACTGGGCCGGCGGATCGCCCCGTACGCCCGCGCCCACGACCGCGACGGCACGTTCGTCGCCGAGGCCTACGAGATCCTGCGCTCCGAGGGCCGCCTCGCGCTCGCCGTCCCGCGCGAGCTCGGCGGTGACGGCGCGACCGTGCGCGACGTCGCCACCGTGCAACGCACCCTGGCGCACCACTGCGCGGCCACCGCCCTCGCCTCGTCCATGCACCACCACGTCGTGCTCGCCGCCGCGTGGCGGTACCGGCACGGCGCGCCCGGCGCGGACCGGATGCTGCGCCGCGTCGCCGAGGAGGGACTCGTGCTCGTCTCCACCGGCGGCGCCGACCAGACCCGGCCGCGCGGGACCGCCCGGAAGGTGCCCGGTGGCTACCGCGTCGACGGCCGCAAGGTGTTCTGCAGCCAGGCCCCGGTCGGCGACGTGCTCGCCACCATGTTCCCGTACGACGACCCCGACGAGGGCCGCATCGTGCTCAACATGATGGTCCCGATGAAGGCCGACGGGGTGCGGGTCCTCGACAACTGGGACTCGCTCGGCATGCGCGGGACCGGCAGCCACGACGTCGAGCTGACCGACGTGTTCGTCCCGGACGCGGCCGTGGTCGCCCGCCGCCCGTACGGGGTGATCGACCCGCCGTTCCAGCTGGTGCTCAGCGTCGCCATGCCCGTCGTCGCGGCCGTGTACCTCGGGGTTGCCGAGGCGGCGCATGCGCACGCGACCGCGCTCGTCGCCGGGACGCCGCGGGCCGGCGACCCCAGCGTGCGACGCCAGCTCGGGGTCGCGGCCACCCGCCTGCAGGTCGCGTCGTGGGCCCTCGACGGTGCCCTCGACGTCGTCGGCGACGATCCGGTGCCGTCGATGACCACGGTCGCCGCGGTGATGACCGCCAAGGCCGAGATCGCGCGGGCCGCGATCGAGGTGTGCGACCTGGCGCTCGACGTCGCCGGGGGCCGCGGCTTCTACCGGTCGAGCCCGCTCGAGCAGTGCTACCGCGACGTGCGCGGGGTCAAGTTCCATCCGCTCACGCCGGAGGAGACGCTGCTGCTCGCCGGGGCGCAGGCGATCGAGTCGGCGGCGGCTACAGCGATCCCGCGAAGCGCGTGACCTCGGCGGCGAACCGCTGCGGGTCCTCGACGAACGGGCCGTGGTCGGCGCCCTCCCAGAACGAGGTCGTCGCGTTCGGCAGCAGCGACGCCGCGTGCTCTGCGGCCGAGACGTCGACGACCGAGTCGGCCGTGCCGTGCAGGACGAGCACGGGCGTGTCGAGGCCCCGCAGCAGCTCGTCGTTGCTCACCGTCCGCGCGAACATCGCCGCCCGCACGCGGGGCGGGGTGCACAGGCTGGTGCCGAACAGCGCCTGCGCCGCGACGCCCTTGCCCGCCCCGGGCCCGGTGAGGGCCGTGCCGAAGGCGCCCAGGGCACGGATCGCCGTCGCCGCGTCCTCGGACATCGCGTCGGGGACGGCCGCGCGCATGGCCGCCCCGACCTTGCCGCCCTTCTCGCCCCGCCCGATGCTGGTGATCGCGCCGACCAGCACGATCCCGGCGACGCGGTCGGTGCCGTGCGTCGCGAGGTAGTCGCAGATCACCAGGCCGCCGTAGGACCAGCCGAGCAGCACCGCGCCGTGGGCGCCTTCGGCGTCGAGCACGGCCTGCACGTCCGCGGCCCACAGCTTCGACTCGTCGTATCCGGACTCCGGGGCCCCGGAGTACCCGTGTCCGCGCAGGTCGACGGCGATCACCCGGTGGGTGCGGGCCAGCTCGTCGAGCACGGCCTCGCCCCAGCACCGCGACGACTGGGCCCACCCGTGCAGCAGGACCAGCGGGCGGTGGGCGGGATCGCCGGTGACGCGGTAGACGATGGGGGTGCCGTCGGAGCTCTCGACCTCGCGGATTGTCATGCGGGTCACCCTAGCCGGGCGAGCCGGGCCACTCCCACCGCGCACGCGCATCCGACGAGCGCGGCCACCACCGCGACCGCGATGCCCGCGCTCGGCCCGGACCGGTCGATGACCTGACCGACGACGGCGGAGCCGACCGCGACACCGACGCCGAGTCCCGTGACCGTCCAGGTGATGCCCTCGGTGAGCCGGCCCGGTGGCACGATCCGCTCGGTCAGGGAGGTCGCGACGATCATGGTGGGGGCGACGGCCACCCCGGCCGACAGGTAGAGCACCGCGAGGGCCGGCACCGTGTCGGCGAGCAGCAGCGGCCACAGCAGGACCGCGACGGCCGCCGTCGCGCCGAGCAACTGCCGCGTCAGCGGCGCCCGCAGCCGCACCGCCCCGAAGACGAGGCCGCCGAGCGCGGACCCGGTCGCGAACATCGCCAGCACCACGGTCGCGGCGCCCGGCGCGCCCCGCTCGGCGGTGAAGGCCACCCCGACCACGTCGACGACGCCGAAGATCGTGCCCATCGCCGTCATCGCCACCACCAGCACGACGAGCACCGGGATCCGCAGCACGCTCGCGCCGGGCGCCCCGGCGACGACCGGTCGTGCCGGGGGTTCGGTGCCGCGCTGGGCGGCGAGCGCGACGGTGCCGATCACCAGCAGCACCGCCCCGAGCAACGCGCCCGCCTCCGGGAACGCGGCGACGCTCAGCCCCACCGACAGCACCGGCCCGACGATGAAGCACAGCTCGTCGATCACCGCCTCGAGCGCGAACGCGGTACGCAACCCGTCGGTGCCGCGGAGCAGCTCGGTCCACCGGGCGCGGACCATGGCGCCGATCGTGGGCATCAGTCCCGCCGGGACCGCGCACGCGAACAGCAGCGCCTCGGGCGCCTCCCACCGCACCCCCGCCAGCATCGCGGCGGTCGCGGCCGCGCTCGTCACGGCGGCGACCGGCAGGACGCGGGACTGCCCGTGCCGGTCCGCGGCCCGGGAGACCAGCGGGGTGAGCGCCGCGTACGACAGCGCGAACACCGCGGCCAGGGCGCCACCGAGGCCGTAATCGCCGCGCAGCTGCGAGAACATCGTCACGATGCCGATGCCGACCATCGCGATCGGCAGCCGCGCGACGAACCCCGCCAGGCAGAAGGCGGCGGCGCCCGGCGCGGTGAACAGTGCACGGTAGGAGCGCATTCGTGCCAGCATGCAGTACGTGAGCGTGCTGGTGTGTTTCCATGCCCATCCCGACGACGAGGTGTTCACCACCGGCGGGGTGATGCGCCTCGCCGCGGACGCGGGGCATCGGGTGGTGCTGGTCGTGGCGACGGACGGCGCCGCGGGCGAGGTCCCCGACGGGCTGCTCGGTCCCGGCGAGTCCCTGGTGCAGCGCCGCCGCGCCGAGCTCGAGGCGTCGGCGGAGGCGCTGGGAGTCGCCCGCCTGGTGCCGCTGGGCTACGCCGATTCGGGAATGGCCGGGGCGCCGCAGAACTCGGACCCGGCCGCGTTCTGCAACGTCGACGTGGACTCGGCCGCGGCCCGGCTCGCGGCCGTGCTCACGGAGGAGAGCGCCGACGTCGTCACCATCTACGACCCCAACGGCGGGTACGGGCATCCCGACCACGTGCAGGTGCACCGCGTCGGCGCCCGGGCCCAGGAGCTGACCGCGCACCCGTCGGTGTACGAGGCGGCGATGAACCGGGACCACATCCGTCGCCTGCTCGACGCCAACCCGGAGGTGAGCCCGGACGCGTCGCCCCCGGACCTGGACACGTTCGGCCTGCCGGAGGCCGAGATCACCACCACGATCGACGTGTCCGCGACGATCCCCGCGAAACGGGCGGCGATGCTCGCGCACGCCTCGCAGGTCGGCGACTTCGGGCCGATGCTGGCGATGACGCCGGAACAGCTCGCGAGCGCCTTCGGCCTCGAATGGTTCCGCCGGCGCGGCGCGGCGCCGACGCTGCAGGAGAACGCCCTGCCCCTGTGACCGACCCGACCGAAGAGGAGCGCGAATGGGCCACCACATCGAGCTGAGCCGTTTCGTCGACGCACCACCGGACCGGGTGTGGCGGGTGCTGACCTCCGTCGACTCGGCCCCGCAGGTCCTGAGCGGCGTGCAGAGTGTCGAACGGCTCGCGGGCGTGGGCTACGAGGTGGGCACCCGCTGGCGCGAGACGCGCACGATGTTCGGCAGGGCCGCAACCGAGGAGATGACCGTGACGGCCGTGGAGCCGGGGCGGCACACGGCCGTCGAGGCCGAATCCGGCGGTGTGCGCTACCGCACCGAGTTCGACGTGGCCCCCGAGCGGGCCGGCACGACGCTGACCGTGCGGTTCTCGGCGGACGCCGGCCGTCCCGGACGGATCCGGCGGGCGCTGACGGCGCTCGTCGCTCCCCTGGCCCTGCGGGCGACGCGTACGGCGCTGCACCAGGACCTCGACGACATCGCGGCCGCGGCCCGGGCCGGGATCTGAGCGCCGTGTCGCTGTGCTCGAGCTACCGCGCCACCGGCGCCGACCTGCCCTTCGGCGATCCGCTGGCGGCGCACGACGTCGCGATGGAGGGGTACTTCTGGCGGTTCACCCAGCCCGGGACCGGACGGGTGGTGATCGCGCTGTGCGGCGTCAACCGGGCCGCAGACGGGTCGTGGGCGACCCTCGGCCTGGCGGCGCACCCGGGCGGATTCCTGCGTACGACGGCGCATCCGGAGGGGTTCGCCGACCCGCGGCGGCTCGGCGCGTCGGCGGGCACGGCGTTCCGCGGGGAGCCCGACCGGCTGCGCGTGGACCTCGGCGACGACGCACGTCTCGATGTGCGGGTGACGGCGCCCCGGCCGTGGCCCCGCCGCCGGTTCGGCGGATCCAGCGTCTTCCACGCAATCCCCGCGCTCAACCAGTACTGGCACCCGTGGCTGCTCGACGGGCGAGCCGAGGGCGAGGCCGTGCTCGGCGGCGAGACGTGGAACCTGGACGGCGCCCAGGTGTACGCGGAGAAGAACTGGGGCCGAGGAGGATTCCCGGAGTCGTGGTGGTGGGGCCAGGCGCACGGCTTCGCCGACTCCGCCGCGTGCGTCGCCTTCGCCGGTGGGAAGGTCCACGCCGGACCGCTGCGGACCGAGGTGACGGCGGTGGTGGTCGCCCTGCCGGACGGACCCGTGATCCGGCTGGGCAACCCCGTGGTCTCCCCGGTGCGGGCACACGTCGCCGACGAGCGGTGGTCGCTGTTCGGGCGCGGGCCGCGGTGGACCGTCGAGATCGAGGCGACCGCCCCGCTGAGCGCCGCGCATGTCCTGCCGGTCCCGCTGCCCCTCGAACGCCGCAACGTGCCCGGCGCCCTCGAGCACCTCGCGGGCTCGCTGGGCGTGACCGTCCGCGACCGCGGCGCGCTGGTGTGGGCGGACGAGTCCCCCCTCGCGGCGCTCGAGCACGGCGGTCTGGCCCGCGCGCGGGCCGAACTGGACCGGCGGGGTGCGCCGGCGGACGCGACGGACGGCCCGCCACTGCACGGCGGCTGACCGGCGGCCCCGCATCCGCGCACTTGCCGGTCGTCCGCACATGAAATCGTATGCGCGGATAGCCATTTCGTGCGCGTATCAGACCAGCGCCCGGCGCATCGCGCCCAGCGGATCGGAGTACAGCGAACTCAAGGACACCACGCTCGCGGCGTGCGCCTGCACCCGGTCGCCGAATCCGGTGACCCGGACGTCGGCGCCCGACGGCGACGCGAGCGCGCGCGCGACGTGCGGTGCGGCCTCCGGGTACGCGGTGAACGCCTGGCCGCCGAGGATCACCCGGTCCGGGTTGAACAGGTCACGGAGCATCGCGACGGACCGCCCCAGCACCTGTGCCCGTTCCACGAGGATCTCGTGGGCCTCGCGAGAGCCGTTGCGGGCCAACGCGTACAACGCGGTGACGGACGTGGCGCCCGCGTCGAGCAGGCCGGCGGCCCGCGCCCGGGTCAGCACCGCCCGGTCGGCGACGGTGGCCTCGAGGCATCCGCGGGCACCGCAGGCGCACGGCACGGACGATCCGGTGGGCAGGTGCGACACCGAACCCGGGCCGCCGCGCGGTGTGTGCACCCGGCCGTCGAATGCGATTGCGATACCGACGGTTTCGCGAGCGTAGAAGTACAGGGTGGCGCCCTCGACATCGGCGGTGTCGCGGTCGGGGGTGAGCAGCAGCTCGGAGGCAGCCATCGCCTCGACGTGCGCGGCGACGGAAACCGGCAGGCCCAGGCCCCGGCTCACCACGGACCCGACGGGCGCATCCTCCCAGCCGAGCCGCGGGTGGTCCACGGTTCCGGTGGCCGAGTCGACGCGGCCGCCGAGCGCGACGCCCGCCCACAGCGGCGTGCGCCGGTGCCAGCGCGACGCGAAGGCCCTGGCGCTGCTGGTGATCGCCCCGAGCGCCGCCTCCTGGCCGCCGCGCGGGGTGGGGATCTCCACCGCGCCGATCACACGCCCGCGCAGATCGCTCGCGACGATGCCGGTGACGGCCGCACCGATGTGGATGCCGACGGTCAGGTAGCGCTCGTGGTCGGTCTCGAACGGCACCCGGGGCCGGCCCACGGCACCGGACGCGGTCAGATCCGGCCGCTCCCGGAGCAGGCCCGCGGCGAGCAGCGCCGAGACCTGCCGGTTCACGGTGGCGATGCTCGCACCCGTCGCCGCCGCCGCCTGGTCGCGGCAGATCGGCCCGCGCGCCGCAGCGACCCGGAACACCGCGGCGGCGGTGCCGTCGGCGATCTTCAGCTCGGGCGGCACGATCTGCACGCGCGCCGTCGATCGCACCCGGGCGGTGGCACTACGGGAACGGACGCCCGATCCGGACGTCGGACGAATAATGTTGGCGGACAGGATATTTGACGTAGCTACTGCAGTCACTGCGACTCTTCCTCGAGATCGGGTCCGCAGACCCGGGGCGTGGCAGGGAGGCGCCGATCCGCTCGATCGTGAGGCAGAGATCCACCGGCCGACGGCCGGGGGAAACGAAGCGGGGCGCGAAGGGCGGTGTCAGCGACAACACAGTTCGCGCGCCAGCGGCAGCCGCGAGCCCAGCGCGGCGGTCACGTAGGTGACCCGCGGAGCACGGAGACGGCGAGCTGGCATATCCGCAACCTAGCCGCCGCGCGCCACTGTGTCCAATCCGCACGGCGTCCAATCCGCACAGCGTCCGATCCGCACGGCGTCCGATCCGCACGGCGACGCGGCGGCAACGGTCCCGATCACGGTGACGGAAACCCTTACGCCGGCCCAGCGCCGGTGGTGAGGTCGACGGCACCAACGTTCGATCTACGAAAGGTCCTCCATGTCCGTGGATTTCGATACCCGCACCACATCCGCTCGCGACGTGTCCGTGGTTCGTCTGGGCGGGCACATCGGGGCCCGCATCGACGGCGTGCGGCTCGGCGGCGATCTCGACGAGGTCACTGTCGAAGCGATCCGTCGCGCCCTGGCCGAGCACAAGGTGATCTTCTTCCGGGAACAGCACCACCTCGACGACGCGTCGCAGTACGCGTTCGCCGAGTTGCTCGGCACGCCGACCACCGCGCACCCGACGGTCACCTCGCGCGGGGCGCACGTGCTGCCGATCGACTCCGACTACGGCAAGGCGAACAGCTGGCACACCGACGTCTCGTTCGTCGACCGCATCCCGAAGGCGTCGATCCTGCGCGCGGTGGAGCTGCCCGCCTACGGTGGTTCGACCACGTGGGCTTCCGGCGTGGCGGCCTACGAGGGCCTGCCCGCCCCGCTGCAGACCCTGGCGGAGAACCTGTGGGCCACCCACACCAACCTGTACGACTACGCCGCCGAGAGCGCGGAGCACCTCCGCGACGGCGCCGACGAGCGGGTCGCCGAGTACCGCGCCGAGTTCCGGTCCGAGTACTTCGAGACCGAGCACCCGGTGGTGCGCGTGCACCCCGAGACCGGGGAGCGGTCGCTGCTGCTCGGCCACTTCGTCAAGGGCTTCGTCGGGTTGAGCGGCCGGCAGTCGCAGGCGCTGTTCCGGCTGCTGCAGGACCACCAGACCCGGCTGGAGTACACCACCCGCTGGAACTGGGCCGCCGGGGACGTGGCGGTGTGGGACAACCGCGCCACCCAGCACTACGCCGTCGCCGACTACGACGGCCTGCACCGTCGCCTGAACCGCATCACCCTCGCCGGTGACGTCCCGGTGAGCGTGCACGGCGAGGCGAGCCGGGCCGTCGCCGGCGACGCGAGCGCCTACTCGGTCGTCGAGGTGCCCCGGCCGCTCGCGTCGTGACGGGCGCCGCGGTCGCGCGGACCCCCGCGCGACCGCATCCGGGGCACCCTAGGATCGCCTGCATGACGATTTCTCCCGATTCCCGCGTCGCCGTCGTCACCGGTGCCTCCTCCGGCATCGGCGAGGCCACCGCCCGAACCCTCGCAGCCCAGGGCTTCCACGTCGTCGTCGGCGCTCGCCGCGTCGACCGGATCGAGAAGCTCGCGGACGAGATCGGGGGCACGGCCCTCGAGCTGGACGTCACGGACGAGGATTCGGTGACCGCCTTCACGACGGTGCTCCCCCGGGTGGACGTGCTGGTCAACAACGCGGGCGGCGCCAAGGGCATGGCCCCGGTCGCCGAGGCGGACCTCGACGACTGGCGCTGGATGTGGGAGACCAACGTTCTCGGCACCCTGCGGATGACGAAGTCCCTGCTGCCGAAGCTCGTCGACTCCGGCGACGGCCTGATCGTCACGATCACGTCGGTGGCGGCGTTCCATGCCTACGACAACGGCGCGGGCTACACCTCCGCCAAGCACGCCCAGGCGGTGCTGCACCGGACGCTGCGCGGTGAGCTGCTCGGCAAGCCGGTGCGCCTGACCGAGATCGCGCCGGGTGCGGTGGAGACCGAGTTCTCCCTCGTGCGGTTCGAGGGTGACGCCGAGCGCGCCGCCAAGGTGTACGAGGGCATCACGCCGCTGGTGGCCGAGGACATCGCGGAGATCGTCGGGTTCGTCGCGTCGCGTCCGCCGCACGTCAATCTGGACCAGATCATCGTGCAGCCGCGCGACCAGGCCAGCCCGTCGAGGTTCCACCGCCACTGAGTCCCGATCCCCTGAACCGCAGTCCACCGAGTCGCGGTGCACCGACGAGACGAGTGGCGTGCGCGTGCCGGAGTACTGCAGTCATTCCTGCCACGCAACGACGTCGCACGGAACTCCACGGCATGCGGCTCGGGCATGGTGATCGTCCGTCCACGGCAGGGGGACGGACGATCTCGGGTCGAAGGTCCACCCGAGCCGTGACATTCCCGTCCGTCAGTGCGGTTCCGTCCGGTCGGAGACCGTGGACGGGGTGTCCGGTAGCCGATTCATTCGGAACGAGTTGAACAGCCCGAGGAGACCGGCCAGGAGCGGAACGAGCAGCGCCACCTGCAGGGCGAGAGGCCGCGCGTCCGTGTTGATGCGGATGATCTCGTCCTGAACGTCCGGGGGCTGATCGGCGAGCAACTCCGTGAGCTGGGTGTTGCTCATGACCTCGGCGTCGTCCTCGAGCACCTGTGCCACCTGTTGCTGCTCGGCTGGGGGAAGGACGGTGCTCGATTCCGCCATCGCGGTGAACGTGATGGACAGCGTTGCCAGCATGATGGCACCGGCGAACGCCAACCCGAACGACAACCCGAACGATCCGGCCGCCGAGTTCACACCTGCTGCCTCGCTGACACGCTCCTGCGAGATCGGAGCCAGCGTGTAGTTGTTGAGTTGCGACACCAACAGCCCCAGACCCGACCCCGCGATCATGAGGGGGACCACCAGGGCCCAACCGAACTCTGCCCGGGGCACGATCGGGATCAGCGCCACGATCCCGATCGTGAGCAGAACGAATCCCCACCGGATGATGCTGCTGGGGCGCCGATCGCCCGCCTTCTTCCCCGCGAGCAGCGCCACTGCGAACATGCTGAGGGAGAGGGGTGCGAGGGACAAACCCGCCTGCATCGCATTGTATTCGAGCACCATCTGCAGGTAGATCGGCAGCGCAATCATGGTGCCACCCAGCGCTATCTGCTGGAGCATCTGCTGGGAGATCCCCAGTCTGAAGATCTTGGACGTGAACAGATCCGGGTCCAGCAGGCTGGGTTCGCCTCGCCGCTTGCGCCGCCCGAGCCAGTACGCCAGTCCGGCCAGGGCCGCCGCACCGCTCACCAGGAGCGCGGCGACTGCCTCGCCGCCCTCCTGCCACACCAGGATTCCCAGCACGATGCCGCCCATGCCCAACACCGAGAGCACGGCACCGACTGTGTCGACGCCCCGAGGTCCTGTGTACGGCACATCTCGGACGAGTCTGATGCCGGACAGCACGATCGCAATGATGACGACCTCGAGCACGAACGCGAGGCGCCAGGAAAGGTAGGTGGTGATGAAACCTCCGAGCAGCGGTCCGACGGCCGCGGCGATCGCGGCCGCCGCCCCGACGAGGGCGTAGACCTTCTTCTGATCGTCTCCTTCGAAGTTGCCGTGTATGAGGGACTGCATCGCGGGCAGGAGGAGTGATGCGCCGATTCCACCCAGAAGTGCCCAGAAGACGATGACCGCCGTCAGGCTCTGCGCGAGTGCCATCGCCGCCGCACCTACGGCGTAGCCGAGCAGACCCAGCACGTAGGCACGTTTGCGTCCGATCAGATCGCCGACCTTGCTACCTATCAGGATGAACGCCGCCGACACCAGCGCCTCGAGCGCGATCGCCGCCTGGACGCCGCTCACGGTCGTCTCGAGATCACGGACCACCGACGAGATCGAGACGTTCATCAGTGACGTGTCGACGACCAGCACGAACATCGCCATCGCCAGCAGGATGGCCAGCAGTCGTTGCGGGCGCGCTGCCCCCGCGGAACCGGCGGCGGTCGATTCTTCGGTCACGGCAGACCCACCCTCCTCGCATCCGTGGACGTGGTCGAACGCCCGGTCGCCCGCGTCGGGCTTGCGGGGGCGGGTGCGTGTCCACCAGGGCCGGGTCCACCCAGCCGCTCCCGGTCGTCGTCACCACGACCGAATCGCCGCGCTGGAAACCCCGACCCGGGTCAGGCCCTCGACTGCCACGGCCGCCCGGCTCTCGGAGTCCTCGGCCGAGGTGAGCCCGGCATAGCTCCGAATCGGCTCCAGGGCCGGGCGGTCGGCGAACGCGCGCCACACGAAGGCTGCGAGCACGCCCGGCCCGTATCCGATCGCGGCAGTGATCCCGCAGATCATGCCCTGCAGGAGCCCGCCGCGCGGGAGCGAGCGACGGCGTGAACGACAGACACGCGAAAACGAGTGCACCCCAGCACCCCGGAAAGGTGACGTACAGCAGCTTCCGGCGTTCCCCGGCCTCGGGCGGCCCACCAGCGTCGGTGCCGGCGGCATTCCGGACCGCCGCGGCACCCTGCCCGGTCTCGAGCCGAACTCCATGGTCGTCCGGTGCCTCTGGGGTGCTCGGCAGCGAACCGCCGCGCGAACCCGGGACCTTCGGTTCCATGGTTACCTCCGCCTACATGATCACCCTCACGCCGTCCCGTCGCCGGCGTTTCGGATGCGATCGGTCGCGATCCCACAAGCACGACCGGGTCCCTGATTGCCCGCGTCGGGAGCTTCTGCACCTCGGCACCGAAGAGCTTTTCCAGCACGTGAGAATTCAGCGGATACTCGGTGGCCACCGACGACGCGCGGTCCCCCCGACAGCGCCGCAGCCTGCACCCGTTGCCGCTCGGTGCCGCCCCGGTTCCGGCGGGTTTCTACAGCGCGGACATCGACTGCCAGGTGGGCCAGTCGATCGCCCAGTCGTACAGGTCGCCGTCCGCGGCGGACAGCTCGATCGACGTTCCGGACACCTCGACCGGGTCGCCGTACATCGCCGTCGCGAAGTACTCCTGGGCGTCCCCGAGCGAGAGGTTGATGCAGCCGTTGGTGACGTTGGTCGCGCCCTGCTGGCCGAGGGTCGCGGGGTTGGCGTGGATGAACTCGCCGTTGTTGGAGATCCGCACCGCCCAGCGTTCCCGCACGTTCTCGTAGTACGGCGGGTTGGACATCAGGAAGTCCTCGTGCTTCTCGGTGACCACGTGGACGCCGCTGCGGGTGACGTTGCGGGCTTCGTTGCCCTGCCCGTAGCTCACCGGGATGTCCATGATCGTCACCCCGTCGCGCACGACCTGCATGCGGTGCGACGTGGCGTCGGCCACGACGACCTGGCTCCGGCCGACGGTGAAGTCGAGGGTGAGGTCCTCCGCCCCGTAGGCGCCGTCGCCGTAGTCGAGGCCGTAGAGCCGCGCGTCGAGGTGTACCGCGGTGCCCGGCGTCCAGTACTGCTGCGGGCGCCAGTGCGCGCGGGCACCGCCGTTGTCGTCGGGCAGCCACGCCCAGCTGCCGACGGTCGGCGGGTCGGTGCCGACCACCATGGCCTTCTCGACGGCGGCCTTGTCGGTGATCGGGCCGTCGAACTGGACGATGATCGGGGCGGCGATTCCGACCGGCTGTGCGTCGGCGATGTTCAGGTTCGCGGAGACGACCCGGTCGGGGTCGACGGTGTCGAAGCTGCCCTCGACGGCCACGGCCTCGTCGTCGGAGCCGACGGCCGTGCCGGACCAGCGGTAGGTCGCGCCGTAGCCGAGCGGTTCGGCGACGGTGTAGCTGCGGCGGTCGGCGGCGAGGGCGCCACGCACGACGGCGCTCGTTCCGACGTTCGTGAGGGCGACGTCGGTGAGCTCGCCGTCGGTGACCGAAACACGGACCGGGGCGGTGGGGTTCACGTCGGTGGCGCCGTCGGCGGGGTCGGTGACGATCGACACGACGGGCCCGGTGCCGGCGGGTACCGCGCTCCCGCCGGGACCCGACGAGCACGCCGCAAGCACCGCGACGAGTGCGAGCAGCCCGAACCACAACAACCGACGACTTCGTTCACCCAGGTGGAGCACTCCGACGAGGGTACGCCCGCCGCGCTGTCGCGTCGCAGCGCGGCGGCAGGTCCGGCAGACCGGCTCTCAGATGAAGCAACCCACGGTGACCGGCTCCGGCTCGAGCCGCACACCGAACGCGTCCTGCACGCCGTCGCGCACCTCCCGCGCGAGGGCCACCAGATCGGCGGTGGTCGCGGTGCCGCGGTTGGTGAGCGCGAGGGTGTGCTTGGTGGACAGCCGCACCGGCGCGCCGGGGCCGGGGAAGCCCTTGCCGAACCCGGCCCGCTCGATCAGCCATCCCGCGGAGAGCTTGGTGCCGCCACCGGCGGGGAACCGCGGGATCCGCGCGTCGGGCCCGACGCGTTCCTCGACGGCCGCGAGCACGCGGGGCAGTTCGTCGTCGGAGAGCACGGGGTTGGTGAAGAACGATCCGGCGCTCCAGGTGTCGGGATCGCCGGGGTCGAGCACCATGCCCTTGCCCCGGCGCAGGGCGAGCACCTGCTCGCGGACCTCCGCGGTCGGGCGTCGCTCCCCCTCCTCGGCATGCAGGACCGACGCCAGCTCCCGGTAGCCGAGGGGGGCGCTGGCCCCGTCCGGCCGCACGGCCAGGTCGACCTCGAGGACCAGGGCGTCGTCGGAGTGCTTGAGGACACTGGTGCGGTAGCCGAGCCCAAGGTCCTCGGGACCGACCCACCGGACGTCGCCGCTGGTGCGGTCGAGCAGCCGCACGGCCCTCAGGGTCGACCCGACCTCGACGCCGTAGGCGCCGACGTTCTGCACCGGGGTCGCACCCGTGGAGCCGGGGATGCCGGACAGGCATTCGAGCCCGCCGAGCCCCGCCTTCACGGTCAGGGCGACGACGTCGTCCCACCCGGCGCCGGCCTCGGCGCGCACGGTGTCCTCCCCCGGTTCGATCCCAGTGGTCGCGATGCGCACGACCACACCGTCGAACCCGGCGTCGCCGATCACCAGGTTGGAGCCGCCGGCCAGGACGAGGGTGGGGACGCGTGCCGCGTCGAGCAGACGGACGACCTCGACGAGGGTGTCGGTGGTGGTGCACTCGGCGAGCAGCCGAGCCGGACCGCCGAGCCGCAGCGTGGTCAGCGTCGACAGCGGCACGTGTTCGGACACGGCGGCGCCCGCCTCGACGAGTTGGGCCCCAATACGCGGATCAGACACCCGCAAACGGTAGCGTGCCGACCATGGGCAGCCGCATCGACCATTACTCGCACTACGCGTTCCCCGTCGCCACGGTGCACGCGGCGCTCGTCGACGAGAACTACTGGCGGAGCCGCCTGGCGGAGATCGGCGGGCCGGGCGCGACGCTCGAGGACGTGCGCACCGGTGACGGGACGATCGACCTGCACATGACCCAGTCCATCCCGGCCGAGCACCTGCCGAGCTTCGTCACCAACTTCCATCCCGGCGACCTGGTCATCCATCGGCACGAGTCGTGGCAGCCGGTGACCGGGGACCGCGCGGCGGGCCGCTTCTCCGCGCACGTGGACGGGCTGCCGGGGAAGGTGGACGGCACGTCCACGATGGCGCCGGACGGCGCGGGCACCATCGTCGAGATCGACGGCGAGGCCGAGGTGCGGATCCCGTTCCTCGGCGGCAAGATCGAGGGCATCATCGTCGAGCAGATCGTCGAACTGTTCGACGTGGAGCGCACCTTCACCGCGAAGTGGCTGTCCGAGCCGCACTGACGGGGCCGTTGCGGGACGGTGACGATTTCCGTCGCTCGGTAACGAACCGGTAACCTCGCGTGTCATGGCCCGGCGAATCGACTACTCCGCCCGCTATCCGTACAGCCCGGAGCAGGTGTACGAGGCGCTCTCGGACCGCGCGCACTGGGAGGCGCGCATCGTCGAGATGCGCAAGTACTCCGAGAACCACCTCGCGGAGTTCGAGGTGTCGGACGACGGTATCGACCTGGTACTGCACCACGTCCTGCCGCGCACGGAACTGCCCGAGATCGCCCAGACGGTGATGAAGAAGGACATGGTCATCACCCGCAAGGAGACGTACACCCCCTTCGGCGCCACCATCACCGGCAGCTACCAGGCCTCGGTCCCCGCGGGTCCCGGCAGCCTCACCGGCACGATGGAACTGTTCGCCTCGGACGGCGGCAGCACCCTGCGCACCACCTCGGAGGCCAAGGTCTTCCTGCCGTTCATCGGTGGCAAGCTCGAGCAGCTCATGCTCGTCAACCTCGTCGACCTGTTCCGCACCGAGGCGGAGATCACCGCCGGCTGGCTCGCGCGCCGGTTCGGGTAGTCCCCGTGCGCGCCCCGCGCCCGGAAGGTGTCGTCACCCGCGGCACCACGGGCATCAACCGCCTGCGCCGCAGTGACCGCTGGCTGATGCACCACCCCGACGTCGCCCGCGTCCTGCACTCCCGGGACGACGCGCTCGTCGTCGACCTCGGCTACGGCGCGATGCCGGTGACCACCCTCGAGCTGGCCGCGCGGCTGCGCACGGTGCGTCGCCGCCTGCGGGTGGTGGGTCTCGAGATCGATCCCGACCGGGTGGTGCCGGGGCGGGACGGCGTGGAGTTCGCCCGCGGGGGCTTCGAGCTGGCCGGGCTCCGGCCGGTGCTGATCCGCGCGTTCAACGTGCTGCGCCAGTACCCGGAGGAGGCGGTGGCGCCGGCGTGGGATCGGCTGCGGTCCGGGCTCGCGCCCGGCGGGTTGCTGCTCGACGGCACGTGCGACGAACTGGGCCGGCGGTGCGCATGGGTGCTGCTCGACGAGCACGGCCCGCGCACGCTCACGCTGGCGTGGAGCCCGTTCCACTCGGAAACCCCGTCGGACCTGGCCGAGCGTCTGCCGAAGGCGCTGATCCACCGCAACGTGCCGGGGGAACGGATCCACGAGCTGCTGCAGGCGGCGGATCGGGCCTGGGCGTCGGCGGCACCGCACGCGGCGTTCGGACCGCGCGTGCGCTGGCGCGCGACGCTGGACCTGTTGCGCGCCCAGGGCGTGCCGGCGGCACCGCAACGCCGGCGGCTGCGGGACTGCGTGCTGACCGTGCCGTGGGACTTCGTCGCCCCGACGGAGGCTCAGCCGGCCGCGAGCAGTGCCAGCTCGATGCGGTCCGCGACGGCCGCGGGCTGATCGGCGACCGCGGCGTGCAGCTGCGCCGAGGTCACCCGCCCGATGGCGATGGCGTCGCCGACGAGTTCGTCGAGGACCTCCTGGGAGACCCCACCCGCGGCGAGGTCGACGGCGGTCCGCGCGGGGGTGGTGATGCGGAAGCACCCGACCTGCTCGCAGTCCTGCGCGCGCAGCTGCCGGTGGTGCAGGGCGAGCCGGTTGCTCGGCACGGTCCGCTGGTCGGCCGTCGACAGGTGCAGGAAACGGGGTTGCAGGTGCCCCATGCCGTGCAGGTCGGCGGCGCTCTGGTGCGAGACCACCGCCGCGCCCTCGTACCAGGCGCACCACTGCGCGAACTCGTCGAACTTCGTGTGCGGGCTGTCCCCGAGCCGGAACAGGTCCGATTCGATCCGGACCCAGTGCCCGGCCGCGATCCGGCCGACGAAGTCGATCGTGGCGATGCCGTGGGCAATGGCCTGTCGCGCGGTGAAGAAGCCCGCCTGCGCGAGCGCGGTATGTCGCAGGGCCTCGTCCGGATCCACCCGGCCGGAGGCGTCGTGTTCAGGTTCCGTCCAGCCCGTCATGCCGCCACAGTACCCGAACAACTGTGTCCTACCTCACAATTTCTGGTAGTGGGGCCGCATCTTCACAGACCTTCCTCAGAGTTCTTCGGAACAATCCCGAACCATGACGAACCGGAAGCGCATCCCCTTCGCCACCATCGGCATCGCCCTCGCCGTCGCGCTGGTCGCGGTGCTCGTCGGCGCCGAGGTGTACGTCCGCAACCGTGCCACCAACTGCCTCGCGCAGTCGTTCGAGAGCGAACTCGGCACGAACGTCGACGTGGATCTCGGGTGGAAGCCGGTGCTGCTCTCGCTCGTGGACAAGCAGGTCTCGTCCGTCACGCTCGACAGCGACGACACGGCGTTCGGCCCCGCCCAGGAGATGCAGGTGCACGCCGTGGTCCGCGACGTGGATCTGCGGGAGAGCGCCGCCGGGGCCGGGACCATCGGCAGCTCGAGCGCCGACGTGGTGTGGCCGTCGTCGGGCATCCTCGCGACGGTGCAGACCCTGCCGCTCGGCTCGCTGATCACCGACGTCACCCCGGACGCGAACGCCGGCACCCTCCGCTTCACCGTGGGCGGCGCGGGCCTGGCGGAGCTGACCGTGCGGCCGGAGGCCCGGAACGGGACGATCGCCGTCGAGACGGTGGACGCGTCGCTGTTCGGCATCGGGTTGCCCACGGCACTGGTCGACGGCATCGTCCAGATCCTCACCGAGAGCCTGCAGCAGTACCCGCTGGACATGCAGGCGACGGCGGTGTCGGTCACCGACTCCGGCATCGCGGTGACGCTCGAGGGCGGCGCCTACACGATGCCGGAGGCCCCGGCCGGACAGCAGTCGCAGAACCAGCTCGACGACTGCTGAGGCCGCGGCCCAGTGCTCGCTGAGACCGCGGCCCAGTGCTCACTCCGGCAGGTCCTCGAGCACCGCGCGGGTGCCGGACAGGCCGAGCCGGGTGGCGCCGGCCTCGATCATGGCCAGCGCCGCCTCGGCCGTGCGGATGCCGCCGCTGGCCTTGACGCCGAGCCGGCCGCCCACCGTCTCGGCCATCAGCCGCACCGCGTGCACCGACGCACCCCCGGCGGGATGGAACCCGGTGGACGTCTTGACGAAGTTCGCGCCGGCCCGCTCGGCGGACCGGCACGCCTCGACGATCGCCTCGTCCGACAGCGCCGCCGACTCGATGATCACCTTCAGCACGGGCTCGAACCCGATCGCCTCCCGGACGGTGAGGATGTCGGCGAGCACGGCGTTGAAGTCCCCGGCGACGGCCGCGCCGATGTCGATCACCATGTCGATCTCGGCGGCGCCCTGATCCACGGCGAGCCGGGCCTCGGCCCCCTTGATCAGCGAATGATGCTTGCCCGACGGGAAGCCCGCCACGGTGGCGACGACGAGTCCGTCCGCCCGCAGCGGCAGCATCGACGGCGACACGCACACCGACCAGACGCCGAGCTCGCGGGCCTCGTCGACGAGCGCGCGCACGTCGGCACCCGACGCCTCGGGCTTGAGCAGGGTGTGGTCGACCATCGCGGCGACCCGGGCACGGGTGAGGGTGGTCTCCGGCATACCCGTCAGCTTTCCACAGCGATATTCAGTTGCCCGGCCCGACGCCGGTGTCCACACTGCTGTCGTGTTCATCCGACGAGAACTTCCCGCCGACGTCCCCGCGATCGGCGAGGTACACCGCGCCGCATTCGCGCCGCTCACCCCCGCCGGCGCGGAGCCGGTCGAGCCCGGCCTGGTCGAGGCGCTGCGCGCCGGCCCGGCGTGGCTGCCCCGGCTGTCACTGGTCGCAACGGATGCCGAGGGCACGGTCGTCGGGCACGTGTGCGTCACCCGCGGCACGGTCGACGGCGAGCCGGCGCTGGCCCTCGGGCCGATCGGGGTGCTGCCGGAGTTGCAGCGCGCCGGCGTCGGGGGCGCCCTGATGCACGCGGTGCTCGGCGCAGCGGATGCCCTCGACGAGCCGCTCGTGGTGCTGCTCGGGCACCTGGACTACTACCCGCGTTTCGGGTTCGTCCCGGCCGCCGAGCTCGGTGTCGAACCCGACGTGCCCGAATGGGCGTCGCACCTGCAGGCCCGCGCGCTCACCGCCCATCGGCCGCAGCTACGCGGCGTCCTCCGCTACGCTCCTCCGTTCTACGAGATCGGCTAGCGCGAGCGGGCCGTTGTGGCGGCAATCGCGGTGTCGCGATGCGCTCGATTCGGTGTTCCCCAGGGTGGGAGGACTCACGTGTTCTCCGGTGTTGCGGACGGCTGTGGTGCTGTGTGCAGGCGATCGAGGAAGTGGGCGAGGGCGGGGCTGATGCTGCGGCCGTGTCGTTCCGAACCGACCCGCCGGACGAGTTCTCGCACAGCGGGTCCGGTATCGAGCACCGGCTGAACCAAACCCGACCGTGCACACTGCTCGAGGACGGGCAGCAACACTCGTTCCGCTTCCGAGAGTGAGCCGACCACGACAAGGCACTCGGTCAGCAACAAGCGGGCATAGAGGGACGCTCTGGGCCGGTCGGTGGCGCTGATCGACTCGGTGAGGATTCGGGCGCGCCGGCACGCGTGTGTCCGGTCACTGTCGGAGCCGGCGAGCAGCAGCCGGATTGCCGTCTCTTCCGTGGCCTCGGCCGTGACCTGGGCGATCCCGTCAGGAACGTCGCTCGGAAGCCCGGGAGGAAAGGTGTCCAGGGAGACCTGCGATATCCCGATGCCCGTCCGGATGCGCTCGTTGGTGATGTACACCGCCAGGCGGGGCAGTTGCAGTGACAGTGCCAGCCGTTCCCCTTCAGCCAGTCGCTCGGCGGCCTGTTCGTGCTGCCCCAGGCGATGCTTCAGGCGAGCGCCGATGACGTACGTGGCGAGCATGAACTCGACGGTTCCGCCTTCGGCGCCGAGGCTGTAGCTCTCGTCGAGCAGGCCTTCGGCCTCGGCGAGGTTTCCCTGTTCGTACAGCAATTCCCCGAGGAGGGCACCGGTGAGCCGGGAGCTGTAGGAATTGTCTTCGTCGGAAGCGGTGGCCAGGTGCATGGCGTGGCGCAGGCTCGTCTCGGCGCCGTCGAGATCGAGTTGTTCCCGTGCGGCCACTGCATCGAGGCAGTAGCCGTAGATGACACTGAACGGCCCGGAGGCGCGGCGGTGATGCGGGCGTGCCCATTGCTGCCAGCGTCGGGCCTCGTCGAAGTCGAACCGCTGGATCTCGCGGAACGAGGCCACATCGGCGACACCGCACAGAATCCACGGGCGGAGTCTGTCGGCGCGGGCGATGCACGCCTCGAGTGCCTCGTCGAGGTGGTCGAGACGGTCGTCGAAGACGGTGATGGTGGCCCGGATGAGAGCGGCCTCGGCTCGGGCGTCAGCCTCTTCGTCGTCGGGCACGGTCGGCAGAACTGCCTCGAGCCGGCTGAGGGCGTCGTTGGCCGCAGTGCGGTGGTGCAGCAGTGCGTGTGCCCAGGCCACCGCCAGCTGCAGGCGTGGTCGCATCGCGCCGGCGGTCGTCGGTAGCTTGGTCTCCAACCCGAGCAGAGTGTTCATCCGCGATTGTTCGAGCAGTGGGATTGCTTCCCGCTCGACCACGTCGATCGCCGCGTCGTCGTCGCCGGCAGCGTGGAAATGATCGACCGCCGCGCTCAACAGGCGTTGATCGGCGAACCATCGGGCCGCGGTCCGGTGCAGCTCGTGCAGGCGTTCCGGGTCGCCTCGTTCGAGCCGGCGGCGTAGATAGTCGGTGAACAGGTGGTGGTAGCGGAACCACTGTCCTTCCTCGTCGAGCCGGGTGAGGAACAGGTCCCGGTCTTCGATGTCTTCGAGCACGGCCTGGGCGTCCCGGCGGCCGGTCAGGGCGGTGGCCAGGGCTGCGCACGTGCGTTCGCTGACCGCGGTGGCCAGTAGGAAGTCGAGCAGGTCCGGTTCGAGGCTGTCGAGGACGTTTTCGGCGAGGTACTCGCCGAGAGCGCGATGCCGGCCCGACAGCTGGCGGATGACCGTCCGGGGGTCACGGTGTTCGCGTATTGCCAGCGAGGCCAGCTGCAGGGCCGCCGCCCACCCGTCGGTTGTTTCCTCGAGCTCGGCAACGTCCTTGTCCTCCATGGTCAATCCGGTGGTACCGGTGAGCAGCTCGCGGGACTCGTCGACATCGAAGCGCAGTGCGGCGGCGTCGATCTCGATCAACTCGTTGTGCACCCGCAGGCCGCTCAGCGGCAGACCCTGTCGGGCCCGGCTGGTGACGACCAGCTGCAGGTGGTGGCACCCCTGCTCGAGCAGGAACCGGGCGATGGCCCGGCTGGCGGGGTTGGTCACCCGGTGCCAGTCGTCGAGTACCACCGCGATGTGCTGCCCGCCCGTGTGTGTCCGGTTGATCAGGGTGGTCAGCACGAACCGCTCGGCACCCTCCCCGTGTGCCTCCAGGACACGGGTCAGCTCTCTGCCCAGCCGGGGCAGGGTCACCGTGACCGCATCGACGAGATGCGCGAGAAACCAGGCGGGGGTGTTGTCGTCCTCGTCGATCGACAACCAAGCGATCTTGCCGCCGTCGTGCTCGAGCATCCGCACGTACTGGGTGGCCACGGTGGTCTTGCCGTATCCGGCCGGGCCGTGGATCAAGATCAGCCGTGCCCGGGTCGCTGTACTGAGCCGGTCGAGCAGCCGGGTGCGCTGCACCATCGCGTGAGCCGCGACCGGGGGGCGGTACTTGGTCGCCACGGCGGGCGGGCAGGCGGGCACGGACGCACCGGCCGAAGGGTCGAGGCGCAGGTACTCCGCGGTCGCGGGGGATTCGCGACTTTCCGGCTGCGGTGGGCTCTCCTCGTCCCAGGCCAGCGGCAGCGGCAGGTCGGCAACGGTGTAACCGAGGTCCGCCCCGGCGCTGCGCAGCGCCTCCCCCAACGCCGCCGCCGTGCCGAAGCGGTGGGCGGGCTCACGGGCCATCGCCTGCTCGATCACCGCACACACACCCTCCGGAACATCCCGCTCGCGCAGATCCGGGATCGGTTCGGTGCTGATCCGCAGCAGCTGCGCCACCAGTTCCTCCCCGCGGCGGCGAGCGTAGGCTGGCCGGCCGGCCAGCGCGGTGAACAGGGTGGCGCCGAGTCCGTAGACGTCCGAGGCGACCGACGGAGACTGCCCGTGCAGCAGCTCCGGCGCGGTGTAGGCGGGAGAGCCCACCACCAAGCCCCGCGTGGTGTCCTGCCGATCCGACAGCCGGGCGATCCCGAAATCGGTCAGTTGCGGTTCGCCGTACTCGGAGATCAGGATGTTCGCCGGCTTGACGTCGCGGTGCAGGACACCCGCCCGGTGCGCCGTCTCGAGCGCCCCGGCCATCTTGATGCCGATGTCGAGAACTTCGGCGACCGTGCGGGCCCCGCGCCGGTTGATCCAGGCCTCGAGGGAGTCCCGGCGGTGGAACGGCATCACGATGTAGGGGCGCCCGGTACGGGTGACGCCGGCCTCGAGCACGTGCACGATGTTCGGATGCCCCGACAGCCGGCCCATCGCCTGCTGCTCGCGCAGGAACCGCACCCGGTCGGTCTCGTCCGGACTGGGGCTCATCACCTTGACCGCGACCACCCGGTCGAGGGCGGGCTGACGACAGCGGTAGACAATGCCGAAACCTCCCTGCCCTGCCACCCGCGGCTCGACGAAACCGGCCGCGCTCAATTCGTCCGCGAGCTCCCTCGGAGGCGGATCAGCGGAACGTTCGGCGGCGTCACCGGACACCGTGCACCCGGTCTTCGGACCGCGTCCGGCACGGCAGCAGGTGCACCGCGGCACTGCCGGTAGCCGGTTCTGCCGGCCGGTGCTCTGCGGACTTGATCATGATGCCACCTCGGATTGCTTCCGATTCTAGGCGCCGCCCGCACAAATTCACTGGCGGTGGGGAGCGCGAGGGCCTGGGCGCACTGCCCATCGGGAGAGGCCGATCTGATCGTTCGGCCAGTTCGCCGGCAGGTCGGCGGACTTTACGGTGGATCCGGCAACGACCGTTGACGGTCGGGCAGGACCAGCTGTGTTCGATGAAGATGCGAGGGACCACGTGTGCGATCGGAAGGCCTACCGCGGTGCGCGTTCCTGTGGTGCAGGCGCGCGCCCAGGGGTATTCGGGTCGGGACACGTGCAGTGAGCCGACCGACGGTACGAGCCTGACGTGAGTGGGGGTTTTCGGATCGACCGCGTCTGCATTCGACGAGCACGGCCCCCTGGGCAGTTCTTCTCCGATCCCGGAGAAACGAATGTGTGGCTGGTCGGCGACGACCGGGATGTGGTGGTCATCGATGCGGGCGGTCGAGCCACCGACATCGCCGACGCGGTCGGTGATCGCTGTGTCACCGCGGTGATCTGCACCCAGGGTGGCCGGGCCCACGTCTCGGCCGCGGTCGACGTGGGCGTGGGACTGTGCGCTCCGATCCTGCTGCATCCGGCCGACCACGCGTTGTGGCAGGCGGTGCACGGGCAGCGTCGCTACTGGCGACTCGACGACGGGCAGCGCATCGCCGTCGCCGGTGACGAGATCCGGGTGCTGCACACTCCGGTCGCCACGCCCGGGTCGGTGTCGTTGCATCTTCCGCACCTGGGCGTGGTGTTCACCGGCGACGTCCTCCGGCATGGGTGTGAAGCGCCCGGACACACCCCGGCGCCGAGCACGGCGCTCGCGCCACTGTCGGCGTTACCGGCCGACACCCGAGTTCACCCCGGCCACGGCGACAGTTTCCTTCTCGGCGAGGCGTTCTCGTCGACCGATCGATGGGTGCGACACAGCGCATGACGAACACCACGGACCGGCACGTCTTCGACGAGAACGACATCCGGATCACCGACCCCAAGTCCTACGCGGCCGGGGTGCCCGCGGTGCTGGTCTCGCTGCGTCGTGGTCTCGAGCAGATGGGCCCGCTGCGCACCGCCCGCACCCTGCTGCGGCTGAACCAGCGGCACGGCTTCGACTGCCCGGGTTGCGCCTGGCCGGAGACCCCGGGGCATCGCAAGCCGGCGGAGTTCTGCGAGAACGGCGCCAAGGCCGTCGCCGAGGAGGCCACCACCCGGAAAGTCGGCCCGGAGTTCTTCGCCACTCGTTCGATTCCGGAGTTGCTCGCGCAGACGGACTTCTGGCTCGGGCAGCAGGGCCGGCTGACGCATCCGATGATCGTGCGCCCTGGTAGTGCGCACTACGAGCCGATCGGCTGGGTCGAGGCGTATGCGGTGATCGCCGAGCACCTGTGCGCCCTGCCGAGTCCGGACGAGGCGATCTTCTACACCTCCGGCCGCACCTCCAACGAGGCGGCATTCGTCTACCAGCTGATGATCCGGTCCTTCGGCACCAACAACATGCCGGACTGTTCGAACATGTGCCACGAATCCTCCGGCACCGCCCTGACCGAGACCATCGGCATCGGCAAGGGCTCGGTGTCGGTCACCGACCTCGAAGACGCCGACCTGATCCTCATCGCCGGCCAGAATCCCGGCACCAACCATCCCCGCATGCTCTCCGTGCTCGAGAAGGCCAAGGCCAACGGCGCCAAGGTGATCGCGATCAACCCCCTGCCGGAGGCCGGGTTGCTGCGGTTCAAGGACCCGCAGAAGGTGAACGGCGTGCTCGGTGACGGCGCGGCCATCGCCGACGAACTGCTGCAGATCCGCATCGGCGGGGATCAGGCCCTGTTCCAAGGCCTGGCCAAGCTGCTGCTCGAGGAAGAGGACCGTCGGCCGGGCACCGTACTCGACCGCGAGTTCCTCGACAGCCGGTGTGCCGGTTTCGAGCGGTGGGCCGAGCACATCCGGGCCGTCGACCTCGCCACGGTGCTCGACGCGACCGGCCTGACGCGCGAGCAGATCGAACAGACCGCCCGCGCCCTGATCGCCTCGAACGCCACCATCGTGTGCTGGGCGATGGGCCTGACCCAGCAGACCCACGGTGTGGCCACCATCCAGGACGCGGTGGCCTTGTTGCTCATGCGGGGGATGATCGGCAAACCCGGAGCGGGGGTGTGCCCGGTGCGCGGGCACTCCAACGTCCAAGGCGACCGGACGATGGGGATATGGGAGAAGATGCCCGAGTCCTTCCTGCAGGCTCTGGACGACGAGTTCGGCATCCGCAGTCCCCGCAGGCACGGCCTCGACGCGGTCGATTCGATCCGCGCCATGCGAGACGGCGCCGCGCACGTGTTCATGGCGATGGGTGGCAACTTCCTCTCCGCGACCCCGGACACCGACGTCACGGCCGCGGCGCTGCGAAACTGCGCGCTGACGGTGCAGGTGTCGACCAAACTCAACCGCAGCCACCTCGTGCACGGGCGCACCGGGATCATCCTGCCCTCGCTCGGCCGCACCGACAAGGACGTCCGCGCCGGCCGCAGACAACTGGTGTCGGTGGAGGATTCGATGTCGGTGGTGCATCTTTCCCGCGGTGGCCTGAAGCCGGCCGGCGAACAGTTGCGCAGCGAGGTCGCCCTCGTCTGCGAGCTCGCGCAGGCATTGTTTGGGCCGGATCACCCGGTGCCGTGGCGCGCGTTCGCCGACGACTACGACGCCATCCGCGACGCCATCGCCCGCGTCGTGCCCGGGTTCGAGGACTTCAATACCCGGGTCCGCCGACCGGACGGGTTCGTCCTGCCGCACCCACCCCGCGACGAGCGCCGCTTCCACACCGCCACCGGAAAGGCGAACTTCGTCGTCAACGACCTCGACTGGGTACCGGTGCCCGAGGGCCGGCTGATCCTGCAGACCCTGCGCTCCCACGATCAGTACAACACCACCATCTACGGCCTGGACGACCGCTACCGCGGCGTAAAGGGCGGCCGGCGGGTGCTGTTCGTCAACGACCGCGACCTCGAGTCGTTCGGCTTCGCAGCGGGCGACCGGGTGGACCTGATCTCCGAATGGCCCCGCCCGGACGGCACCGTCGAAGCGCGCCGCGCCGACGACTTCCGGCTCGTCCCCTACCCCACCCCGGTCGGCAACGTCGCCGCCTACTACCCCGAAACCAACCCCCTGATCCCGCTCGACCACGTCGCCCGCAAGTCCAACACCCCCGTGTCCAAGGCCGTCACCATCCGCCTCGAACCCCACACCACTCGGCGCGAGGGCGCCGCGGCACCGGGCACGGCGCCCGGCCGGCCATCCCCCAGCTCCACTCCCGGATCACCCGGGCGAGGCGAACTGGTGAACCGGAGCGCCGCATGGGACGAGTAACCACCCGCACCCGCATCACCCGCATCCAGGCGAGCCGACAGTCGACTCGCCCGGACACCGTGGTCGTCGAAGAGCCCCTCGAACTCCGGGTGAACGGCACCCCGCTGGCGGTGACCATGCGCACCCCCGGCTCCGACATCGAACTCGCCCAAGGCTTCCTGCTCACCGAAGGCATCGTCGGCGACCGCAGCGACATCGCCGCGATCCGCTACTGCAACAGCACCGACGACAACGGCCGCAGCACCTACAACGTCCTCGACATCGACCTCGCCCCCGGCGTCGCCCTGCCCGAGGTCGGCATCGAGCGCAACTTCTACACCACCTCCTCCTGCGGGGTGTGCGGCAAGGCATCCCTCGACGCGATCCGCCAACGCACCCGCCACGCCCCTGCCGACGACCCCGTCGTCGTCGACCCCACCGCCCTGTCGGGCATGCCGCACACCCTGCGCGAGGCGCAGAAGGTGTTCGACCGCACCGGCGGCCTGCACGCCGCCGGCCTGTTCACCGCCACCGGTGACCTGCTCGCCCTGCGCGAGGACGTCGGCCGGCACAACGCCGTGGACAAGATCATCGGCTGGGCCACCGAACACCACCGCCTCCCCGCCCGGGGAACGGTCCTGCTCGTCAGCGGCCGCGCCTCCTTCGAACTCGCCCAGAAGACGGTTATGGCCGGCATCCCCGTCCTCGCCGCCGTATCCGCGCCGTCCTCACTCGCCATCGACCTGGCTGACGAATCCGGGCTGACCCTGGTCGGTTTCCTGCGCGAGGACACCATGAACATCTACACCCACCCCCATCGAATCGGGGTGCGTGAGCAATCCGCAGGGTGCCCGTCCCCTCCGGCGAACACGTGAATGCCGCCGCGCCGCGCTCGTCTCACGGGCGCGAGCGGGCTGTTGTGGTGGCGAGCGGGCGGTTCCTGAGCCCTCCCCTCGCGGTTCGCCGCGAAATCGACCCGCTCGACGCGGGATGTACCCGCTCGACGTCCCGGGTGCTCGCCATTCAGCATTCGGAACTGAAACGTTCGGAACTGCAATAGGGTATCGGCTGCACTCCCGCTGGGCATCCGAGGTTCCGTCCTCGGATTCGAGAACCCGAGGACGAGGCATGACCGACGCAGTGGACGAGACGGCACGGCTCGCGAGCACCTTCGACGACGCGAGCGGCGACTTCGACCGGCTCACCCCGACGGTGTGGGGCCCGGCCGGGCAGGCGCTGGTCTTCCAGCTCGGGCCCGGTCCCGGCGCGACGGTGCTGGACGTGTGCTGCGGCGCCGGCGCCTCGGCGCTGCCCGCTGCCGCGGCGGTGGGACCGACCGGCCGGGTCCACGCGATCGACGTCGCCGACGAACTGCTCGAGCTCGGCCGGCTCGTCGCCGCCGAGCGGGCGCTGCAGAACATCGACTTCGTGTGCGCCGACGCCACCACGTGGGAACCGCCGTCCGCGGTCCCGGAGGCCGGGTACGATGCGCTCGCCATCTCCTACGGCGTGTTCCTGCTGCCCCACATGGACACCACGTTCGACCGCCTGGTGGGCCTGGTCCGGCACGGCGGCCGGATCGGGGTCACCGTGTGGCGGGCCGGGGCGATGGAGGAGATCAGCGCGACGCTGTTCGACGTCGTCGGCCGCCGCAACCCGGCGGTGGCGGGCCGGCCGTCGCTGCGCGACCGGACACCGCTGCACGCGATCGATCTGCCGCGCACCCTCGAGGCGTGGCTCGCGGCCGCCGGCACCCACTCGGTGGAGGTACGCACCCTGTCGAATCTGCTGCCCGCCACCGAGGAGCTGTGCTGGGCGCTGGTGACGGGATCGGGCTTGCGCGCGGCCCTGGCCGGGCTCGACGCCGACGCGGTCGCCGCGGTGCGCGCCGAGTTCCTCGCGGCCGTCACCGAGCGCGGCATCCACACGATCGATGCGACGACCCTCGTCGGGACCGCCACGGTCCGGCGGCCCCCCGCGACGGTGTGACCGGTCGGATCGGGCCGGGATCCCACCTGAGAGACTGGACGGCATGACCTCCGCTGCCTCGTCCGACGACCGTCGGTATGTACTGTCACTGGGCTGCCCCGACGCCACCGGCATCGTCGCCCGCATCTCGACCTTCCTCGCGGACGTGGGCGGCTCGATCGTCGAAGCCGGCTACCACGCGGACCCCGACAGCGGCTGGTTCTTCACTCGTCAGGCCGTGCGCGCCTCCTCCATCCCGCTCGGCCTCGACGAACTGCGGGAGCGGTTCGCGACCGTTGCGGCGGAACTGGGTCCGGAGACCGAATGGACGCTGCAGGACACCGGGGAGACCAAGCGGGTGGTGCTCCTCGTCAGCAAGGAAGGCCACTGTCTGCACGACATCCTCGGCCGGGTGGCCGCCGGCGAGCTGAACGCGGAGATCTGCGCGGTCGTGGGGAACCACCCCGACCTCGAGCGGGTGACCCGCCGGCACGGCATCGACTTCCACTACGTGTCCTTCCCCAAGGACCCCGAACAGCGCGGGCCCGCGTTCGAGCAGGTGCGCAAGCTCGTCGACGTGCACGATCCGCACGCCGTCGTGCTGGCGCGGTTCATGCAGATCCTGCCGCCCGAGCTGTGCGAGCACTGGGCGGGCCGGGCGATCAACATCCACCACAGCTTCCTGCCGTCGTTCATCGGCGCACGCCCCTACCATCAGGCCTTCGCGCGCGGCGTGAAGCTGATCGGCGCGACGTGCCACTACGTGACCCCCGAGCTGGACGCCGGCCCGATCATCGAGCAGGACGTGGTGCGGGTCGGTCACGCCGACACGGTCGGCGACATGGTGCGCCTCGGCCGCGACGTCGAGAAGCTGGTGCTGGCCCGCGGTCTGCGCTGGCACCTCGAGGACCGGGTGCTGGTGCACGGCAGCAAGACCGTCGTCTTCAGCTGACGCCCCGTGCCGGGGATCACCCGTCACCCGACCGTGACGGTGCGGCTGTGCCAGCCGGTGGCGCCGTCGGGGATGGGCGGGCGACGCTGCTCGTCCTGCACCCGGCCCTCGCCGTCCGTCGCCCGCACCTCGAGCACGTGCGTACCGGGCGTCGCGTCCCACCGCCACGTCCACTGCCGCCACGTGTCGAGGGAGTACTCCTCGGCGAGCACGGCGTCGTTCCAGCGGCCGCCGTCGACCCGGACCTCGACGCGGTCGATGCCGCGCTGCTGTGCCCACGCGGTACCGGCGACGATCACGGGCCCGGGTTCGAGCCGGCCGAACGCGGCGGGGACGTCGATGCGCGAGGCCGTCCGGACGGGGGCCTTCTCCGCCCAGCCGCGCCGCGTCCAGTAGGCCTCGGCCCGGTCGAAGCGGGTCAGTTCCCAGTCGACGACCCACTTGGTGGCGGAGACGTACCCGTACAGGCCCGGCACCACCTGCCGGGCCGGGTATCCGTGTTCGAACGGCAGCGGCTCTCCGTTCATCGCGACGGCGAGCAGGGCGTCGCGGCCGTCGAGGACGGCGTCGACGGGGGTGCCGCAGGTGAAGCCGTCGACGCTGGTGGACAGGAGCATGTCGGCGTCGGGGCGGACCCCGGCCCGCGCGAGCAGGTCGCTCATCCGGTATCCGATCCAGCGGGCGTTGCCGGCCAGGTCGCCGCCCACCTCGTTGGACACGCAGGTGAGCGTGAGGATCCGTTCGACGGGTTCGAACGCGGCCAGGTCGTCCCAGGTGAGCGTGACCTCCCGCTCGACCAGGCCGTGGATGCGCAGCTGCCAGTCGACGGTGCGCAACCGCGGCACCTGGAGCGCGGTGTCGATGCGATAGAACTCCGCCGGTGAGGTGAGGAAGGGGGTGGCCCCGGGGACCGTCACCTCGGTGCCCGCCGGCACGGGTGCGGCGGTCCGGGCGGGCCCCGGGATCAGGAACCGGGCGCGGTCCTCGACGGCCCGAGTCAGCCGGTCGGTGAGGTATCGGCCGGCGGCGCCGGCGGCCACGGCCACGGCGGCCGCGGAGCCGACCACCGTGAGGAACCGCCGGCGTGGCCACCGCGACGCCGGGGTCGCCGGCACGTCGTCGCGGACGGCGGATCGGGCGAGCAGCCGGATGGAGTACTGCAGCAGCGCCGCACCCGCGAGGGCGCCGACGACCGTGGGCACCGCGGCGACGGCCGTGGCGCCCGGCCGGCTCAGCGCCGCGTACACGCCCACCGCGGCCAGGGCGAGGATCACGAGGCCACCGCGGGGCCGGCCGGGCTGCTCGAGCAGCCCCGCCCCCACGGCGAGTACCGCCAGGATCACCGACATGCCGATGAACAGCGCCGGCTTGTCGGACGTGCCGAAGGTGTCGATCGCGAACTCGCGGGCCCACGCCGGGGCTCGGTCGACCGTGGTGGCGCCGACGGCGTAGAACGGCGACGCGGGCCCGATCAGCCCGGCGAGCAGTTCGCCGACGCCGAGGACCACGCCGAACGCGACGAGGCCGGCGCAGGCGCGGGCCGCGCGGTGGCGCGCCACTGTCATGGGTCTCCTCCCGGCGGACTACACCGGTGGTTCGGCGCCGCGCCCGCCGCGGATGGGACCCTCAGGCGCCGGCCGGCATGCGATCACGTTCGGCCAGGTGCAGCAGTTCGTCGTCGAAGGCGTCGATCGCCTCGACCGAGCTCATGTGCCCGATCCCGTCGAGGACCACGAGCCGCTCGAGGTGCCCGCGGGTCTTCAGGGTCTCGGCGAGCTTGCGGGCGTGCACCGGCGGTGTGAGCCGGTCCGCGGTGCCGACGAGCACGGTCGTCGGGACCGTGAGGTGGTCGAGGCCGTCGCGGATGTCGAAGGCGCTCAGCGCGGTGCCCCAGTTGCCGCGGGCCCGCGGCGTGCAGCCGAGCACGATCTTCTCGCAGAAGGCGACCTCGGCGGTGCTCGAGCCGGGCGCGAGCGCGACGTACTTCAGGGCCCGGGTGGTGACGGGTGAGGCGACGAGCGGAAGGGCGGCGCCGAGGAGCCGGCGCGCGACGGGCTCCTGCACCCGCCCCAGCCGGGACGGCAGCAGCGCGGCCTCGGCGAGCAGGCTGTCGGTGCCGGTGCTCGCGAGCAACGCACCGGAGGCCTTCTCCCGCACCTGATCGGGGTGGCGGCCGGCCCACGCGATGATGCTCATGCCGCCCATGCTGTGACCGGCGAGGACTGCCTTGCGGCCGGCCGGCACCGTCGCCTCGAGGACCGCGGCGAGGTCGTCGGCCAGGACGTCGGGGCCGAAGGTCCGGGTACCGAGGTCGCTGCGGCCGTGTCCGCGCTGGTCGTAGGTGATCACCCGGTAGCGGCCGGCGAGGGCGTTGATCTGCGGGATCCAGTAGTCGGCGTTGCAGGTCCATCCGTGGCTGAGCACGATCGGGTCGGCGTCCGGGTCGCCGTAGGCGCGGACGTTGAGGTGGGCACCGTCGTCGGTGGTGATGTCGATGACGTCGGGTTCCACCGTCGGCGGCGCGAGCAACGCGTGCGGTGGCCGGTCGGCGGCGCGCAGCACGGCGCGGCGACGGCGGGCGCGGTAGGCCACGAGGCCGGCAACGGCAGCGGCGCCGGCCACCCCGGCGATCGCCAGGGTGGTCCTGCGGGACGGCTTCTTCACCTGTGGTGTTCTCCTAGTTGCTGGAACGACGGCCGTCGCGACGTGCGGCGGCCGGGGGACGGTCGCGCGGTCACAGGACGTGGGCGCGGCGGAGCAGCACGGTGGACGGTCCCCCGATCAGGCCGACGTCGTCGAGGAACTCGATCGTCCGTCGTGCGCCCTCGCGGAGCCGGTCGTGGTAGTGGGTGTTGGCGCGGACCGCGGCGGTGGCCTCGGCGACGTCGAGTCCCGCGGCGGCGTAGACGTCGTCGTGGACCAGGCTGGTGACGACGAAGTACGCGGAGATGCCCAGCTGCAGCCGGACGCGTGCGCGGTCGGGGCGGGAGAGGTGGCGCGTGCGGCGGATGATCTCCTCGCGCGCGTACCGGATGTGGCGGGACTCCTCGATCACGTGGATGCGGCTGACGGTGCGGGTGACGGGCTGGACCCGCTCGTCGCGCATGAAGTCGCGCTGCATCATGTCGAGGATCTCCTCGGCGAACAGGGTGCCACCGAAGGCGAGCCCCCCGCTCGCGGTGGCCTTGAACAGCCGGCCGCTCTCCCGGATCCAGCGCTTCGGCCGGTAGGACGGGATCCCGAAGTGCTGTGCCGCGCGCGCGAACATCGTCGAGTGCCGGCACTCGTCGGCGATCTCGGTGAGCCCGAACTGGACGTAGGCGGTGGCGGGGTCGCGGCGGTAGAGGTCGCGCACGAGCATCTGCATCAGGATCAACTCGAACCAGATGCCGGTGCCGGCGATGCTGGCGGCCTCGTGCTGGGTCAGTACGATCCGCTGCCGCTCGGTCATCGACTCCCACAGGGCGGTGCCGTAGAGGCTGCTCCATTCGGGGGTCATGCCGTACTTGTCGGCGGGGACGGGGGCGTCCCAGTCGATCTCGAGGGCCGGGTCGTAGGAGGAGCGCGCCGCGGACGCCAGCAGGCGTTCGGCGGTGTCCTGACGGTCGGCGGTGCGGACGGTCCGGGTGAGCGCCATCGTCGATCACCTCGTCTCGGTTGTTACCCGTTACCCGAAGTGTCACCAACCTGGCGGCGCTTGTCAAGGCTCCCGGGGACAGCTACCAGCGCCGCTTCTGCACCTCGTCCACCCGCGGCCGCACGTCGACGAGGTACACGCACACGGCGATGACCGCGATGATCCCGAGCATCATGAAGGTGCCCCAGAAGACGAAGATCACCAGCAGAGAGGCGGCGAGGATGCCGAGCCACACCGGCTTGGTGAGCTTGTCGACCGCGGGGAACGCCTCGGCCGGCTGCCGCACGGCATGCAGCAGCGCGAAGCCCGCCCCGGCGAGCGCGACGATCTGCAGAGCGAAGATGATCAGGGCGGCGAGAGAATCGACGTTGGGCACGTCCCCATGGTACGAGCAACGGCCCCCACGCGGAGGTCGCGTGGGGGCCGTCGGCGGTTCTACCGACCGGTCGCGATCAGGCGCCGGTGGTCTTGCGCGGCGCGGCCTTCTTGGCGGGCGCCTTGGCCGGAGTCTTGGCCGGAGCCTTGGCCGCGGCCGGGGCGGGCGCCTTGGCCGGGGTCTTCGGCGCGGCAGCCTTCTCCGCGGCCTCCTCGACCTTGGCAGCGGCCTCGTCGAGCTCGAGCGCGGCGGTCTCGACCCGGTCGGCGGCCTCCTGGGCGGCCTCCTGGGCCTGGCCACCGAGATCGAGCACCCGCATACCGGCCTCCTCGCCGGCACCGGAGATGGCCTCGCCGACCTCGCCGGCGGTCTCCTCGATCCGGCCGGCGGCGCGGCCGGCGAGCTTGGCGGCCTGCTCGCCCACGGCGCGGGTCTGCCGCGCCACGGTGCCGAGGGCCTCCTCGGTGAGCTCGACGGCGTCACCGAACGCGGCCTCCGCGCGGCCGATGCTCTCCTCCACGACCGGCTGCTTGCGCAGCCGCTCGATGGTCTCCTCGCCGCGCTCGGCGAGCGCGGTGTAGATGTCGGAGGCCACCTTCAGGTATGCCTCGGCCACCTTGCGCAGCTCCTCGGCAGTGAACTTCTCGCGCAGCTCGGCGAGATCCTCGGGCAGCTCGGCCGGCAGGCCCGCGAGACGCTCGCGCAGGGACTCGACGTTCTCGGTCAGGTCCTCCTGGAAGTCGGCCAGACGGCCCCGGGCGCTGTCGACCCGGTCGGTGACGTCGGTCCCGGTGGTCTCGGCGCGACGGCGGGTCCGGGCCACCACGTCGGCCACGGCCTGGACCACGGCGTCGCCGGCGCCGACGGCGGCATACAGCGGGGTGGCGAAGTTCTTCGGATCGGTCATGTCAGTTCTCCTGTTGATCGGGGTCGGTCGCGCCCTTCGGGGCGGCGGCCTCGGGTGCGGACGTCTCGGGTGCGGATGCCTCGGGTGCAGATGCCCCGGGGGCGGAGGCCGACCCGGACGGGCGGGAACCGTTCTCACGGCAGAACGATTCGTAGATGTCGAGCAGGACCTGCTTCTGCCGTTCATTGAGGACGGCGTCGGCGAGCAGCGCGTCGCGCACCGCGCTCTGCGGGCGTTGCTCCAGGATCCCGGCCCGGACGTACAGGACCTCCGCGGACATCCGGAGACCCTTGGCAATCTGACCGAGCACCTCGGCCGAGGGCTTGCGCAGCCCTCGCTCGATCTGGCTCAGGTAGGGATTGCTGACGCCGGCGAGCTGGGACAGCTGACGCAGGGACACCTGCGCCGCCTCGCGTTGCGAGCGGATGAAACTGCCGATGTCCTGGGCAGCAGTGCTGACCACCCGCGTAGCGATCTCGGTGGCGCCGGACGCATCGTCCTTGTCACCGTCCCCCCCGTCGGCGGGTTCACCCAATTCCTTCGTGGACACAACCTCAGCGTACGCGCTGGTGCTAGCTGCAGCAAGCACTCTGCTAGCAGGTGTGGCACGTCACGCGAACAGCAGGTTCGAGAGGGTGTAGATGGCCAGGCCGGCGAGCGATCCGACCACCGTGCCGTTGATGCGGATGAACTGCAGATCGCGTCCCACCTGCAGCTCGATCTTGCGGCTCGCCTCCTCGGCGTCCCAGCGCTCGACCGTCTCCCGGATCACCGCGGTGATCTCGTCGGCATAGTTGGCGGCGATGTACCGGGCCCCGTCCAGCAGCCAGCGGTCGAACTTGGCGCGCAGCTCGTGGTCCTCCATCAGCCGCACGCCGAAGTGGATGACGTTCTCGGTGACCTTCGTCCGCAGCGTGCTGTGCGGATCGTCGACCGACTCGAGGATCATCCGCTTGGCCGCCCGCCATGTCGCGGAAGCCAGCTGCGTGACCTCCTCGCGGCCCATGATCTCCGCCTTGACCTTCTCCGCCTTGGCGATGGTGACCGGGTCGTGCTGCAGGTCCCGCGCATAGTCGGCGAGGAACCGGTTCGCGGCCACGCGCACCTCGTGGTCGGGGTTGGAGCGCACCTTCCAGGTGAACTCGACGAGTTCGCGATGGATCCGCTCCCCGAGCAGCAGGTCCACGAACTTCGGCGACCACGACGGCGAGTCGCGGCTGATGATGCGGTCGATCGTCTCCTGGCTGCCGAGGGCCCACTGATGAGCCCGCTCGGCCAGCATGTCGATGAGCGGCATCTGCCGGTTCTCCGCGAGGAGCTCGGACAGCACCCGGCCGATGGGCGGACCCCACTCCGGCTCGGCGATGCGCTTGACGATGGTGTTGTCGATGATCTGCTGGATGTCCTCCTCGCGCAGGACCGTCACGAGACCCCGCAGCACCGTCGACGTTTCCTGTGCGATCCGCTCGGCGTGGTCGGGCTCGGCCATCCAGGTGCCCAGGCGCAGCGGGATCCGGGCGTTCTCGACCTTCTCCGACACCACCTCGGGAGCGAGGAAGTTGGCGCCGACGAACGAACTCAGGCTCGCCCCGAGCTGATCCTTCTTCCGCTTGATGATGGCCGTGTGCGGAATGGGGATCCCGAGCGGATGCCGGAACAGCGCGGTGACGGCGAACCAGTCCGCGAGCGCGCCGACCATCCCGGCCTCGGCAGCCGCACGCACGTACCCCACCCATTCGCCGGCCCCGCGCGACTCCTGCCAGCGGCAGAACAGGTAGACCGCGGTCGCCGCGAGCAGAAAGCCGGTGGCGACCGCCTTCATCCGGCGCAGATCCTTGCGCTTGGCGTCATCGTCGATGCTCATCAGCTGCACCTCCACCATTGTGCCGAACCCGCGACCCACAGGGGCGGGACGCGGGTTCGGCACACCGTCTCACCTACGAACGGGACATCCGCACGGGGTGCGGCACACCCCCTTATAAACTGGGCGGACGATCGACAGCGAACGGATGTGCCACCCAGTGCCGAACCACCGAGTTCCCCAGCCCCTGCCCCCGACCGACACGCCGGTCCCGACAGCCGCCGCGCCGACCAAGCAGGACGGGCGCAAGCGCCGCTGGCACGAGCACAAGATCGCCCGGCGCGAGGAACTGGTCGACGGCACGATCAAGGCGATCCGGTCCCGCGGGCGCGACGTCGGGATGGACGAGATCGCGGCCGAGATCGGCGTGTCCAAGACGGTTCTCTACCGGTACTTCACCGACAAGAACGACCTGACCACGGCGACGATGCTCCGGTACGTGGAGACGATCCTGGCTCCGCGCATCTACGCGGCGGTGGCGGAGGACCTCGACGAGTACGACCTGACCCGGGTCGCGATCGCCACGTACGTCGAGACCGTCGCCTCGGATCCCGAGGTGTACCTGTACGTGATGACCAACAGCGCCGCGGCCGGGCGCGACGTCGTGGCGAACTCGGAGCGGATGATCGCCGAACTCGTCGCGACGGTGATCGGCGAGCGGCTGCGGCATCTGGAGATGGACTCGGGCGGTTCCGTGCCGTGGGCGTACGCGATCGTGGGCGCGATCCAGCTCGCCACCCACTGGTGGATCTCCAACAAGTCGATGTCGGCGGAGGATCTGACCGACTATCTCACCATGATGACCTGGGGCGGAATTTCCGGGATCGCCGCCGTCGGCGGCTCGCCGGCCCGGTTCAAGAGCCAGCCGCACCCGCTGCTCCCGGAGTCCGGCACGCCGTGACCCGATTCCTGTAACTGGCGTTTACATGTAAAGTCGCGGGCATGTCCGACCCACACGACGACGAACCCGACGGCTACCGCGGCCCCGCCGAGATCACCGTCGGCGAGCAGCACGCCACCACGGAGGTGCAGCTGGCCGGAGCGTTCGACCCGATCAGCGGCCGCTACCGCTGGCGTGGCCGGATCCGCGGCCTCGCGGCAGCCCTGCCGCCGGGCGCCGACCTCTCCCCCGGCACCGACGTCGGCCTGACCGTGCCCGGGCCCGGCGGCCCCGCCCCGGCGACCGCCCGGATCACCGAGACGGACCTGTGGGGCAGCCACATGGTCGACGGTGTCTCGGCCCCGCCCTACCCCACCCGCCCCGACGACACCGAACTCGAACCAGGCTGACCCGGTCGCCGGATGTGGCACCCTCGGCACATGACCGTCAAGAGCACCGATCCGTGGCAGACGCCGGCCGTCGAGGTGCTGCGTGCCCACCCCGGGACCAGGGTCGCCGAGATCGACACCAACGACACCCCGGGCTTCTCCGGCGACAAGGCCACCGGCGAACTGCTCATCGAGGAGCGGGGCGCGATGCTCTCGCGGCTACAGGAGATGCTGTTCGCCAACGGGCGCTCGGGCGACCGCCGGTCGGTCCTGCTGATCCTGCAGGGCATGGACACGGCCGGCAAGGGCGGCATGGTCCGCAATGTGATCGGCCACGTGGATCCGCAGGGCGTCGACCACACGTCGTTCGGCGTGCCCACGCCCGACGAGAGGCGCCATCACTACCTGTGGCGCATCCACAAGGCGCTGCCGCGGGCCGGGCAACTCGGCGTGTTCGACCGCTCGCACTACGAGGACGTCCTCATCGTAAGGGTCCACAACCTCGTACCGGAGAGCGTGTGGAGCGCCCGGTACGACGAGATCAACCAGTTCGAGCGTGAGCTCGTCGACAGCGGGACCACGCTGATCAAGGTCGCGATGTTCGTCTCGCTCGAGGAACAGAAGCGGCGCTTGGCAGAACGGCTCGAGCGGCGGGACAAGCACTGGAAGTACAACCCGGGCGACGTCTCCGAACGCAGACTGTGGCCGGCGTACCAGGAGGCGTACCAGGCGATGCTCGACAAGACGTCGACGGCTCACGCCCCCTGGTACGTCGTGCCCTGCGACCGCAAGTGGTACAGCCGCATCGCCGTCATGGAACTGCTCATCGACGCGTTCGAACGCCTCGACCTGGACTGGCCGCTCGCCGGGTTCGACGTGGAACTCGAGAAGCGGCGCCTGGCCGAGGCGTGAGGCGGCGGGACCGGACCGTCAGAACAGGTGCGGCGTCTCGCGATGCAGACGGTGGTCGTGATGGACGGTGCTACCGATCATGGCGATCGCCGTCGCGACGGCGACGACGCACACCACACCGGCGACGAGCGCCCACCCGCCGTTGCCGGAACCCGCGGCGTAGAGGAAGGCCGCAAGACTTACGATCGAGAGCAACGCGAGCATGTACCCGGTCCATGCGACGAACAGATTGAGCTTCATGACCGCTCTCCTTCCTCAGAGCGCCGTTGTCCCTGGTGGAGCCGACAGTACCCCCACAGTGACACAGGTCACAAGTGGGCCGCCATGGTCGCCGAGGAGGTTTGACGGGCACCGTACGGGGCATGCCGAGACCGTGCAGCCCGCAGCGGTGCCGAACGAGGACTGGAACAGACAGGTCCGGCACGAGACCCCCGTGCAGCGGCTGGACCGGAACTGGTCGAGCCTGCTGCAGGAGCTGCGCGTCGTGCAGACCGGCGTCCAGCTCCTCACAGGCTTCCTGCTCACCCTGCCGTTCCAGAGCCGGTTCGACGAACTCACCGACTTCCAGCGCGGCGTCTACCTCGTCACCGTGCTCGCGTCGATCGCGGCCACCATCCTCCTCGTCGCCCCCGTGGGCATGCACCGCCTGCTCTTCCGGCAGCGCCGGCTCCCCGAGCTGGTGAACACTGCGCACCGCTTCGCCATGGCGGGCCTGCTCCTGCTGGGCGTCGCGATGACCGGCGTCGTCGTGCTCGTCGTCGGACTGGTGGTCAATACCGCCGCCGGCATCGCCGCGGGCGTCGTCACGGTCGTGCTGTTCCTGACCCTGTGGGTCGCCTACCCGTGGCGCTACCGGCGGCGGTGACCGGGCTCAGCCGGGCAGCGTCTCGCCACCGATCGGTGCGAGCACCTCACCGCTGTAGTACGACGACATCGTCTCGGAGGCGAAGAAGACGTACGAGGGCGCGATCTCGTCGGGCTGCGCGGCCCGGCCGAACGGGGCCTGCTGCCCGAACGTCGCGACCTTCTCCGCATCCATGGTGGCGGGGATCAGCGGCGTCCATACCGGCCCCGGCGCGACGCAGTTGATGCGGATTCCCCGATCCTGGAACGACTGCGCCAGCGAGTACGTCAGCGCGAGCACCGCGCCCTTCGTCGCCGAATAGTCGATCAGCGACTTGTTGCCCCGCAGACCGTTGATGGAGGCGGTGTTGATCACCGCGGAGCCGCGGGGCAGGTGAGCGAGCGCCGCCTTCGTCACGTGGAAGTAGCTGTCGATGTTCACCGCGAACGTCCGCCGCCACTGGGCGTCGTCGAGCTCGGTGAGGTCGTCCACCGGCTCCTGGTACGCGACGTTGTTCACCAGCAGATCCAGGCCGCCGAGCGCCGCAGCCGCGTCGGCGACCACCGCGCGACAGTGCTCCGCCGCGGCGAGATCGCCCGGGAACAGCTGGCATTCACGGCCTGCACGCCGCACCAGTTCCGCGGTGTGCTCGGCGTCGTCGTGCTCCTCGAGGTAGGCGATCGCGACGTCGGCCCCCTCCTTCGCGAAGGCCACCGCCACCGCGCGCCCGATGCCGGAGTCGCCGCCGGTGATCAGGGCCTTGCGTCCGGCGAGCAGGTCGCGGCCCCGGTAGTCCCGCATCTCGTCGCGGGGCTGCTCGGCCATGTCGGCCGTCGCACCGGGATAGTCGATCGTGTGGGGCGGGCGCTCGACGTCCTCGCCCCCGGGCGCCGTGTTCTCGTTGTCGCTGTTGTCACCGTTCATGCCCGAGCGGATACCCGCGCGAACTCGCCCCACACCCGCGCGCCGCAGGGCGTTTCGCACGAATCGGGTCCGGGTATCCGCGCACATGCCTGCGAATTCGCCGACCGTCGTGATGCAGTCCTCCGCCTTCCCGCGGGCCCGGGGCCCTGTCTCCCGAGAGGTGATCGAGCGGCTCGCGCGTCCGGCCGATACCGTGATCTGGCCGATCGAGGTGGCCGGGATCGACCCCTACGGCGAGGACGCCCAGCTGGCCCTGACGGTGCTGTACGAACTGTCCTACCGCGGGTTCGACGGAGTCGACGCGGGCTGGGAATGGGCGCCGGGCCCGCTCACCGTCCGGGCCGGCCTCGAGGGGCTGTTCCTGGACCGGCTGCACGCCGACGTGCCCTCGGGCAACGATCCCCAGCGGGTGTTCGACGACCTGTGCCGCGAACCCGAGGACGCGCGGGGCATGTCCCACCACCTCTGCGAACGCGGCACCTGGGAGCAGGTGCGCGAGTTCTTCGTACACCGGTCCGTCTACCACCTCAAGGAGGCCGACCCGCACTCGTTCGCCATCCCGCGGCTCACGGGCCGGGCGAAAGCGGCGCTCGTCGCGGTGGAGTTCGACGAGTACGGCGGCGGCCGGGCCGACCGCATGCACTCGACCCTCTACTTCGACCTGCTCGCCGCGGCCGGACTCGACCCGGGATACCTGGCGTATCTGGACCGGGTGCCGGCGGAGACGCTCGCGACGGTGAACTTCATGTCCCTGTGCGGCCTGCACCGCGCACACACCCCGAAGCTCGTGGGGCTGTTCGCCTCCGCGGAGATCACCTCCTCCCCGATGGCGCGCCGCATGGCACGCGGCCTCGAACGCCTCGGCGCGCCGAGCGCCTGCATCCACTTCTACACCGAGCACATCGAGGCGGACGCGGTACACGAGCAGGTGCTGCGCTACGACGTGGTAGGCGATCTGGTGGAACGGGATCCGCGCTGCGCGGGCGACATCGCGTTCGGCGCAGAGGCGATGGAATACCTCGAAGGCCGGCTCGCCGCCTACGTGCTCGAGCGGTGGAAGGACGACGAGTCGTCCCTGCTCGGCGCCGGAGCCGTCTGAGCGTCCCTCCGGCCGATCGCCGCCCGGCATCCGAGTTCTCGGGTGCCGGGCGGCCGCCGTTCAGTCCTGCCGGTCGGACTCCTCCTCCTCGATCAGGTGGACGGCCGCTTCCTCGGCGGAGGCCGCGCCCCCGTCGATCCCTACGTCCGTGCCGAACAGCTCGGAATCCACGTCCTCCGCGGTGCCCTCGTCCGGCGCGACGAGGCGTCCCGCGCGCGCCCGGCCCGCCTCGGCGACGGAGCTGCGGAACTCGCTCTCACCCTCGTCGTCCTCGCGTTCGGGCTCCTCCTCGCGGAGCCGTTCGTCCAGGCTCTCGTGGCGTTCGAGGCCGACGGGCCGTTCCACCGGCGAGAATCCCTCGTCGAGGACGTCGTCGACACCACGGTCGATCAGGGAATCCTCCGGCTGCAACTGGTCCTCGTCGTCGACGCTGTACTCGCCGGGGACGCTGTCCCCGGGGTTCTCCGAAGTAGGCATGCACCCGACAATGCCACCGGCGCCGTCTGCGCGCCACGGATCGACGCGAAGTGCACATCCTTCTCACAACGAGAGGTTCGCGAGGTTTCGGCACATCCGATGCGGGTATCCCCTCTGCACGGCCCGGATCCGACCGGCAACGGGCACCGACAGCGAGGTGACACTCATGATCATTCTGGGTTTGATTCTGCTCGTGGTGGGTTTCCTCACCAACATCTCGATCCTGTGGACGCTCGGGATCATTCTCCTGGTGGTAGGCGCAATCCTGGCGATCCTCGGAGCAACGGGCCGGGCTGTCGGCGGCCGGAAGTACTGGTATTGACACGTGACGCGTGACGACGCGTAAACGCGTTGCGGGGCGGGCGGTTCCTCAGGAACCGCCCGCCCCGCGTTGTCCACAGGCGTCGTGCGCACCCGGCACAACCGGTGCCCCGGCCGGAAACGGGCGGGTCTCAGCGCGGATCGCGCCGGGGCCGGCGGTGGCTGGTGTCGCACAGCGGGTACCGCTCACTGCGACGGCACCGGCAGATCGCGACGACGAACCGGTCCGATTCCACCTCGTCGCCGTCCTCGGCCACGATGCGCACCGGGCCCTCGACCAGGACGGGACCGCCGCGGACCAGGCGGACGACCCTGGGCTCCGCCCCCGCGAGACCCTCCACCCGCAGTCCCGGGCACAACTCGGGCACAGCGACGCCCCCGGGAGACGTGTCCCGGGGGCTGCCGTCCGTGGCTACCTCACGGGCAGTGTGTTCGATCGGCACGGATCACCACCACTTCCTCGGTGTCGACGCCCGCGGGCAGTTCGTAACGCGCCCGCAGATACCCGGCGCGGCGGCGCATCACAGGCCCGAACGGGATCCGGCGACGCGCCACGACGGAGGCCTTGAGACCGCCGTCGCGCAACCGGACGAGCGTCTCGTCCACCCCGGCGAACTCCGAATGCACGACGAGAGCGAAACCGCCGGGGGACAACAGGTTCGGCAGGCTCAGGCACAGTGGGTCGAGCACCGCCCGGCCGTCGGCGCCGGCATCCCAGCGGGCGTCACCGTCACCGGATGCGTGCGGTACGTAGGGCGGATTGGACAGCACCACGTCGAACGGTCCGTGCCGGTCGGCTTCGTCCAGTCCGCCACGCAGGACACGGATGGGAAGCTGCCGCGACCGCGCGTTGATACGCGCCGCGAGGACCGCGCGGGGTGCGATGTCCAGTGCCGTCACGGACCCGGCACCGGACATGGCCGCCGACACGGCGATGAACCCTGTGCCGGTGCAGAAATCGAGCACCTTGGCGCCGGGGGGTGCCGCCGCACGATCGAGTGCGCCGGCGAGCAGATGCGAATCCTCCTGCGGGCGGTACACACCGGGCAGTCGCCACACCCTCCTGGGCGCCGGCACGTTACCGGACCCCGGCTGCGACGGCACGGCCCCCGTGAGTGGACCGGGCGAGGGACACGATGGGCTCCGGGCGAGACGTCGTTGTCATACGTGGGAGTACCCCTCCGAGCGGCCGCCCGAAACGCGGTGCGGGTGGAAAACGGTGACGGTGGCGCGCCGCGACGCGGGAGCCGCGGCGCCGCCCGGATGGTTGCGGAACAATGAGGACCCGGCACGGGCGGGCTCCCGCCGCGCGCCGGCCGGCGCCGCCCCGGTAGGGGCCAGCGAACCGAGCATGAACGACAGTCCCGCCGCCACGGCGAGTCCGGCCCCGATGCCCGTGAGGGCGGAAGCGGAGAGCACACCCACTCCGACGGCGGCGATCACGCAGATGCCCGCGGCGATTGCGGCGACTCCGCCTTCCACCTCGCGCAGCGCCCGCGGCACGAGGGAAGGGTTGTGCACCTGCCGGATCGGTGTTCCCACTGGCGTTCCCATGCCTTCTGATACCCCGTCGGCGAGTCGCTCAACCCCGAAGGCGTGAATCTCCGCGTTCGGCAAGGGCACCGGGAATTCAGCTGCGCGTCAGCACGTCCGAGATCGCCCCGTTCAGCCGCCGCCGCACCCTGCCGCCCACGCCGTGGTCGCGCAGGGCCGCCCGGGCCGCGTTCCACCCGCACATCCCGTGGACGCCACCGCCGGGGTGGGTGGACGATCCGGCCAGGTACACACCCTCGATCGGGGTGCGGGGACCGCCGAAGCCGGGCAACGGCCGGAACACGAGCTGCTGATGGATCTGGGCGGTGCCGCCGTTGACCGCTCCCCCGACCAGGTTCGCGTTGGCGGCCTCGAGGTCGCGCGGGCGTTGCACGCTGCGGTGCACGACCGAGCTCAGCACCCCCGGAGCGTGCGCCTCGAGCTCGGCGTCGACGCGCCGGGCGAGTTCCTCCGCGGAGACGTCGTCGGCGACACCGCGCGGCAGATGCGTGTACGCCCAGGCGCTTTCCGTTCCCTCCGGGGAGCGGGCCGGATCGGTGGTGGTCATCTGACCGAAGATGATGAACGGGTGCTCCGGGACGCGGCCGGTCGCGAGGTCGGCCGACCAGTGCACGAGACCGTCGGCGTCGGCGCCGAGGTGGACGGTCCCGGCCGTCGCGAGTGCCGGCGAGCGCCACGGAATCGGCCGGTCGAACGCGTAGTTCACCTTCACCACGGGCGTGTCCCACTCGAAGCGGCGGAGGTCGTCGCGGACCGCGGCGGGCACGGTGTCCGCGGGCAGGAGCGAACCGAACAGTGCCGGCGCGGACACGTCGGCCAGTACCGCGCGCCGTACCCGGAACCGCTCGCCCTGCTCGGTGCGGACCTCGGTCGCCACACCGCCGACGACCTCGATGCCGGTGACCTTCCGGCCGCACAGGATCCGGGCCCCGCTGTGTTCGCCGCGCCGTGCCAGGGCCGCCGCGAGCTCCCCGGCGCCGCCCTCGGGCACCGGATAGCCGACGTCCTGGGCGAGCATGGTCAGGACGTATCCCATGATTCCGCTGCCCGCCGAGTCCACGGGGGTGTCGGCGTGCATGGCGTTGCCGAGCAGCAGCAGCCGCGCGTGCTCACCGCCGAACAGTTCCTGGGCCATCCGGCGGGCGGGCAGCGCCAGCATCCGGACGAAGCGCAGTGCGTCCGCGGTGCCGAGCCGGCGGATCAGCCCCGCCGGTCCGCGTACCGGCGGAAACGGCTCGAACAGGGCACTCAGGAAGGGTTCTCGGATGCCCTTCCACTGCTCGGCCAGGCGGATCCAGGTGGACCCGTCGCCGGGGTGGCGCCGTTCGAGTTCCGCCGCGGTCTCGGTGACGTCCGGGTAGACCACCGCGGCGTCCTCGTCGTCCGGTCCGGCGGCGTGCCCGTACACGCTCGGCGCCCGCCGCAGCCGCAGCCCGTGCGACGCGAGGTCGAGCGCGCGGAACGCCGGTGACGCCGCCGCGAGGGGGTAGAAGGCGCTGAACAGGTCCATGCGGAAGCCCGGATGTAGTTCCGCCGTGCGGACGGCGCCGCCGATCTCGTGCTGTTCCTCGAGCACCAGGACGTCCCAGCCGGCGTCGGCGAGCACGGCCGCCGCGGTCAGGCCGTTCTGGCCGGCGCCGACGACGACGGCATCGACCGTCTCGGTGCTCACTCTCCGACGCCCTTCGGCTCCGTGGCGTGTTCGGCCATGAGCATGAGCCGGCGCAGGCACTCGACGTTGCGCGGCAGCACCAGCCGGGCCTGGATCGCGCCGGGTATGAGCTGAGCCGGGCCGGCGGCGGCCTTCTCGGCCATCTCGATCCGGCACCCCCCGGGCCGCTCGTGCAGGCGCATGGTGATCTCGGCCTGGCCGGCCGGCCACGCCCGCGCACGCAGCTTCAGCTCCCTGCCGGGGATCGATTCCACCACCTCGGTATGGTCGTTCAGCAGGGCGGGCCACACCCCCACCGAGTGGTGGATGCGGCTGCCCACCGCCGGCCACGCGTCGTCCACCGCCCGGATGCGGGAGGCACCCACCACCCAGCTCGCGTACGACCAGCCGTCGGCGAGGACATCCCACACCTGTTGCGGCGTCGCCGTGGTGTCGCGCTGCGCTGTTTCGCTCATCCCGATACCCTCTCTCGTCGCTCCGCCGCGAGTGGTCACGGCGGCACGCGGCGCCCGACGGTCCCGCGGCCGAGCAGGACGCTCATCGTCTCGAGCGGCCCGCGACTGCGCAGGACCGGGCTGTCGGTGCCGGCCTCGGCCTGCATACCCGCGATGGCCTCGCGCCACACCTGGGGGCCCGGAACGGTCGGTGCCCAGTCCAGGTCTCGGCGGGCCCGGTCGCAGTCGAGCATCGGGGTGTTGTAGGCCAGATCGATCCACCCGCCGGCGATCGGTTGCAGGTGGACCTGCCAGGTCGCCTCGACGACGGCCCGCAGCACCTGCCGCGGTACGGGGATCGCACGGGCCCCGAACGCCCCGGCGATGTCGCCCGCTCGCAGCGGTTCGGGGGTCGCGAGGTTGAACACGCCCGGCGCCCGCCGCTCCAGGGCGACGTCGAGCGCGGCGGCCACGTCGTCGGCGTGCACGGCGGGGATCGCAGTTCCGGGGTCCACGGGCAGCAACGGCAGGTGACGGAGCACGACGTCGGGCACGTATCCCGGCACCGCGTAGCGGCGCAGCGCGCTGCCGCCCGCGTACTGGCCGATGAAGCCCGGCCGGAAACGGGTGACGACCGGCGCCGCGGCCGCGCCCGCGATCCGCTCGTCGAGCAGCCGTTCCGCCGCGACCTTGTCGACGCTGTACGCGCACGAATCGATGCCGGTCGCGGGCCACGACTCGTCGACCGCCCGGCCGTAGGCCCCGGCCGCGTACACCGCGGCCGAGGACATGTGCACCAGGTGTCCGACGCCCGCGGCGAGGGTCGCCCCGATCACGGCGGCGGTGCCGTCCACTCCGGTCCGGCGCAGATAGTCCCGCCGGTGCGAGGGCTGGAAGCCCCAGGCCAGGTGCACGACGGCGTCGGCCCCCTCGACGAGGGGACGCAGCCCGGTCTCGGCGCCGGGTGCGGCGAGGTCGACGCTGTGCCAGGTCACGCCGTCGTAGGGGTCGGTGGGCGGCGGCACGCGCCGGGCGACGGCCACGATCTCCGGCGGCTCCGATCGCCGGGCGAGGCGCCGCAGCAGGGCGGTGCCGAGGTTGCCGCTGGCGCCGGTGATCACGATGCGCTGTCTCATGATCGCAGGAGATACCCCGGCGATCCGCGTCGTACACCCGTCGTGGCAGGTTTCACCCGGTGGGGGCGGGGTATGCCCGTGGGTATGACGGACTCGCAGATGGAGATCCTGTATTCCGCGGCGGAGTCGGCGACGCGGCTGGACGGTCCCGCCAACGCGCTGCGCAAGCGGATCGGGCGGCTGGCGGACAGCCCGCTCGGCGCCGTGCTCCACGGCGCCCCGGTGGGCCACCCGCTGCACCCGGCGCTGGTGACCGTCCCCATCGGGGCGTGGACCGCGGCCGGCGTCTTCGACGCCCTGCGGCAACCCGAGACCGCGCGGCGGCTGATCGGGCTCGGCTTGCTGGCGACGCCGCCGACGCTTCTGACCGGCTGGGTCGACTGGGCGCACACCGACACCGTGCAGCGCCGGGTGGGGCTGATCCACGCGGCCGTCAACGGCGCCGGAGCGAGCCTCATGGCCCTGTCCTACCTTCGTCGCCGCCGCAGCCCCGGTCCCGGCGCGGTGGCGCTGAGCGCCGCCGGCACGGCACTGATCGGGCTGGGCGGCATGCTGGGCGGGCACCTCGCGTACTCGCTCGGCGCCAACGTGCACCCGCCCGAGGTGCCGAACGCCCCCGTCTACGATCCCGTCCTCGCCGACTCCCCCGACGGTACGGCCTGACCGAGGCCGGACCGCAACGCGAACCGCGCGTCCGCCACCGCGGGCGCCGTCTCCTCCTCATTTCGAAGGACCCGCATGAACCCCGCTCCCCGCGACGGCAACGACGACAGCGCGCCCTCCGCCTTCGTTTTCGCACCCACTCCCCTGCTCACCGTCACCATCGAGTCGTCGCCGTCGGATGTCCCGGAACTGCACGTCCACGCCGGAGGGCAGGGCTTCTGGATCGCCCGCATGGCGGTCACACTCGGCCTGAAGGTGCGGCTGTGCGGCACCTTCGGCGGCGAGACCGGCCCCGTCGTCAGCGATCTCATCGCGCGCGAAGGAGTATCGGTGCGATCGGTGTTCACCGCCGGGCAGAACGGCTCGTACGTGCACGACCGCCGCGGGGGCGAGCGGGAGGAGATCGTCGAGGTTCCGCCGCCGACGCTCAACCGGCACGAGGCCGACGACCTGTTCGGCGCGGCGCTGGCCGAGGGCCTCGAGGCGGACGTGGCGCTGCTCGGTGGCCCGCACTCCGACCGGGCGGTGCCGCACGACGTCTACACCCGGCTGGCGGCCGACCTGACCGCCCTGGGTGTTCCCGTCGTTGCCGACCTGTCCGGCCCCACGATGACCGCGGCGCTCGAGGGCGGTCTCGCCGTGCTCAAGGTCAGTCACGAGGATCTCCTCGAGGACGGCAGGGCGAAGTCCGACGACGTCGACGACCTCACCGCGGCCATGAAGGAACTCGTCTCGCAGGGCGCCCGCAACGTGGTGCTGTCCCGCGCCGGCGACCCCGCCCTCGCCCTCGTCGACGGCGAGCTGTGGGAAGTCGTCGCGCCGCCGCTGAACATCGCCGACCACCGCGGCGCCGGCGACTCCATGACCGCGGGGATGGGCGCCGCGCTGGCCGCCGGAGCCTCGATGGTCGAAGCCCTGCAGCTCGGTGCCGCGGCGGGCGCCGTCAACGTCACGCGGCACGGGTTGGCCACGGGGCAGCGAGAACTCGTCGACAAGGTCGCCGAGAGCGTCGAGGTCCGGCCGTTCGCGAAGGGGAAGAGGGGGAGGTAGGACCGTGAGAGCGCTGATCGTCAACGACGACGGGGTGGACAGCCACGGCATCTCGGTGCTCGCCCGGGTGGCGGTGGACGCCGGTCTCGACGTGGTGGTGGCCGCCCCCCATGCCGAGCGCAGCGGCGCCAGCGCGTCGCTCAGCGCACTCGAGGAGGACGGCCGGCTCGTCGTCGCGCCGCGGGCGTTCCCGGATCTGCCGGACACGACGGTGCTCGCCGTCGAGGCGTCGCCGGCCTTGATCGCCTTCGTCTCGATGTACGGGGCGTTCGGCCCCAAACCCGACATCGTCCTGTCGGGAATCAACCACGGCCCCAACACTGGCCACGCGATCCTGCACTCCGGCACGGTCGGCGCGGCGCTCACCGGAGCCAACCACGGCAGCCTGGCCCTGGCGGTCTCGCTGTCCGGTTCGGTCCACGAGCACTGGGAGGGTGCCGAAGTCGTCGCCCGGCACGCCCTGCAGTGGGTGCTGACTCAGGGCACGCCCGGCACGGTGCTCAACGTCAACGTCCCCGACATCCCACTGAGCGAACTGCGCGGCCTGCGCACGGCACCGCTCGCGGCGTTCGGTGCCGTGCAGGCCGACATCGGCGAAACCGACCAGGACCCGGACGACGGGGAGCGCCAGTACGTCACCGTGACCTTCAGCGACATCCGGGCCGACGAGGCCGAGGACACCGACGCGGGCCTGCTCGCCCAGGGCTGGGCGACCGCGACGGCGTTGCGCTCCCCCTTCGAGGCCGCCGACGTCGACACCGCGGATCTGCCGCGCACCGCGGCCGACCTGGTGTGACGCCGGCGGCACCGGTCAGGGCTCGAGCTGGATCTTGATCGCGCCCTCCTGCTTGCGCTGGAAGATCTCGTACGCGTGCGGGGCGTCCGACAGCGGCAACCGGTGCGTGGCGAAGGTGTCCACCCCGAGCGGATCGTCGTCGGTGAGCAGCGGCATGATCTGCGGCACCCAGTTGTTGACGTTCGCCTGACCCATCCGCAGCCGGATCTGCTTGTCGAACAGGGTCATCATCGGCATCGGGTCGGTCATGCCGCCGTACACGCCGCTGAGCGAGAGGGTGCCGCCCCGGCGCACCACGTCGATCGCGGTGTAGAGGGCGTGCAGCCGGTCGATACCGACGTGGGTCATCAGCGGCGCGGACAGCGCGGACGGCAGCAGCCCCGTCGCGGTCTGCAGGGCGGTGGCGACGGGTGATCCGTGCGCTTCCATGCCGACCGCGTCGATCACCGAGTCGGTGCCGCGGCCGCCGGTGCGGTCGCGGATCATGTCGCCCAGCGAGTTCCCGGCCTCCTTCAGGTCGATGGTCTCGATGCCGCGCGTGGCGGCGCGCGCGAGCCGCTCGGGCACCATGTCGACACCGATCACCCGGTGACCGCGGTGCACGGCGATCCGCCCGGCCATCTCGCCGATGGGCCCGAGGCCGAGCACCGTCACCGAACCCCCGTCGGGGACGTGCGCGTACTCCACGGCCTGCCACGCGGTGGGCAGCACGTCGGACAGGTAGACGAACCGCGAGTCCGGCGGCCCCTCCGGAACCGGGATGTGGGTCGAATCCGCATGCGGCACACGCAGATACTGCGCCTGGCCACCGGGCACGCTCCCGTACAGCTTCGAATACCCGAACAGCGCCGCGCCGGTGCCCTGCTCGGTGACCTGGGTGGTCTCGCACTGGGAGAACAGGCCGTCCCCGCACATGAAGCAACTGCCGCACGAGATCTGGAACGGAATGACCACGCGGTCGCCGGGTTTGATCGAGGTGACCTCGGAACCGACCTCCTCCACGATCCCCATGGGCTCGTGGCCGAGGATGTCCCCCGGCGACATGAACGGTCCGAGCACTTCGTACAGGTGCAGATCCGAACCGCAGATGTTGGTGGTGGTGACGCGGATGATCGCATCGGTGGGCTGCTCGATCTTCGGGTCGGGGACCGTGTCGACACTCACCTTCCGCTTACCTTGCCATGTCACTGCTTTCATCGCCGATCCTCCCGCCCGGTGGTCCGGGCACGTCTCGTCGTGGACTGCACGGCGCACTGCCGGCTCGGCACCGCCTACCCCGCACGGCGGGGCGCAAACCTCGACCGGCCCGACGCAGGACCGGTGACCAGCGCGGGTTTCCCGGGCGCGGCACGGGGCATCCCTCACAGGTGACCTCACTGTGGCTCTCCCGCCCCGACACCGCCCGCACCGACGACACGCCGTGGCCCGAGGGCCCGGCCCGCTTCGACACCGTGGTGGTCGGCGCGGGCCTCACCGGCATGGCGACCGCCCTCCTGCTCGCGCGCGCCGGACACCGCGTGGCCGTCCTCGAGGCCCGCACGGTCGGCGCCGTCACCACCGGCAACACCACCGGCAAGATCAGCCTGCTGCAGGGCAGCACCCTCTCCAGCATCGCGCGGGGCCATTCCCGCGACGTCCTGCGAAACTACGTGGCCGGCAACCTCGAGGCGCAACGGTGGGTGGTGCAGCTGTGCCGGGAGCGGGACCTGCCGGTCGAATCCGCGGCCGCCTTCACCTACAGCGCCGGCGAGGAGGGCGTGGCCACGGTGCGCGCCGAGCACGAGGCCTGCCGCGCGGCCGGTCTCGACACCCGCATGACGACGGAGACGGAACTGCCGTACCCCGTGGCCGCGGCGGTGACGCTGCCGGACCAGGCGCAGATCGATCCGATGCCGTTGCTGCACGAACTGGCCCGCGAACTGCGGGAGCACGGCGGCGCCCTGTTCACCGGCTGCCGGGCCCGGAAGGTCCGCTCGGACCGGAACGGATGCGTCGCGGTCACCGATCGCGGCGAGGTGCGGGCCGAGCACATCGTGCTGGCGACGGGGACGCCGATCCTCGACCGCGGCGGGTTCTTCGCCCGGCTCGAGCCCCAGCGGTCGTACGCGGCCGCGTTCGAAGTACCGGGCGACATTCCGAGCGGGATGTATCTGTCGGTGGATTCGCCGACGCGGTCGCTGCGCACAGCCTACGGGGGGCGGTACTTCCTCGTCGGCGGCAACGGCCACACCGTCGGGCGTGCACACGACCATCGCGGCGCCGCGGACGATCTCGTGGCGTGGACGGGTCGCCACTTCCCGGGCGCGAAGACCGTGGCGCGCTGGTCGGCGCAGGACTATGCGACGCTCGATCACCTGCCGTACGTGGGCCCGCTGCTGCCCGGCAACGATCGGCTGCTCGTGGGCACCGGCTACGGCAAGTGGGGCATGACGAACGCGGTGGCGGCGGCGCGGTTGCTGTCGGCCCGCATTCTCGGCGAGACGGCTCCGGAATGGGGGTCGGCGTTCCAGGCCTGGAGTCCCACACAGCTTTTCGATCTCCCGGCAGCGACCCGGCTCAACGCCGCGGTCGCGGTGGAGATGACGCGCGGATGGGTGCGGGCCGAGTTGTCCGGCGACGGCGCGTCCCCGCCGGAGGGCCGCGGCTCGGTGCGCCGGGAGAAGCTCCGCCCGGTCGGGGTGTGCACCGTCGACGGCACCACGCACCGGGTGTCCGCGGTGTGCCCCCACCTGGGTGGCGTGCTGCGATGGAACGACGCGGAAGCCTCCTGGGACTGCCCGCTGCACGGCTCCCGCTTCGCCGCGGACGGGCGCCTGCTCGAAGGCCCTGCCACGCGGGATCTGGCACCGGAGTGACGTTTCCCGGTCGCCGGCCTCGGGTACGCGATCGGGGAACCTTCCCACGACGAAAGGACGACTTCGCGATGAGCGCTTCAGGGAACGGCCGGCTGGCGGGACGCACGGTGGCCGTCCTCGCCACGAACGGCGTCGAGGAGGTCGAGCTGGTGGAGCCGCGACGGGCGGTAGAGGAGGCGGGCGGCGCGGTACGCCTGCTGTCGCTCGAACCCGGCGAGATCCAGGCCATGAAGTCCGACGTGAACGCGGCCGGCAGATACCAGGTCGACCAGGTGGTTTCGGAGGCGTCGGTGTCGGACTTCGACGCGCTGATCCTGCCCGGTGGAACCACGAACCCCGATCATCTGCGCCAGGATCCCGCCGCCGTGGCATTCGTCCGGGACTTCGTCGAGTCGGGCCGGCCCGTCGGGGTGATCTGTCACGGCCCCTGGACGCTGGTCGAGGCCGACGTGGTCCGGGGGCGGACGCTGACGTCCTACCCCAGCGTCCGGACGGACATCCGCAACGCGGGCGGGAACGTGGTCGACGAGGAAGTGGTCGTCGACGGGAACCTGGTGTCGAGTCGCAATCCGAGGGATCTGCCCGCCTTCTGCGCCACCCTCGTCGAGGTGTTCGCGAACGCGGAGCAACACGCCGGCTAGGTCACGTCACATCACGCGATCCCGCAGCGGTAGGGCCCGTCACCGGAGGCATAATCGTTGCATGAGGGAACCGATCGTGGACGCCGGCGACACCCCGGTGGACGACGCCTTCGAACGGGTCTTCGCGAGCGGGAAGCCGCAGCGGGTCGGGAGTTTTCGCTACCTGATCGACGAAGACAGGTGGGAGTGGTCGGACGACGTGGCGCGGATGCACGGGTACACCCCGGGGACCGTACGGCCGACCACCGACCTGCTGCTGAAGCACAAGCACCCCGAGGACAAGGCCCACGTCGCGGCCGTGCTGGGCGCCATGCAGCGCAACGGCGAGCCGTTCAGCAGCCGGCACCGCATCATCGACACGCACGGGACGGTCCGTCCCGTGGTCGTGATCGGCGACCGCCTGCTCGACGAGCGAGGGCGGGTGATCGGCACGGCCGGGTTCTACCTGGACCTGTCCGACGCGTACGACGACGAGGTCCGCGAGAGCGTCGACGAGGCGGTCTCGGCGCTCGCGCACCACCGCGCGGTCATCGAACAGGCCAAGGGCATGCTCATGGCGGTCTACGGGATTCCGGCGGACCGTGCCTTCGAGATCCTCGCGTGGCGGTCCCAGGAGTCGAACGTCAAGCTCCGCGCGCTCGCCGAGCAACTCGTCCGGGACGTCACCGCCGGACTCGACGCACCGGCGACGCTTCGCAACGCATTCGACCATCTGCTCATGACCGCGCACGAGCGGGTCCCGTCGCCGCGGAAGCCGGCGGGTCCGGTCACGGACTCGGCTGCGGAAGCTCGCACTCCACCTTCGGATTGACTCCGGCGTAGTTGAGGGGCCCCGCGATCACCGTCACCGCGACGGTGGCGAAGTCGGCGCAGTTCTGCTCGGCTTCCGTGAAGTACCCCCGCTGCCCGGCTGCGATCGCACCGATCACCAGCCACACCAGCACCACGAACGTCAGGATACGCATCGCTCCTCCTCCGGGGCGAAGACCCGGGAACCGAACGGCCCCCGGGTCGTGGACGAACGACGGGCACGACCGCCTGCGCGGCCGGTCACCGATTCACTGCTGATGCGAGCGCTGGCGAGCCTCGTCGACCTCGGCGTCGGCGCGTGCCTTCTCCGCCTCGGCTTCCTTCTTCGCGGCCTCGCGCTGGCTGTCGGCCTTGTCCTGCTGGGCCCGTCCCTCGCGGGTGAGTTCGTCGTTGCCGACGACGGCGCCGGTCGCCTCCTTGGCCTTTCCCTTGACGTCTTCGACGACGCCCTTGACGCCTTCGCTCGGACCGCTCGTGTTCTCTGCCATGCGATTCTCCCTCGTCGGCGTTCCTCGCTTGCGAACCAGGGATACCCCGCCGGCATCCCGGCAAACCGCACAGGCCCGCGCCACCTACATCACAATCCCCACGATCACGGCGAGGAAGAGGACGACGATCAGCACGATCGCACCGATCGTCAGAATCCCCGTGGGCGGGAATCGGTTCCGCGTCCGCGGCTCGGCGGCCGACAGACCGGAGGTAGAGCCCGAGTCGGGTGGTGTCGAGCCCGGTGCCACACCTCCGCCGGGCTCGAGATCGGGGGTGCGGGCAGGCTCGGGATCGGTGCCGGGATGCGCCTGTGGGTCAGGGACGTTCCGCGGATCGGGGGTGTTCATCGCCACTCCTTTCTCTCGGCGGCCTGCAGCCCCGGGGAACTCGCCGAGGGGTGCGGCCGGAGCATGCGGCCCACCGCCGATCGAGTTCCCGGCGCTGTCTCCGGCCAAACCGCCGCACCGCGCAGGTTGAAGCAGACGGTGCCGGGTATCCGCGAATCATGACCGAACCACTCGAGCCCGCGCAGCGCGCCGGTCAGCCGGAGAGCACCCGCTCGATCGTCCAGCTCGGCGCACTGTCGGCAGGCACGCTCTTCCTGGTCGTCGGGATCGCCGGCTTCGTTCCCGGGGTGACGGGCAACTACGACGAGCTGGCCTTCGGCCACGAGTCCGGCGCCCTGCTCCTGGGCGTGTTCGCGGTGTCCGTCCTGCACAACGTGGTGCATCTGGTCTTCGGTCTGGCGGGCGTGGTCGCGGCGCGTCGCGCAGATCTGTCCCGCTGGTACCTGATCGTCGGCGGCCTGGTCTACCTCGCACTGTTCCTGTACGGGCTGATCGTCCGGCCGGAGGGCAGCGCCAACGTCCTGCCGGTCAACGACGCGGACAACTGGCTGCACCTCGGCGTGGCGGTGACCATGCTCGGCCTCGGTCTGGCGGCACCGCGGATCCGGCCGGCGACGACGGTGTGAGCCGTTTGACGTGACCGAGAGTGGGGCACCCGATCCGGGGGATCGGATATCGGAGAGGAGGACCGTGATGACCACCTGCGACACCTGTGGCAACGACTACGACAAGACCTTCACCGTCACCCGCGGCGACGTCTCGGGCACGTTCGACAGTTTCGAGTGCGCGGCACAGGCGATGGCTCCGCAGTGCGCCCACTGCGGTTGCCGCATTCTCGGTCACGGGGTCGAGGCCGACGGCACCATGTATTGCTGCGCGCACTGCGCCCGGCAATCGGGTCAGGCTGCGCTCACCGACCGCGCCGACCGGGCGTAGGGAGGTGCTGTGACGCAGGATGTGGAGAAGCGATGGCGGGACCCGCGCACCGCCCGCGCGGCGGTGCGGTACGCGGCCGTGATCGTCGCCGCCGCCCTGCTGCTGATGGCGGCGGTCGTGATCTGGGCCGCCGCGAGCGGTGACCGATGCGCCGACGAGGAATTCCTCGTGTGCACCGACCCGGCGCGGCTCGTCCTGGCCGTCGGCCCCACGGCGATCCTGCTCCTCGGGGCCGTCGGTGCGTTCGTGCAGACCTACCGGGTGTGGCGCTCGGGCGGGACCTGGCCGATCTGGCACGGCACGGGCTGGGGGCTGATGGTCCTGACCCTGGTGTACGGGTCGATCTCGTCCGGCGTCCTCGTCGGGGGCTGAGCCGGCGCAACGACGGCCGGACGTGGTTTTCGGGGCGACCCGCCCGTGGTTTCGGGGGGCGAGCCGCCCGGGGTTTCGGGGCGACCCGCCCGGGGTTTCGGGGCGACCCGCCCGGGGTTTCGGGGCGACCCGCCCGGGGTTTCGGGGCGACCCGCCCGGGGTTTCGGGGCGACCCGCCCGGGGTTTCGGGACGACCCGCCCGGGCTATCCCTCCGTCCCGGGGCGCGGTGCCCCGCGCACCCCGATGGAGGAACGATGATCCGATCCAGCCCGTATCCGAGGGTGCAGCGCACCCGGATCCAGGGTTACGCCTTCGCGATCGGCATCGTGTTCCTCCTCATCGGGGCGCTCGGATTCGTGCCCGGACTGACCAGCGGATACGGCTCGATGGCCCTCGCGGGGCAGGAGTCGAATGCGCATCTGCTGGGCCTGTTCCGGGTCTCGGTCGCCCACAACGTGCTGCACCTCGCCTACGGTGCGGCGGGGATCCTCGCCGCCCGAGGGATCCGCGCGTCGCGGATCTACCTGATCGCGGGCGGCGCCGGGTACCTCGCGTTGTCGGCCTTCGGCATGGTCCTCGGCCACGACAGCCACGCCAACGTGGTGCCGGTCAACGCGGCCGACAACTGGCTACACCTGGTGCTGGGTGTGCTGCTGCTCGTCCTGGCGGTCGATCCCCGCGGCAACCGCCCCCCGAAGCTGCCGAAGCCGGTGTGACCCGCGCCCCGACGGGAGGGCTCGCCTCGGGAGAGACGGATCAGGCCGGAACCCGCAGGGCGTGGATCGCACTCTCGAGCGAGGCGTGCGCGTGGACGGGGTCGCCGAGCACCCGCAACAGCCGGTGTACCGGCCGTCCGCCCACGAGTGCCCACCGCGACCTTCGGCGCCGGGCCAAGGTGTCGAGCTCGTCGAACACGGTCAGGCCCGCCGACCCGAAGAACTCCACGTCGGAAAGATCGAGCACCAGGCGCGACGACGGGTGCAGCCGGTCGCCGGCGTAGGTGCGCAACGCCGGGGCGTTGCGCACGTCGAGCTCTCCCGCCACGGCGACCCGGACGAGGCCGGAACTGATTCTCTCCGTGGAGAAATCGGCACCGGCGGACGTATGGAAGGAAACCGGTGAGCGATCCGATCGGGTGACCCACAGCGGTGTGACTTTGCGCTGAGAAACGACAGACATGAGCTTCCCATCGTGGAAAGAGGATGGAAGCGTCGACAGAGCGGCAACCGCACCGACACCGGTCACCGCGGATGTGCGGCGCCTCCGAGTCAGGCTGTGTGCTCAACCTCACCCATACCCTACGGCAGCCCCTGCGGCACCGCAAAGGGCGGATCGACCTGGCGCGGTGCGGCCCCGACGACGCGCGTTTCCGCATGATTGAGAACCGCGCGCCGCGGGTAGTCTCGCCAGGAACACCCGCTCGCCCGGGGCCCCACCTGCCGCAACGGAGAAACGACACACATGGCGAACACGGCATCGATCGATTCGGCCCTCGAACGCACCCACCCCGTAGTGGAGTTGCGGGTACGGGCGGAACCAGGCCAGCTCCCCGTCCTGCGCGCGGTCGCTGCCGCCATCGCTCTGCAGCAGGGCTTCGACCTCGACGCGGTGGCCGACGTCAAGCTCGCGATCGACGAGGCGGGCACTCGGCTGATCACCCGGGCCCCGCAGGGCGCGACGTTGTCGTGCCGATTCCAGGCCATGCCGCCGGCCCTGCGGATCAGCGCGTCCGCCCCGACGGTGGACGGCGGACTGACGGCGGACTCGCGGACCTTCGGCTGGCATGTGCTCAACGCGCTCGCCGACTCGGTCGAGGTGAACGTGGACGAATCCGACGAGGGGTCCGTCACCACGATCGACGTGTCCCTGACCGACAGCAGCGCTGTTCTGTGACGGGGACCGGCGCCCAACGGCGCAGCGGCCGAGCCGCCGACGAATACGCGGACGTCATCCCGCTCTTCGAGGAAATGGTGACGTTCGACGAGGACGATCCCGCGCGCGGGGTCTTGCGGGACAGCCTGGTCGAACGATGCCTGCCACTCGCGGAACACATCGCCCGCCGGTTCGACGGCCGCGGCGAGGCATTCGACGACCTCCTGCAGGTCGCCCGCCTCGGACTGGTCAACGCCGTGGACCGTTTCGACCCCGAGCGGGGCTCGGACTTCGTGTCCTTCGCGGTTCCGACCATCATGGGCGAGGTGCGCCGGCACTTCCGCGATGCCGGTTGGGCAGTGCGGGTGCCGCGCCGGATGAAGGAGATGCATCTGGCGCTGAGCAAGGCGACCGGGGAACTGTCACAGCGCCTGGGCCGCGCCCCCACCGCTGCCGAACTCGCCGCCGAACTGGACCTCGATCCGGAGGAGGTGGCGGAGGGCCTCGTCGCCGGCAACGCGTACCAGGCCGTCTCGGTCGACCGTCCGGCCCCGGCCGGGGACGACGGCGTCACCCTGGCGGACACTCTCGGCGACTACGACGCCGCGCTCGCGCACGTGGAGAACCACGAGGCACTGCGCCCGCTGCTGGCCGCGTTGCCGGAACGTGAGCGCACGGTCGTGCTGCTGCGGTTCTTCGGGAACATGACCCAGACCCAGATCGCCGAACGTGTCGGCGTGTCCCAGATGCACGTGTCCCGGCTGCTGACGAAAACCCTCGCCCAGCTGCGCGAACAACTGGGCGAGGGCTTCTAGGACCCGCAGGCCCCGGGCGTCGTCATTCCTTCCCGGGCCAGGTGCCGGTGACGCGGCGGAAGCCCACCGCGCTCGCGCGGTTCGCCGCCGCGCTCACCGCACCGAAGATCGCTCCCTGCACGGCGGCGGAGACCAGCACCTCCCGCCACCCGAAGCGGCTGTCCATGGCCTCCGGCGGATCGTCCTGGCCGGCGCCGAGCGCCCACACCTTCCGGAACACCATGCCGGCGGCGACGCCCGCCAGGGAACTCACCACGAGGCTCACGGGCCGGTACAACGCCTTTTTCACATTTCCTCCACGTCTCGAGATACGTGGCGGGAGTACCCGGCCGCCGCGGTCTCACACCTGCCCGCCCGGCTCAGATGGTGGCGGCGTCGATCACGAATCGATAGCGCACGTCGCTCGCGACGACACGGTCGTACGCCTCGTTGATCCGGTCGGCCGAGACGACCTCGATCTCCGCGCCGATGCCGTGCTCGGCGCAGAAGTCGAGCATCTCCTGCGTCTGCGGGATGCCGCCGACCATGGAACCGGCGAGGCTGCGCCGGTTCTGCGCGAGCGAGAACGCCCGGACCGTGAGGGGGTGTTCGGGCAGGCCCAGCTCGACGAGGGTGCCGTTGCGGGCGAGCAGCGACAGGTAGGCATCCACGTCGAGGTTCACCGAAACGGTGTTGACGATCAGGTCGAACGTGCCCCGCAGATCCTTGAAGGTCTGCGGATCGGTCGTTGCGCGGTAGTCGACGGCACCGAAGCGCAGCCCGTCCTCCCGCTTGGCCAGCGAGTGCCCCAGCACGGTCACCTCGGCACCCATCGCCGCGGCGATCTTCACGCCGACGTGGCCGAGCCCGCCCATCCCGATGACGGCGACCTTCCTGCCCGGTCCGGCGCCCCAGTGCCGGAGCGGGGAGAACAGGGTGATGCCCGCGCAGAGCAGCGGCGCCGCGGCGTCGAGCGCAAGACCGTCGGGGATCCTCAGGACGAAGTGCTCGGTGACGACGATGTGGGTGGAGTATCCGCCCTGGGTCACCTCGCCGTCGCGGCCGACGGCGTTGTAGGTGCCGGTGACCCGGTTGGTGCAGTACTGCTCGTCGCCGCTGGTGCAGGCCTCACACGCGAGGCACGAGTCGACGAAGCAGCCGACGCCGACGCGATCGCCGACGGCATGCCTGGTCACCTCGGCGCCGACGGCGCTCACCACCCCGACGATCTCGTGGCCGGGAACGACGGGGTAGCGGGTGCCGCCCCACTCGTTGCGGGCGGTGTGGATGTCGGAATGGCAGATCCCGGCGTACCTGATCTCGATGAGTACGTCGAGCGGACCGAGCTCACGCCGCTCGATGGTGGTCTTGACGAGGGGGCTGTCCGCCGCGGTGGCGGCGTACGCGGCAACGGTAGTCATGCAGACATGCCTACCGGCCGGCGAAACGACGCGCACCCGCGGGGGCTGTCCGCGGGTGCGCGTCGACGGGCGCGGCCTGCCGCCGGGCTACTGCCCGGCCGCGCGTCGCCGCAGACGACGGGCGGCGGCGACCAGGTTGCGCAGCGACGGCTCGAGCTGCCAGTAGTGCCGGGTCTTGAGCCCGCCGTCCGGATTGGCCCACAAGCGGTCGAGTTCGACGGACTCCGCTGCGGTGCTGAGCAGTTCGTCGAGTTCGTCGATGTCGGGGATGCGCGCCGATCGGCTCTCGTAGACACCGGGGCCGACACCGTGCGTGAGGGCCTTGTCCTTGATGGCCTCGAGCACCCAGCGGATCGAGCGGGTCGCGACGATCGCCGTGACGTCCGCGTCGAGCCGTTCGATCGCGTCGACCACCGACGCCTGACCGGAGTAGGTCAGGTGCGTGTGGATCTGCGTCTCGGGCTTGGCACCCCCGGTCGCGAGCCGGAACGCGTCGACCGCCCAGTCCAGGTACTCGGCCCGGCCGTCCTGCCGCAACGGCAGCAGTTCCCGGATGGCGGGCTCGTCGACCTGGATGATGGCGATGCCCGCCCGCTCGAGATCGGCGATCTCGTCGCGGATGGCGAGCGCCAACTGGTCGGCCGTCTCGTGCAGGGGCTGATCCTGACGCACATACGACCGCGCCAGCATCGTGACCGGGCCGGTGAGCATGCCCTTGACCGGCTTGTCGGTCAGCGACTGCGCGAACGCGATCCACTCCACCGTCATCGGCTTCGGCCGCACGATGTCGCCGTAGAGGATCGGCGGGCGCGTGCACCGCGACCCGTACGCCTGCACCCAGCCGAAGTGCGTCGTGGCGAAGCCCTCGAGCAGCTCGGCGAAGTACTGGATCATGTCGTTGCGCTCGTGCTCACCGTGGACGAACACGTCGAGGCCGATGTCCTCCTGCAGCCGGACGGTGGACTCGATCTCCTCCTGGATGCGCTTGACGTAGTCGTCCCACGACATGCGGCCCTCGCCCAGCTCGTAGCGGGCCTTGCGGATCTCGTCCGTCTGCGGGAACGACCCCAGCGTGGTCGCCGGCACCGGCGGCAGCTTCAGCCGCTCCTGCTGCGCGGCGCGGCGCTCCTCGTACGGGACGCGGCGCCGGTGCTCGGGCCGCAGTGCGTTGACGCGGGCGCGGATCGCGTGCTTCTGCTTGAAGTGCACCGACGTCGGCGGCTTGCGCCACCGCTCCTCCGCGCCGGTGGTCAGCGCCTTGGCGAGCGAGACCACCTCGCCCACCTTCTGCTTGGCGAAGGCCAGCCGGTCCGCCACGTCGCCGGGGATGTCGTACTCGGCGAGCACGTCGTAGGGCACGTGCAGCAGCGAGCACGACGTGGAGACCACCAGGTCGGGCGTCACGGCCGCGAGGCTGCTCAGGTACTCGAGCGTGCGGTGCCGGTCGGCCTTCCACACGTTGCGGCCGTCGACGACCCCCGCGTAGATGCGCTTGCGCTTGAGGCCCGGCACCGCGGCCAGCTCCTCCGCGCTCATCCGGCCGTTGACCAGGTCGAGACCGATGGCCTCGACCTTGGTGGCGGCCAGGATGGGCAACGCCTCGCCGAGGTGACCGTAGGGGCCGGTGACGAGCAGGCGCGGGCGCAGCGGCGCGTGGGAGAGCGTGTCGTAGGCGCGCGCGAAGGCCGCAAGCTCCTCCGGGGTGCGGTCCTCGGTGAAGGAGGGCTCGTCGAGCTGCACGCACCAGGCGCCGGCGCGCGCGAGCTCCGCGAACAGCTTCTCGTACTCGGGCAGCAGCCGGTCGAGCAGCTCGAGGGTGGAGAACCCGTCCTGCTCCGACGTCTGCGAGACCTTGGACAGCAGCAGCAGCGACACCGGACCGAGTACGACCGGGCGCAGCTCGATGCCGCGGGCCTTGGCGCGCTCGAACTCGTCGAGCACCGCCGCCGAGTTCAGCGCGAAGGTGGTGTTCTCGTCGAGCTCGGGCTGCCGGTAGTGGTAGTTGCTGCCGAACCAGCGGACCAGCTCGAGCGGCGGGAAGTCCTCGCGGCCCCGGCACAGCGTGAAGTAGAAGTCGAGCGGGTCGAGCTCGCCGACGAGCGGGCGGAACCGCTCGGGGATCGCACCGAACAGCAGCGCGTTGTCGAGCACGTGATCGTAGTAGGAGAACGTGTTACCGGGCACCTGGGTGAGCCCGGTGGCGGCGAGTTCGCTCCAGGTGGACTCCTGGATCTCGCGGGCCACCGCGACGAGCTCGTCGCGGGTGCCGGTGCCGTGCCAGTAGGCCTCGAGGGCACGCTTGAGTTCACGACGGGGTCCGATGCGCGGATACCCGAGGATGCTCGAGCCGTATCCGTCTGCAGTGCTGGCCATTCGTGGTCGACCTTTCCCTCGATGCACCTCGCGCCCGTGTCCCGACAGTCAGCGCGACGGCTGTGCTGTCGGCACACGGGCGCCGAGGTGCGGTGTGGTGCTACCTACCTAGCTGACTTTCTTGGCGGCACGACCGTTGTCGGCATATTCGTAGAAGCCGGCGCCCGACTTCTTGCCGACGAGGCCGGCCTCGACCATACGCAGCAGGAGCGGCGGAGCCGAGTACAGCGGCTCCTTGAACTCCCCGTACATCGAGTCGGCGATCGACTTGACCGTGTCCAGGCCCACCAGATCGGTGAGCGCGAGCGGACCCATCGGGTGGGCACACCCGAGGACCATCGCCTTGTCGATGTCCTCCTTGGTGGCAAAGCCGGACTCGACCATCCGGATCGCCGACAGCAGGTAGGGCACGAGAAGCGCGTTGGCGATGAAGCCGGCCCGGTCGGAGGACCGGACGACCTGCTTGCCGAGCACCTCGGAGGCGAAGGCCTCCGCGCGCTGGGAGACCGCGGGGCCGGTCTTGAGCGTGGTGACCAGCTCGACCAGCGGCAGCACCGGAACCGGATTGAAGAAGTGCATGCCGATGACCCGCTCGGGCCGGGTGGTGGCGATGCCCAGCTTCATGATCGGGATCGACGAGGTGTTGGACGCCAGCACCGCGTTCGGATCCGTGACGATCTTGTCGAGTTCCGCGAAGATCTCGGCCTTGACCTTCTCGTCCTCGACGACCGCCTCCACGACGAGCTGGCGATCGGCGAAGTCGCCGAGGTCGGAGGTGAAGCGCAGCCGCCAGGCGGCCTGCTCACGCTCCCGTTCGGTGATCTTGCCGCTGCTGACACCGCGGTCGAGGGACCGGAGGATGCGGGCACGCCCGGCAGCCGCGAGCTCGCGGGTCTGCTCGTACACAAGTACGTCGACATGAGCGCGTGCGCACACCTCGGCGATACCTGCGCCCATGATCCCGGCGCCGATCACGCCGACGCGCTGAATCTTTTCGCTGGTCACGTCAGCTCCTACTCGTCATGTGGGGGGTCGTGAAAGGGGGTTCTGACAGGGGGTGGATACGGCGGCGGCGGGACCTGGTCGTCCGAGATCCCGCCGCGCGCCTACATCCGGTTGCCGGTTCCTAGTGGAACTGGCCCTCCTCGGTGGAGCCCTTCAGGGCGGCCGTGGAGGTGTTCGGGTCGACGGTGGTGGCGATGGCGTCGAAGTAGCCGGCGCCGACCTCACGCTGGTGCTTGACTGCGGTGAAGCCACGCTCCGCGGCGGCCTTGAACTCGCGCTCCTGCAGGTCGACGAACGCGGTCATCCCCTGGCGGGCGTAGCCGTGGGCCAGATCGAACATGCCGTAGTTGAGCGAGTGGAAGCCGGCGAGGGTGATGAACTGGAACTTGAAGCCCATCGCGCCGAGCTCCTTCTGGAACTTCGCGATGGTCGCGTCGTCCAGGTGTGCCTTCCAGTTGAAGGACGGCGAGCAGTTGTAGGCGAGCAGCTGGTCCGGGAACTCGCTGCGGACGGCCTCGGCGAACTTCTTGGCGACCTCGAGGTCCGGCACGCCGGTCTCCATCCAGATCAGATCGGAGTACGGCGCGTAGGCCTTGGCGCGCGCGATGCAGGGCTCGATCCCGTTCTTGACGCCGTAGAAGCCTTCGGCGGTGCGGGTGCCGTCGAGGAACTCACGGTCACGCTCGTCGACGTCGGAGGTCAGCAGCGTCGCAGCCTCGGCGTCGGTGCGGGCGATGACGACCGTCGGGACGTCGGCGACGTCGGCCGCGAGGCGAGCCGAGGTCAGGGTGCGGATGTGCTGCTGGGTCGGGATGAGCACCTTGCCACCGAGGTGACCGCACTTCTTCTCCGACGCGAGCTGGTCCTCCCAGTGCGAACCGGCGACACCGGCCGCGATCATGGCCTTCTGCAGCTCGTAGACGTTGAGCGCGCCACCGAAGCCGGCCTCACCGTCGGCGACGATCGGAGCGAGCCAGTTGTCGACGGAGGTGTCGCCCTCGACCTTGGCGATCTCGTCGGCGCGCAGCAGCGCGTTGTTGATGCGGCGGACGACCTGCGGCACCGAGTTCGCCGGGTACAGCGACTGGTCCGGGTAGGTGTGGCCGGACAGGTTCGCGTCACCGGCGACCTGCCAGCCGGACAGGTAGATGGCCTTGAGGCCGGCGCGGACCTGCTGCACGGCCTGGTTGCCGGTGAGGGCGCCCAGCGAGTTGATGTAGTCCTCGTTGTTCACGAGGTCCCACAGAATCTCCGAGCCGCGGCGGGCGAGGGTGGCTTCCTCGACGACGGTGCCCTGCAGCTTGACGACCTGCTCGGCCGTGTAGTTGCGGGTGATCCCCTTCCAGCGCGGGTTGGTGTCCCAATCCTTCTGGATTTCCTCAGCGGTCCTCGGGGTGCCGGTGGTCGACATCTAAGCTCCACTCTCTAGATCGGATCCGCGCCGAACGCTCTGCAGTACGTGCGTACTACTTCACATCCTTCGCGAACCTTTCGGATGTACCACTCGACAATGACACACCCGGAAAGTGCCGTCTACCTGTTGCTAGTGCCAATCTTCGCTAGTTTTTCCCCCGGCTTTGCAAAGGTTGTAAACCTTTGGCGCGTCCAACGAACCCGGCCCGGACCCCGATAGCTACCCGTCGGTAGCAATCACCTCGGCGTTGTTCCCCCGGCGGGCGCACCGCCCGGCAGCCGCCGACACCCCCGCACCCGCGGCCCACCAGCGACGGAGCCGCGGATCACCGCAGGGATTGTGACGAGTTTCACATCCGAAGATCCGGCAAATCGGGAAGTCGCCCCGGTCGAATCGGGGGTCGACCAAAATCGCTCGACTACCATGTGCGCGTTGACCAGTCGGGGCCGGTCGCGCCGCTCGGGCGTGCCCACTCCCCACTCGCACACGAGTCGAGGAGGGCGCCATCCTTTCCGCCACGTCGAAGCCGGTGATCGAGGCCACCCTCCCGGTCGTCGGCGCCCACATTGGCCAGATCTCCGAACTGTTCTACGAGAAGCTCTTCGCGGCCGCGCCGTCGCTGCGGACCGACCTGTTCAACCGCACCAATCAGGAGAACCGGGAGCAGCAGAAGGCGCTCGCGAGCTCGGTCGCCGCCTTCGCGACGCTGCTCGTCACCGAGGACGCCGCCGACATCGACGCGATCATGGCCCGGATCGCCGCCAAGCACGCCTCGCTCGGCGTCCAGGCCCCCCACTACGACGTGGTCCGGCACCAGCTGTTCGCCGCGATCGGCGAGGTGCTCGGCGACGCGGTCACCCCCGAGGTCGCCGCGGCCTGGCGCGAGGTCTACACGCTGATGGCCAACTCGCTCATCGAGCAGGAGGCGGCGCTCTACGACAAGGCCGGTGTCCGGCCCGGTCAGATCTGGCGCGTCGTCGTGGTCACCGACGTCCAGTTCGACGGCGCGGAGGTCGCGACCCTGACCCTGCGCTCACCCGACGGCAGCCCGCTTCCGGATTTCCTTCCCGGACAGTACATCTCCGTCGCGACCACCCTGGGAGACGGCACCCGGCAGATCCGCCAGTACACCCTCGTGCGCAGCCACGTCCCGGGTGAGTGGGCCGTCACCGTCAAGCGGGTCCCGGGCGGGATCGTCTCCCAGCTCCTCGTCGGGGGCGTCGGCATCGGCACCGAGCTCGTCGTCTCGCATCCGTTCGGCAGCCTCGTCGTCGAGGACGCCGACGCTCCCCTGGTGCTGATCTCCGCCGGCATCGGCATCACCCCGACGCTCGCGGCGCTGCAGCACCTGGCGGCGCACCGCTCCGAGCGCGAGGTCCTCGTCGTGCACGTCGACCGGTCCAGCTACGACCATGCGCGGCGCGCCGAGACGCAGGCCCTGGTCGACCGTCTACCGCGGGCCCGCATGCTGACCCGCTACTCCGAGTTCGAAGAGCTCCGCGAGGACGGCCACACCCCGCTCGACGGCGTCGAGTTGCCGAAGGATCCGCAGGTGTACGTGTGCGGTCCCGTCCCGTTCATGCGGTCGATCCGGCAGACGTTGCTCGGCGCGGGAGTATCGCCCGACGCCGTCCACTACGAGGCCTTCGCGCCGGGGTCCTGGCTGGGGCTCGAGTAGAGCGCTAACGTTGCGAACCTGTCGTTGCAAAGCTGTGTAGACGCTCGTACGCTGGGCTGATGCCAAAGACGTTCGTCGGCGCCCGCCTGCGCCAGCTGCGCACCGAGCGGGGGCTCAGCCAAGCGGCGCTGGCCAAGACCCTGGAGATCTCGGCCAGCTACCTCAACCAGATCGAGCACGACGTGCGGCCGCTCACCGTACCGGTCCTGCTGCGCATCAGCGAGGTCTTCGGTGTCGACACCACGTTCTTCTCGTCCCAGGACGACACCCGGCTCATCGCCGAGATGCGGGAGGTGGCCCTCGACCAGGAGATGGGCATCGACGCCGACGCCCAGGAGATCGCCGCGATGGTGTCGGCGCACCCCGGGCTGGCGCGGGCCATGGTCAACATGCACCGGCGGTTCCGCAACACCACCGCCCAGCTCGCCGCCGCCACCGAGGACCGCTACAGCGACGGCAGCGGCAGCGGCACCATCACCATGCCGCACGAGGAGGTCCGCGACTACTTCTACCAGCGGCAGAACTACCTGCACGACCTCGACACCGCCGCAGAGGAACTCGCCACCCGGATCCGCTTCCACCGCGGCGACATCTCCGGCGGCATCATCAAGCGCATGGAGACGGTGCACGACGTACAGCTCGTCCGTCGCGTCGACCTCGGCGAGAACGTCCTGCACCGGTTCGACCCCGCCACGCGCGTCCTCGAGATCTCCGCGCGACTGTCGGGCGGCCAGCAGGTGTTCAAGCTCGCCACCGAGCTCGCCTACCTCGAGTGCGGGGAGCTGATCGAGAAGCTGGTCGCCGAGGGCGCGTTCACCAGCGAGGCCTCCCTCGCCCTGGCCCGCCACGGCCTCGCCAACTACTTCGCCGCGGCGATCATGCTGCCGTACGCGCAGTTCCACGAGATGGCCGAGGACTTCCGATACGACGTCGAGCGGCTCTCCGCCTTCTACGCCGTCAGCTACGAGACCATCGCCCACCGGCTGTCGACCCTGCAGCGGCCGAAGCTGCGCGGCGTGCCGTTCTCGTTCGTCCGCGTCGACCGGGCGGGCAACATGTCCAAGCGCCAGTCCGCCACCGGCTTCCACTTCTCCACCAGCGGCGGTACCTGTCCCCTGTGGAACGTGTACGAGACCTTCGCGTACCCGGGCAAGATCATGACCCAGCTCGCGCAGATGCCCGACGGGCGTCGCTACCTGTGGGTCGCCCGCACGGTCGAGCGCCGCGCCGCCCGCTACGGCCAGCCGTCGAAGACGTTCGCGATCGGCCTCGGCTGCGAGTTGCGCCACGCGCACCGCCTCGTCTACGCCGACGGCCTCGACCTCGACGACAGCAACCCCGGTACCCCCATCGGTTCCGGCTGCCGTGTGTGTGAGCGGCTGAACTGCCCCCAGCGCGCGTTCCCGCCCCTCGGGAAGGAGCTCGTCATCAACGAGCACCAGAGCTCGGTGTCGCCCTACCTCATCAAGTGACACCCGCGCGACGGCCGGACAGCCGCGCGCCCAACCGACCGCGCGGATGCCCGGAGACGGCGCGGCAGTGCGTCATCGATTTTCTCCACAACCGGACGATCGCTCCCCAGATCCGGTCCGGAGCGCGGAGTTCACGCCGAAGGGTCCCTCCGTCGGGGCACCGTGTTCGCCATGACCGACCACACCCCGATCACGCGGCGCGACGCTGTCCGCTCCGGGCTCACCGAGGACGAGATCCGCCAAGCACTGCGCACCGGCGCCCTCGAGCGTCTCGACGCAGGCGTCTACCTGCCCAGGGAGATCGCAGCCGACCTCGACGACGCCGGCCGGCACCTGGTGCGCGTACGCGCGGCCGCCGCCAAGCTCGGCCCCGAGGCCGTGATGAGCCACACCTCCGCCGCCGTCGTGCACGGGTTCGCTCTATGGCGTCCGGACCTCACGCTGGTCCACGTCAGTCGGAATCGACGCTCCGGCGGCCGTCGCACCTCCCAACTACACGTGCACGCAACACCTTTCGTACGAAGCGATGTGGAGATCGTGGACGGGATACGGGTGACCTCAGCGGCGCGCACGATCGTCGACACGGCACGCTGCCTGGATGCCGACCGTGCAGTGGTGCTGGGCGACTCTGCACTGAGGCTGCGGCCTGCGGCCCACGCCGCACTCCCGGCCGCCTTGACAGCAGCCGACACGCGAACCGGAATTGCAGCGGCTCGACGAATGTGCGCATTCCTGGACGGACGAAGCGAGAGCCCGGGCGAGTCGATCAGCCGCCTCCGCATTCGGGCGGCAGGTCTGCCCGACCCGGTCCCGCAATTCGAGATACGGACAGCCGGTGGCGCATTCGTCGCGCGCACCGACTTCTTCTGGGAGGAGTTCGGCGTCGTCGGCGAGTTCGACGGCATGGGCAAGTACCGGTCCGCGGACCCCGGCGCAAGCGCCGAGACGGTGCGTCGCGAGAAGTTTCGTGAAGACGCGATCCGGGCACAGGGATACGAAGTGGTGCGCTGGACGTGGTCGGAACTCTTCCACTTCGACGACGTTCGTGCGCGAATCGACGCCGCCGCCCGTCGTCGCTGGCGGTAGGTCGTCCGGAAACCCGCACGGCGGCAGGACAGCCGCGCGATGAAAAGAGCGCGCCGCTGTCCTGCGGAGGCGCGGATACATCCGGACCTCGGCGTGTGCGCGTTCGGAAATCGAGCCGTAACACGGGTCACGAACTCGTCACCGCAGGACATTCCCACGCAACACCGGCCGCCTACTCTTCGGTCCACGGATACAGCGCTGTATACGCAGCCCGGATACACCGGGCCCCGTCCGGCTCCCACCTTCGAAGAAGGGCACCTCCATGCCAGTTGCCACGTCCAAGTTCGCCAAGCGCGCCGTCGCCGCGCCGGCCGCGCTGGCCGCCGTCGGCCTCGTGCTCAGCGCCTGCGGCAGCAAGGCCACCGACAGTACCGACGCTGCCGGGTCCGCCTCGTGCGTCGACACCGCCGGCGACACGATCAAGGTCGGTTCGCTGAACTCGCTGTCCGGCACCATGGCGATCTCCGAGGTCACGGTGCGCGACTCGATCGCACTGGCCGTCGAGGAGATCAACGCGAACGGCGGCGTTCTCGGCAAGCAGATCCGGATCGTGGCCGAGGACGGCGCGTCGGAGCCGACGGTGTTCGCCGAGAAGGCCGAGAAGCTGATCAGCTCCGACTGTGTGGCCGCAGTGTTCGGTGGGTGGACGTCGTCGAGCCGCAAGGCGATGCTGCCGGTGTTCGAGGACAACAACGCGCTGCTGTACTACCCCGTGCAGTACGAGGGCCTCGAGTCGTCGCCGAACATCTTCTACACCGGCGCCACCACCAACCAGCAGATCGTGCCGGCGCTGGACTACCTGAAGGAGAAGGGCGTCAAGTCCCTCTACCTCGTCGGCAGCGACTACGTCTTCCCGCAGACCGCGAACCGCATCATCCGCGCGTACGCCGAGGCCAACGGCATCGAGATCAAGGGTGAGGACTACACTCCGCTCGGGTCCACCGACTTCTCCACGATCGTCAACAAGGTCCGCACCGCCGACGCGGACGCGGTGTTCAACACCCTCAACGGCGACTCGAACGTCGCCTTCTTCCGCGAGTACTCCAACGTCGGCCTCACCGCCGCCGACATGCCGGTGATCTCGGTGTCGATCGCCGAGGAGGAAGTGGTCGGAATCGGGGCGCAGAACATCACCGGCCAGCTCACCGCTTGGAACTACTACCAGACCGTGGACAGCCCCGAGAACAAGGCCTTCGCCGACGCGTACAAGGCGAAGTACGGTGCGAACAAGCCGACCTCCGACCCGATGGAGGCCGCGTACGCCTCGGTGTACCTGTGGAAGAACACCGTCGAGAAGGCGGACTCGTTCGCCGTCGCCGACGTGCAGGCCGCGGCCGACGGCGTCTCGTTCGACGCACCGGAGGGCACCGTCACGATCGACGGGGACAACCACCACATCACCAAGACGGCTCGCATCGGCGAGATCCGGGGCGACGGACTGATCTACACGGTGTGGGAGTCGAACGGCCCGATCGAGCCGGACCCGTACCTCGAGAGCTACGACTGGGCCGCCGGCCTGTCCGGCAGCTGACCACCGTGACCGGGAAGCCGACGAGAAGGGAGGCGACATGGATGTCGTTGTAGGACAGTTGTTCACGGGCCTGAGCATCGGTTCGATCCTGCTGCTGGCAGCGCTGGGCCTGTCGCTGACGTTCGGGCAGATGGGCGTGATCAACATGGCCCACGGCGAGTTCATCATGGCCGGCTCCTACACCGCGTACGTGGTGCAGCAGGTGGTCTCGGCCGCCGGGGTGTCCCTGCTGGTGTCGCTGCTCGTCGGTTTCCTGGTCGGCGGCGTGATGGGGGTGCTGCTCGAGGTCACCCTCATCCGCCGCATGTACCACCGCCCGCTCGACACCCTGCTGGTGACCTTCGGCGTGGGCCTGCTGCTGCAACAGGCCGCCCGCGACATCTTCGGCGCACCCGCCGTCAACGTGGTTGCGCCGCAGTGGCTCTCCGGCGGCGTGGAGATCCTCGGGGCGGTGGTGCCCAGGACCCGGCTGTTCATCCTCGCGCTCGCCGTGGTGTGCGTGGTGATCCTGATCGCGGCGATGAAGTTCACCCCGATGGGCCGGCGCATCCGGGCCGTCGTGCAGAACCGCGACCTCGCCGAGACCGTGGGCATCTCGTCGCGGCGCACCGACATCACCACGTTCTTCCTCGGCTCCGGCCTGGCCGGCCTGGCCGGGGTGGCGCTGACCCTGATCGGCTCCACGAGTCCCACCATCGGCCAGTCCTACCTGATCGACGCGTTCCTGGTGGTCGTCATCGGCGGCCTCGGACGGATCGAGGGCGCCGTCATCGCGGCCGTCGCGCTCGGCCTGCTCAACTCGTTCATCGAATACTCCACCACCGCCTCGATCGCGAAGGTGATCGTCTTCGTGCTCATCGTGATCTTCCTGCAGGTCCGGCCGCAGGGCCTGTTCGCGGTCAAGACAAGGAGCCTGGTCTGATGCCTGCCCCGACACGTCTGCCGGCGCTCACCCGACCCGGACCGGCCCGCACGTGGGCCGGGTTCGCACTCGCCGCACTCGTTCTGTTCGCCCTCGCCCCCGCCGTGCTGTCGGACTTCCGCCTGAACCTGCTCGCGAAGTTCCTGTGCTTCGCGATCGTCGCCGTCGGCATCGGTCTCGCGTGGGGCCGCGGCGGCATGCTCACCCTCGGCCAGGGCGTCTTCTTCGGCCTCGGCGCCTACCTCATGGCGATGCACCTGAAGATCGCCGACGCCGGCCTGCGTGGCGACACCGTCCCGGACTTCATGCAGATCGCCGGCATTCGCGAATTGCCCGGCTACTGGGCGCCGTTGGCCTCTCCGCTGGTGACGATCGTCGCGATCCTGGTGCTGCCCGCCCTGGTGGCGGTGCTGCTCGGGCTCGGCGTGTTCAAACGCCGCGTCAAGGGCGCCTACTTCGCGATCCTCTCCCAGGCCCTGACCGCCGCATTCGCGATCCTGCTGATCGGCCAGCAGTCGATCGGAGGATCGAACGGGCTCAACCGCTTCCGCAGCTTCTTCGGCCTGTCCCTCGCCGACCCGGCCAACAAGCGGATGCTGTTCTTCGTCGCCGCGGGTGTCCTGCTCGCCGTCGTCGCGCTCACCCGGCAGCTGATGTTCTCCCGCTACGGCGAGCTGCTCGTGGCCGTGCGCGACCAGGAGGAGCGGGTCCGCTTCCTCGGCTACGACCCCGCCAACGTCAAGGTCGTCGCCTACGCCGCGGCGGCCTTCTTCGCCGGCATCGCCGGGGCGCTGTTCGTGCCCATCGTCGGCATCATCTCCCCCGCCGACGTCGGCATCGTCCCCTCCATCGCGTTCCTCATCGGCGTCGCCATCGGCGGACGCACGACCCTGCTCGGCCCGGTCCTCGGCGCCATCGGCGTCGCGTGGGCCCAGACCGCCCTGTCGGAGAACTTCCCCTCGGCGTGGACCTACGCCCAGGGCCTGCTGTTCATCGTCGTCATCGGGTTCTTCCCCGCCGGCCTGGCCGGGCTGGCGACGTTGCGCCGGCGACGCACCCGCACCGGCCCGGCGCAGCCGATTCCCGAACCGACCACGACGATGGAGCCGGTGAGATGACCGAACCCCACTACGGCGGCAACGCCGGCATGTCCAGCGAGTACCTCGAGATCCGCGACCTGCGGGTCAGCTTCGACGGCTTCACCGCCGTCGACGGTGTGGACCTGACCCTGTTGCAGGGCGACCTGCGCTTCCTCATCGGCCCCAACGGCGCCGGCAAGACCACCCTCGTCGACGCCGTCACCGGCCTGGTGCCGGCCACCGGGTCGGTCACCAAGTCCGGCATCGAACTGCTCGGCGAGAAGGTGCACAAGATCGCCCGCCTCGGGGTGGGCCGCACCTTCCAGACCGCGTCGGTGTTCGAACAACTCACCGTGCTGCAGAACCTCGACATCGCCGCCGGCTCCGGCCGCTCCCCGTGGTCGCTGCTGCGCCGCCGCACGACGGTGCTGCCGCAGATCGAGGAAGCCCTCGAGACGATCGGCCTGACCGACCTGCGCGACGTGCCCGCCGGCATCCTCGCGCACGGGCAGAAGCAGTGGCTCGAGATCGGCATGCTGCTCGTACAGAACTCCGACGTGCTGCTGCTCGACGAGCCGGTCGCCGGGATGAGCCACGACGAACGCGAGGAGACCGGGCAGTTGCTGCGCCGGATCGGGGCCCAGCGCACCGTCGTCGTCGTCGAACACGACATGGACTTCATGCGCGCCTTCGCCACCTCGGTCACCGTCCTGGCCCGGGGCCGGGTCATCGCCGACGGCACCGTCGAAGAGGTGCAGAACAACCCCCAGGTCCAGGAGGTCTACCTGGGCACCACGACCACCGCGCAGGAGGCCTGACATGCTCGAGCTCGTCGATGTGCGCACCGGCTACGGCCGCACCGAGATCATCCACGGGGCCACCCTCACCGTCCCCGCCGACGGGGTCGTCGCCGTCATGGGCCACAACGGGGCCGGCAAGACCACCCTGCTGCGTGCCGCCGTCGGCCTGCTGCCCACCACCTTCGGCAGGATCCTGTTCGACGGCGAGGACGTCACCGCGTTGCGGCCGTCCGCGCGCGTCGCCCGCGGTCTGGCCTACGTCCCCCAGGGACAACAGTCCTTCGGCCAGCTCACCTGCGCCGAGAACCTGCAGGTCGTCGCCGACGGGCGCAGACGCGGCAAGCAGCTCGTCGCCGAGATGCTCGACCTGTTCCCCGCCCTCGTGCCGCTGCTGGACCGACGCGCCGGCCTGCTCTCCGGCGGCCAGCGCCAGCAGCTGGCGATCGCCCGCGCCCTGATCACCGAGCCCCGCATGCTCATCCTCGACGAACCCACCGAAGGCATCCAACCGTCGGTCGTCGCCGAGATCGAGAACACCATCGTCGAACTCAGCCGGCGCGGCGACCTCGGGGTGCTGCTCGTCGAGCAGCACATCGGCTTCGCCCTGCACGCCGCCCAGCGGTACTACGTCCTCGAATCCGGTCGCATCACCGCCACCGGCGACGGCGGCACGGACGCCGCCGGCACCGTCCGCGCCGCCATGGCGATCTGATGAGCGCCGGTGGCACGCGGCGCGACCGGGTCTACCGGGCGCTGCGTTCGGACCTGATGACGGGCGTCCTGCCGCCGGACGCACGGCTCGGCGAGGAACGCCTCGCCGAGCAGTACGGGGTCTCCCGCACGCCGGTGCGGGAGGCGCTGGCGCGGCTGGTGTCCGACGGGCTGGTCGAGCGGCGCGAGCAGGGCCTGTTCCCGTACCGGCCGCGCTTCGACGACCTCGCCGATCTGTACGAGCTGCGGACCACGTTGGAGCTGCGCGGGATCCGTCGCGCGCTGGCCGATCCGTCGATCCGGCACGATCCCCACGTGCTCGGCGCCGAGCTCGACCGGTGGTATGCGCTGCGCCGTGACCTGCCCGAGCCGGATGCGGGCTTCGTCGGGCTCGACGAACAGTTCCACCTGGCGTTGCTGGCCTCCGCCGGCAATCCGGCCCTGTGCGACGCGCTGGCCACCGTGAACGCGAAGGTGCGGCCCGTGCGCATGTTCGACTACCTGACGCACGACCGGATCACGGCGACCGTCGACGAGCACATCTGCGTGGCGGAGTCGGTGCTCGCCGGCCGTCTCGAGGACGCCCACGCCCAGCTCCTCGCCCACATCGACACGTCCCGGGCGGTGGTGGTGCAGCGTGCCGAGCAGGCCCGGACGATGGCCCGATTGGCGCGCGCCGTGCGAGACTGACCGGCATGTCACCTCGCATCCGGCCCGGACGGTTCAGGGAGCTCGGCCCGCTCAACTGGGCTACCTGGCGCGTGCTCTCGACGGTGGCCGGCACGAAGGACGCGCACCTGTTCAGCACCCTGGGCCGCACCGGTGGCCTGTTCCGCGGCTGGCTGCACCACTCCGGGAAGCTCATGCCGTTCGGGCGGTTGCCCCGGTTCGAATCCGAACTGGTCATCCTCCGCGTGGCGCACCTGCGCGAGTGCGGCTACGAGATGGACCACCACACCCGGCTCGGCCGCCGCGCCGGAATCACGCCGGAGATCCTGCAGCGCATCCTCGAGGGGCCCGGGGCCCCCGGATGGAGCCCGCGGCACCGGGCGATGCTCGCGGCCGTCGACGAACTCGTCACCACCAAGGACCTCGGCGACGAGACGTGGAAGGCGCTGGCCGCTCACCTCGACGACCGGCGGATGATCGAATTCTGCCTGCTGATAGCGCAATACGACGGCCTGGCCACCACCATCGGCGTGCTGCGCATCGAGCGGGACTTCTGAGAGTTCTTCCTAACCGCCGCTTTACCGCGGGCAATCTCGGCGAAACACGACGTCCATAGCGTATACAGCTATGTCGACACGTACGGATACAGCCACGGCGCAACCGCTCCGGACGCGGGTGTACCGGGAACTGCGCACCGAGCTGATGAACGGCTCGATCCCGGTCGGTGAGCGGCTGACCGAGCCGAAACTGTCCGCGCGCTTCGGCATCTCCCGCACCCCGGTCCGGGAGGCCCTCGCGATGCTGTGCGCGGACGGCCTGCTGCGCCGCGAGGAGTACGGATTCTCTCCGGTGCCGCCGAGCATCCCCCGCATCCGCGACCTCTACGAGCTGCGGATCACCCTGGAACTGCAGGGCATTGCGCGGGCGATCGACAATCCCGATGTGCGGCACGACCGCGCCGCCCTCACCGCCGAACGCGAACGGTGGGTGCGCCTGTCCGCCGACCCGCCCCAGCAGGAACCGGGCTTCGTGGTGCTCGACGAGGAGTTCCACGTCGCACTGCTCGCCGCATCGGGCAACGCGGAACTGGCCGGCTCGCTCGAGTCGGTCAACTCCCGGATCCGGCACGTGCGGATGTACGACTTCATGGTCAACAGCCGGATCGAGACGTCGATCGCCGAGCACCTCACCATCGTCGACGCCGTGCTCGGCGACGAGCTCGAGCGTGCCCACCGGTTGCTGCACCGGCACATCGGCGAATCCCTCGCAGTGGTGCTCGACCGGGTGACCCGCGCCGTCACCGCGATGTCGTTCGCTCACTGACATCCGGTTCCGCCCCCATACCTTCCTCTTCTCCGTCACCGAAGGAGCCTGTCGTGACGTTCGCTTTCGACACCCTGCTCGTCGCCAACCGCGGCGAGATCGCCTGCCGGATCATGCGTTCGGCGCACACACTGGGGCTGAAGACCGTCGCCGTGTACTCGGATGCGGACGCGTCCGCCGCGCACGTCGAAATGGCGGACATGGCCGTGCGCCTCGGTCCCGCCCCGGCCGCGGAGTCGTACCTGCGGGCAGATCTGGTGATCGAGGCGGCCCTCTCGACCGGTGCCGGCGCAGTCCACCCCGGGTACGGGTTCCTCTCGGAGAACGCGGAATTCGCGGCTGCCTGCGAGGCGGCGGGCATCGCGTTCATCGGGCCCACGCCCGAGCAGCTGCGGGTCTTCGGCGACAAGCACACCGCTCGCGAGGCGGCGCGCGCCGTCGGCGTCCCGCTCGTCGAGGGCAGCGGCCTGCTCGGGTCCGTCGACGCCGCCCTCGCCGCGGCCGAATCCGTGGGATACCCCGTGATGCTCAAGGCCGTCGGCGGCGGTGGTGGCATCGGCATGCAGGCCTGTCACACCCCCGACGAGCTGCGGGACGCGTACGAGCGGGTGCAGCGCCTCGCGTCCGCGAACTTCTCCTCGTCGGGCGTGTTCCTCGAACGGTTCGTCGCACACGCCCGCCACATCGAGGTGCAGGTGTTCGGCGACGGCCGCGGCCGCACGATCAGCCTCGGCACGCGCGACTGCTCGCTGCAGCGACGCAACCAGAAGGTCGTCGAGGAGGCGCCCGCCCCGAACCTGCCCGACGCGGTCGTCGAGGAACTGCTCGCGTCGTCGCGCCGGCTCGCCTCGTCGGTGAGCTACCGCTCCGCCGGCACCGTCGAATTCGTCTACGACGTCGAACGCGGCGAGGCATCGTTCCTCGAGATGAACACCCGCCTGCAGGTCGAGCATCCGGTCACCGAGGAGGTCACCGGTGTGGACCTGGTCGAGTGGATGCTGCGGCTCGGCCGGGGCGAGACCGAGATGCTCGACGCGCTGCCCGACGGCGGCCCGCGGATCACCGGTCACGCCGTGGAGGCGCGCGTGTACGCGGAGGACCCGGGGCACGATTACCGGCCCAGCGCCGGACTGCTCACCGCCGTCGAGTTCCCGGCCCACACCCGCGTCGAGACGTGGGTGGACACCGGCACCGAGGTGAGCTCGTTCTACGATCCGATGCTCGCCAAGATCATCGTGCGCGGCGAGTCCCGGCGCACCGCGTTCGCGGCGCTCACCGAGGCGCTCGACGACACCCACCTGTACGGCGTGCAGACGAACCTGCCGCAGCTGCGGCGCATCTGCACCGCCGAGCCGGTGCTCGAGGCCGCACACACCACCGCGACGCTGCGGGACGTGCGGGCGACGGGCCACCGCATCGACGTGCTGCGCGCGGGCACCATGACCACGGTGCAGGACTTCCCCGGCCGGATCGGTCTGTGGGAGGTCGGCATTCCGCCGTCGGGCCCGATGGACGACCTGTCGATGCGCGCGGCCAACGGCGCCGTCGGCAACCCGGAGGGGGCACCGGCGCTGGAATGCACGCTGCAGGGCCCGCGCCTGAAGTTCTCCGATCCGACACTCGTGTGCGTCACCGGCGCCCCGGTCGTCGCCACCGTCGACGGGGTGCCCGTGCCGATGTGGGAGCCCGTGGAGGTGCCGGCCGGCGGCGTGCTCGACGTCGGCGCCCCGGCCGAGCAGGGCCTGCGCACCTACGTCGCGGTGCGGGGCGGGCTCGACGCCCCGCTCTACCACGGCAGCGCCTCGACGTTCACCCTCGGCGGCTTCGGCGGCGTCACCGGTAGAGCCGTGGCCACGGGTGATGTGCTCGGCGTGGCGGAGTCCCCCGCCCCTGCCGGCCCCGCACCCGTACCCTTACCCGTACCCGTGGACCGTCGCCCGGAGTTCACCCACACGTGGCATCTCGCCGTCACCGAGGGTCCGCAGCCCGCACCGGCCTACTTCACCGAGGACGACCTGGCCCAGTTCTACGACACCACGTGGACGGTGCAGTCCCACGCGAACCGCACCGGCATCCGCCTGGACGGCCCGAAGCCCACCTGGTCGCGGACGGACGGCGGCGAGGCCGGGCTGCACCCGTCGAACCTGCACGACAACCCCTACTCGGTGGGCGCGCTCAACGTTTCCGGCGACACCCCGATCCTGCTCGGTCCGGACGGCCCGAGCCTGGGCGGGTTCGCCTGCCCGCTCACGGTCGTCTCCGGTCACCGCTGGAAGATGGGGCAGATCCGGCCCGGGGATTCGGTGCGGTTCGTCCCCGTGACCGACGAGGCGGCGGTCGAGCTGCGCGGCGCGGCCGCCCGCGCCCGCGACGTCCCGCCCGTGGCGCGGCCCGCCGCGCTCGACGGCGGCCGGCTGGCCGGTACCCCGGCGTTCCTGGACCGTCCCGAGGTGGTGTACCTGCGCGGCGGCGACGACAACATCCTCGTCGAGTACGGCGACATGGTGCTCGACCTGGGGTTGCGGATGCGGGTGCACGCCCTGTCCGAGGCGCTCGCGGCCGTGCGTCTGCCGGGGATCGTCGACGTCACGCCGGGGGTGCGGTCGCTGCACGTGCACTTCGACCCGGAGGTGCTGCCCCAGCACCGCCTGCTCGGGACGCTGCAGGACCTCGAGACGGAACTGCCGGCCACCCACGATCTGGTGGTGCCCAGCCGCACCGTCCGGCTGCCGCTCTCGTTCGACGACCCGTCGATCTCCGAGGCGATCTCCCGCTACCACAGCGGTGTGCGCGACTCGGCGCCGTGGCTGCCGTCGAACACCGAGTTCATCCGGCGCATCAACGGACTCGACTCGGTCGAGCAGGTCCGGGACACGGTGTTCGACGCCGAGTACCTCGTCCTCGGCCTCGGCGACGTATATCTCGGTGCGCCCCTGGCCGTTCCGCTCGATCCCCGGCACCGGCTCGTGACGACGAAGTACAACCCGGCGCGTACGTGGACCCCGTCGGACGCCGTGGGCATCGGCGGGAAGTACCTGTGCGTCTACGGCATGGAGTCCCCCGGCGGCTACCAGCTGATCGGCCGGACGGTGCCGATCTGGTCCGGGTACCGGCAGGCCGGCCCGTTCGAGGACGGCAAGCCGTGGCTGTTCCGCTTCTTCGACCGGATCGTGTGGGAACCGGTGAGCCCGGAGCAGCTGCTCGAGTACCGCGCCGCGTCCCTGGCGGGCCGGTTCGACGCCGAGGTCTCCGAGGGCACGTTCGCCCTCGCCGACCACCTGCGGTTCCTGGCGGAGAACGCCGAGTCCATCGACGCGTTCCACGAGCGTCAGTCCGCGGCGTTCGAAACCGAGAAGCAGGCGTGGCACGCGGCCGGTGAGTTCGACCGGACCGAGCCGGCGCCGATCGAGGTGGTCGAGCCCGTCGACCCGCTCGCCGGAATGCCGGCGGGATCGGTCGTCGTCGAGGCCCCCATGGTCGGCAACGTCTGGCGGGTCGAGGTGGCAGAGGGCGAACGGGTCGCCGCCGACGACACCGCCGTCATCCTCGAGGCCATGAAGCTGGAAATGCCCGTGCCGGCAGCCGTCGAAGGGACCGTCCTGAAGGTCCTCGTCGGGCCGGGCGCGAAAGTCGCCCCCGGCACCCCCCTTCTCGTGATCGGAGCAGCATGAGCATCGTTGTGGAAAATGGACTTTCGGCTGCGCCGTCGTCGAGCAGGGCCCGAGCGGAGGCGGCGCTGCGCCGCCTCGGCGAGGTGGACCGGCCCGAGGTGTGGATCGCGCTGCGGCCGGCCGCGGATGTGCTCGCCGACGCCGACGCCGTGGACGCGCGCGTCGCGGCGGGCGAGGACCTGCCGCTCGCGGGCCTGATCGTGGCGGTGAAAGACAACGTGGACGTCGCCGGCATACCCACCACGGCCGGCTGCCCCGAGTTCGCCTACACCCCCACGGACACCGCGTCGGGCGTCGCGCGCCTCGTCGATGCCGGTGCGGTGATCCTGGGCAAGACCAACCTCGACCAGTTCGCCACCGGCCTCGTCGGCACCCGCAGCCCGTACGGGGCGGTGCGCTGTTCCTGGGATCCCGAACGCATATCGGGCGGATCGAGTTCGGGCTCGGCGACCGCGGTCGCGCTGGGCATCGCGGACATCGGGATCGGCACGGACACCGCGGGTTCCGGCCGGGTCCCGGCCGCGCTGCAGGGACTGGTGGGCATCAAGGCCACGCTCGGCGTGATCCCGGCCCACGGCGTGGTGCCGGCGTGCGTGGACTACGACTGCCTCACCGTGTTCGCCACGTCGCTCGACCTGGCCGTGACGGCGGCGAAGGTGATGGCCGGGCCGGAACCGCGCGACCCGCGCAGCCGGAGGTGGCCGTCGGATGTGCCGTTCGCCGCGCCGTCCACGCCGCGTGTGGCGGTGCCGCGCGCGGAGAACCTCGTCGAGTTGTGCGACGAGTATCGAGAGGCGTTCGCGCGCACCGTCGCCGCAGGGCGTGCGGCGGGACTCGAGGTGACCGAGGTCGACGTCTCGCCGCTGCTGGACGCGGCGACACTGCTCTACGACGGTGCCGTCGTCGCGCAGCGGTACGCGGCCGTCGGGGAGTTCCTGGCGACGAGCCCCGCCGGGGCGGATCCGACGGTCGCGGCGATCGTCGCGGCCGCGGAGCGCCCCGCGGCGCACGAACTGGTGGCCGATCTCGACACCCTGACCCACGCCAAGGCGTTCGCGGCGGACCTCCTCGACGGATTCGCCGGGCTGCTGCTGCCCACCACCACCGAGCATCCCACGATCGCGGCGGTACAGTCCGACCCGATCGGGATCAACCGGCGGATGGGCACGTTCACGAACTTCTGCAATCTGCTCGACATGGCCGCGGTCGCGGTACCGGGTGCACCGACCGCCGAGGGCCACCCCTTCGGGGTGATGTTCGTGGTGCCGGCCTTCGCCGACCAGGTCGCCGTGGATCTCGCGGCGCGGTTGACGGGCGTCGCCGCGCCGGGATTCGCCTCCGGCGGGGTCGAGCTGGCGGTGTTCGGGGCGCACCTGCGCGACCAGCCATTGCACTTCCAGCTCGAGGAGATCGGTGCCCGGTTCGTCGAGGAGGTCCGCACGTCCGACGCGTACCGCCTGACGGCGCTGAACACCACTCCCCCGAAGCCCGGTCTCGTCCGCCACGGCGCCGGCCGGGGCGCGCCGATCGCCGGCGAGGTGTTCCGGGTCTCGGAGGCCGGCCTGGGCCGGTTCCTGGCCGCGCTGCCCGCGCCGATGACGCTGACCAGCGTCGAACTCTCGGACGGGCGGTGGGTCGTCGGATTCGGTTGCACGCACGACGCCGCGGCGGACGCCGTCGACATCACCGAGTTCGGCGGCTGGGTGGCCTACCGGACTCGCTGAATTCCCGCGTGGATCTTCGAGCGACGGCCCGGGCGAACCTCCGGGCGACGACCTCGAACCGCTCCAGGTCGGCCCATGTCCACCGCACGACCTCGAAGCCGAGGTCACGCAGAGCGTCCTCGCGGTGCTTCTCGGCGACGAGGTCGCGGCGGTCGGCGTACTTCCCGGCACCGTCGAATTCGCCGACGACGCCCTGCGATTCCCAGAAGAAGTCGACGCGGTACCGGCGCCCGTCCCGAGCCGCGACCTCGTGTTGAAGGGCAGGTACCGGCAGGCCGAATCGCGCCATGCGCAGGCGCGACACCGACTCCCCGACACTCTCGCTCCGTCCGTCGAGCAGGTCCACGACGGCGGCGGCCCGGGACACCCCGGTGCGGTGACGGGCCGCGGCGAGAACTGCGGGCAACCGGTCGCGGGCGGCCGCATCGGCACGCAGTCCGGAGTCCCCGGCGACGACCGCCTCCTCGAGTGGCAGCGACCGGCCGAGGTCGACGATGGTGCGCGCCACCGAGGTGACGCGGACACCGTCGAGCGTGACGACATCGCCGTCGCACCAGTCGGTTGCATGGACGTGGAGGTACGTGACCCTGCGCCCACTCGCGGACGTCCGCGAGACGTGTACGCGGCGCAGATCCGCGTTCCACACGTCCAGGCCCAGCAGGACGGCGGCGGACACGTGGCTGAGCGCATCCCCCGGGCGGAGACCCGACCCGACGTGCCGTGCCAGGACCCGGTGCCGGCCGGTGTCGTCGAGCGGGCCGTCGTCCGCCCGCCGCAGATACACGCCCCGTTTCAGCGCGACGAGGTCGCCTGTCCGCAGCGCGGCCCGGAGCCGGTCGTCGGTGACACCCTGCGCCAGCAGATCCCGTCTGGTCAGGGCTGTGGGATCGGTCATGGACCGAGCGTGGCGCATGCGCCGCGTCGAGCCGGCGCAGATCGGGACGCACCGGCACATCTGGGGATGAAGCGGCCGCCTGTGGACAACCTGGATCCGCTCGCGGAGCCGGAATCTGCCCATGCTGTGTCGTGGGCGGATTCCGGTTCACCGTGTGGATTACCGGCTCAGCACCGTGGCCACCGGCGTGCTCGGGCGTCCGATGAGCCGCTGCAGGTCGCTGCTGTCGGTGTCGAGGGCGCCGACGGCGATGCCCGCGTCGGAGTCTGCGAGGATAGCGGCCATCGGAGCGGGCACCCCGGCGCTCTCGAGGACCTTCGTGTACTCGTCCCGGGGCAGGTCCTTGTAGGCGACGGGCGCGCCGACGATCCCGGACAGGACGTCGGCGAGTTCCACGTAGGTGAGGCGCTCGTCGCCGCCGAGTTCGTAGATCCGGCCGGCGTGGTCGCCGGCGAGCAGCACAGCGGCGGCGGCCTCCGCATAATCCTTGCGGGCGGCACCGGCGACGCGGCCGGTGCCGGCGGCGCCGAACAGGGCGCCGGTCGCCTTCGCCGTGTCGACGACCGCGGCATAGTTCTCCCAGTACCAGCCGTTGCGCAGCAGCACGACGTCCAGCCCGGAGGCGGCGAGCAGGTCCTCGGTGGCCTTGTGCTCGGCGGCCAGGGCCAGGGGGCTGCGCTGCGCGTCGAGGACGCTGGTGTAGGCCACGAGGCCGACCCCTGCAGCCTTCGCGGCCTCGATGACGTTGGTGTGCTGCGCAATCCGCCGACCGACCTCGCTACCGGAGATCAGCAGGAGCTTGTCGACGCCGGCCAGGGCGGCGACGAGTGCGTCCCGGTCGGCGTAGTCGGCGACGCGCACCTGCACGCCCCGGGCGATGAGGTCGGCAGCCTTCGCGGCGTCGCGGACGATCGCGACGACGTCGGACGGCTCGGCACCGCGGTCGAGCAGGGCGGTGACGACGTGGTGGCCGAGGTGGCCGGTGGCACCGGTGACGGCGATGGTCATGAGATCTCCTCGAGAACGGAAGTCGGGAACACCGCCATCAAATCACTTACTAATCGTAAGTGCAACCACTTCAGTAAGTACATCACGTAGTGTTCGTGCATGTACGCTGGGAGGCGTGACGACGGATCCCGCACTCGAAGCGAACGTGTTCGCCCGGGCGTGCACGTCCCGGCAGGTCCTGCAGAACGCGACCGGCCGCTGGGGCGTGCTCGCCCTGGCCGCCCTGAGCGAGGGCCCGCACCGGTTCGGTGAACTGCGCCGACACGTCGACGGGGTGAGCGAGCGCATGCTGTCCCAGACGCTGCAGCAGCTCGAGCGCGACGGCCTCGTCCACCGGCGGGTGGAAACGACCATTCCGCCCAAGGTCGAGTACAGCCTCACGCCACTCGGCGCGCAGGTCGCCGAGCACCTGCGTGCCCTCATCGGGGTACTCGAGTCGAGTATGACGGAAGTGCTTGCGGCACAAGCGGAGTACGACCGGACCCATCGGCCGTAGCAACGATCGTCAGCGCGGCGGCGGTTCGACCTCCACACCACCGTGCTCGTGCTCCGGGCCCGCTGCGGGGTGGTCCGCGGGCAGTCGGCTGCGGAACCGGGCGGCCTCGCTCGTCGCCGGCTTCCGTGACGACGGATCGTCCGCGCTGCGGTACGGACCGGGCTTCGGCCGCGGCTTGCCGCCGGGGAGCGCGAGGCGCAGGATCGTCCGGTGCACGGTGCCCCACTGCCTGGACAGGGGCCCGGTGTTGTACGGCAGTCCGTAGCGCTCGCAGATGTCCTTCACCTCGGGCGCCACCTCGGAGTACCGGGTGCTCGGCATGTCGGGGTAGAGGTGGTGTTCGACCTGGTAGCCGAGGTTCCCGCTGATCACGTGGAACAGCGGACTGCCCTCGATGTTGGCCGCACCGACCAGCTGGCGGACGTACCATCCGCCGCGGCTCTCGTTCTCGACCTCCTTCCGGCTGAAGGTGTACGTCTGGTCCGGGAAGTGGCCGCAGAAGATGATCGCGTGCGACCACACGTTGCGGATGATGTTGGCGGTGAAGTCCGCCGCCAGGGTGGCGAGGAACGTCTTCTCCACGCCCGGCAGGACCTTGTCGAGCACGTCTGCGACGAGGTCCGCCCGGCGGCCGGCCGCGCGGCCACGCCCGAGGCGGCCGAGTCCGCGCAGCCGGCGCGCGATCCGGGAGGTGGCCGGCTGCGGCATCCGGCCGCCCGACAGCAGCGCCGCGGCGGCGAACGCGCCGGCGGAGACCAGGGGCCAGCCCACGTAGTCCTTGACGAACTGCCGCCGCGCCTTGCCTGCGATGCCCTTCAGTTCCTCGAGCACCTGCGCCGGGGTCTTCTCCCCCGCCCACAACGCATCGAGATCGAGGTCGTGCAGCGCCACGCCCCACTCGAAGAACGCCATGAGCAGCACGTTGTAGAACGGCTGCGCCAGGTAGACCGGATGCCACTTCTGGTGCGGGTCTATCCGCATGATCTCGTACCCGAGATCCTTGTCCTTGCCGCGGATGTTGGTGAAGGTGTGGTGAATGTAGTTGTGGGAGTGCTTCCAGCCTGCCGCGGTCGACGCGGTGTCCCAGTCCCACACCGACGAGTGGATGTCCGGATCGTTCATCCAGTCCCACTGCCCGTGCATCACGTTGTGGCCGATCTCCATGTTCTCGAGGATCTTGGCCATGCCGAGGCATGCGGTGCCCGCGACCCACGCCGGCTTGGACGCCGAGCCGAGCAGCAGGGCACGGCCGGCGACGGCGAGCTGTCGCTGCGTCGCGATCACCGTCTTGATGTAGCGGCGGTCGCGCTCCCCCAGGTCGGCGTAGACCCGGTCGTGGATGGCGTCGAACTCCTTCGCCAATGCCTCGAGCGTTTCCTCGCTCAGATGCGCGAGCGGACTTTCGATCTCCGTCGTCATCTCGCGTTCCTTTCGTTCACAGCTCGATTTCGATGTCGCCTTCGGCGGTGTGGATGCATGTGCGGACCGCGGCGCCGACGGGTTCGGCGACCTCGTCCGTGCGCAGGTCCCGCACCTTGCCGGACCGCAGCGTGCCCACGCAGGTATGGCAGATCCCGATCCGGCATCCGTACGGAAGCTGCAGGCCGGCCTTCTCGCCCGCTACCAGGATCGGCGTGCCGCCGTCGCATTCGACGTCGGCCTCGCTGTCGAGGAAGTGAACCGTGCCGCCCTCACCCGATCCCGCATTCCCGCCGATGATCGGCTGGAAACGCTCCATGTGGAGTTTTTTCGGATCACCGTGGTCGTTCCAGTGCTCGACGCACGCATCGAGCATCTCGCCGGGCCCGGAGCAGAACGCCTCCCGCTCCCGCCAGTCGGGGCACAGCTCGTCCAGATCGGCCGGCGTCATGCGGCCCTGCTCCGCGGTGAGCCGCAGCACCAGGCGGAACCCGGGACGACGCGCGTCGAGGTCGCGCAGCACGGACGCGAAGATGACCTCGTCGGCGGTACGGGCCGAATGGACCAGGACGACGTCGTCGAGGGCGTCGCGGTGGTCCAGGCTGCGCAGCATGCTCATGATCGGCGTGATACCGCTACCGGCACTGACGAACAGCATCTTCCCCGGCAGCGGGTCGGGCAGGGTGAACACACCCTCGACCTCGCCGAGCCGCACCACGTCGCCGGGCCGGATCCGGCGCACCAGGTGCGGCGAGACCACGCCGCTCTCGACGACCTTCGGGGTGACGCTGATCAGCCCGTCCTCGGGCTCGGGATCGGAGGTCAGCGAGTAGGCGCGCCAGTGGTAGACGCCGTCGATGATCACCCCCAGCCGCACGTACTGGCCGGGACGGTGCCCCCGCCACTCGTACGCGGGACGGATCAGCACGGACGCCGCACGGGAACCTTCGGGCACCACCCGCTCCACCCGGCCCCGCAGCTCCCTGGTGGTCCACAGGGGATTGATCATCTCGAGGTAGTCGTCGGGACGAAGGGGGGTGAACAGGTGTCGCACGGCGCGCAACATCATCCTGCGCACCGGATGCACCTCGGGTCGCGCGCCACGTTCCGCCATGGGGGGAAGGTACCCCGCGTCACGGGTATCGAATCAGGTTTCGTCTCCGAAGACGACGACAGCCCGCGGCGACGTTTCGGTCGCCACGGGCTGAAGCCGGTACATCCGAACGGGGATCTGCCCGTGCGGAGGCTCTTCGACGCGCTGAGATCAGAAGTTGATCATGTGCCCTGCGAGGCCGTGGATGGCCTCCTGCAGCGCCTCGCTCAGCGTCGGGTGGGTGTGGACGTTGCGGGCCAGTTCGTTGACCGTCAGGTCCCACTTCTGCGCGAGGGTCAGCTCGGGCAGAAGTTCGGAGACGTCGGGGCCGATCAGGTGGCCGCCGAGCAGTTCCCCGTGCTTGTTGTCGGCGATCAGCTTGACGAAGCCGTTGGGGTCGCCGAGGCCGTGGGCCTTGCCGTTCGCGGTGAAGGGGAAGGTCGCGACCTTGACGTCGTAACCCTCGTCGCGCGCCTGCTGCTCGGTCAGGCCGAAGCTGGCGACCTGCGGCTGGCAGAACGTCGCGCGCGGCATCATCCGGTAGTCGTCGAAGGTGAGGGTCTCGGCGCCGCCGATGGTCTCGGCCGCGACCACGCCCATCGCCTCGGCGACGTGCGCCAGCATGAGCTTGGCGGTGACGTCACCGATGGCGTAGATGTGCGGCACGTTCGTGCGCATCACGTCGTCGATGGCGATGGCGCCGCGGTCGGTGAGGGCGACACCGGTGTTCTCGAGGCCGAAGCCCTCCACGCGCGGGGCGAACCCGACCGACTGCATGACCTTGTCGACGACGACGGACTCGACGTTGCCGGACTTGTTGTCCTTGATCGCGACGGTCACCTTGTTGCCGTCGTCGTCGATCGACTGCACCGCGGCACCGGTCATGATCTTCACGCCGAGCTTCTTGTACGCCTTCGCGATCTCCTTGGAGATGTCGGCGTCCTCGTTGGGCAGCGCACGGTCGAGGAACTCGACGACGGTGACGTCCACGCCGTAGTTGGCCAGCACGTAGCCGAATTCCATACCGATGGCGCCGGCACCGACGATGAGGATCGAGCCCGGCAGCTCACGGGTGAGGATCTGCTCCTCGTAGGTGACGACGTTCTTGCTCAGCTCGGTGCCGGGCAGCAGCTTGGTGACCGAACCGGTCGCGATGATCGCGTTGTCGAACGTCACCGTCTCGGTTCCGCCCTTATTGAGCTCGACCGAGATGGTGTTGGCATCGACGAAGGAACCCGCACCGTCGTATTCGGTGATCTTGTTCTTCTTCATCAGGAAGTGCACGCCCTTGACGCGGCCGTCCGCGACCTTGCGGCTGCGGTCCACGGCGGCGCCGAAGTCGAAGGACACGTCCCCGGACATGCCGAACGTCTTGGCCTCTTTCGTGAAGAGATGCGCCAGTTCGGCATTGCGGAGAAGCGCCTTGGAGGGAATGCAGCCCACGTTCAGGCAGACACCACCCCAGTACTTCTTCTCGATGATGGCGGTACTCAGTCCCAGCTGTGCCGCGCGGATAGCAGCGACGTACCCACCGGGACCGGCTCCGAGGACAACGACGTCATAGTGTGAGGTCACGAACAAACAGGGTAGACCTGCCGCTCCGGCGTGTCTGCGGATGGTCCGGTTACTTGCCGGTAGCCCCGACATGCGGCACGAATCGGGCAGGCGCACGGCGTCGAGCGGGGGATCACCGCGGCCAAGAGGACGCTGCCGCGGCGAGGGGGACACTGCCGCGACGAACATCGAGAGCCGCCCGCGACAACCGCCCCCTCGGGCGCAGCGCTGACTCAGCGGCGGAAGCTCCGCATCCGCTGCACGTACCGCAGCACCTTCCGCACCGGCACCGGCCGCGGCCAGTCGACGGCACGGAACCACGCCTCGCTGCCGCCGTCGACCACCACGACGGAGCCCACGAGGAAGTCCGCGGCCGGCGAGAGCATGAACTCCACCCACTCGGCGATCCGGTCCGGATCACCGAACCCGCCGATCGGAACCGGAAAACTCCTGACCCGCTTACCTTCCGGGCTCGCGAGCTGAGTCTCGAGCAACGGAGTCGCCACCGCGCCCGGCGCGAGGACGTTCAGCCGGATCCCCGACCCCGCCCAGTCCGGGGTCACCGCGTTCCGGCGTGCCCAGTGGGTGACGGCGATCTTCGACGCGGCGTAGGTGAACGGGGCGGCCGCCGGCCGGATCCGGCCCGCCCGCCGCACGCCCTTCTCCAGGTCACCCGCGAGAAACGCCCGCACCGCCGACATCGGGACGGCCGGGGTGGTGGTCGTCGAATTCGACCCGAACACGACGACCTTGCTGTTGCCGGTCGCGGCGAGCGCCGGCCGCCACCCCTCGAGCAGCTCGATCACGCCCCGGACGTTGACCTGGGCAATGGCCTGTTCCTTGCCGGGCACCGGACCGAGGCCCGCGGCGAGGACCGCACCGTCGAGCCGGTTCCCGACCCGCTCGAGGGTCTGCCGCACCGCGTCGGAACGTCCCGCCGGGGTCGAGAGGTCGGCGACGACGTCGCCCTCCTTCAGATCGATCCCGATCACCGTGTGACCGGCTGCCCGCAGCCGATCCGCGGCGGCCCGGCCCATCCCCGACGCCGCACCGGTCACCGCATACACACCCATCGTCACTCCCTCGTCGATCCGGTTCCGACCGGCACGCTACAGTCGCAACCGCCCCGAACCAAGCAGTTGCTCGACAGCGCCCGGGGCGGTCCGGGCGCACCTTCCCTACGCGCGCGCCACCTGCGCGACGGCGGCACGCAGCACGGTCCCGTACCGGTCCAGTTCCCCGGGCTCGATCACCTGCGGACTGGTCGTGACCGACAGCGTGACCACGTCGCCGATCCCGTGCACGCCGTGGGTCAGTCCCATGACGGGCGACAGGCCCGGGAAACCGGCGGTGAAGCGCACGACGGCGCCACCGAGCACCAGATCGCCCGCGCCGCGGTACACGCTCGACACGACCGTGTTGCCGGTGACGGTCCGCGGCACCGCGCCGAAGTCGGCGCGGGCGAGCCCGAACCGCAGCAGCGGTGCCGGGACGTGCGCGAGCGGACGATCCCGCAGATCCATGGCCGGATGCGTGATCCGTCGCCGCCGCTGCGCCAGGTCGTCCGCGATGGCCGCGGCGCGTTCACGGGGATCGCGCACGTGCGCGAACAGCCGGACGCCGGTGCTGCGGTAGGCGTTGCGCGACAACCTGTTTCCAGAGACAGCGACGGGCACCTCCGCGCCGAGCCGGTCGGCCGGGAAGTCGCCGAGGAACTCGGCGAGCGCGGACCCGATCGCGGTCAGCGCACCGACGGTCACGGTCCCCACCGTGCGCAGGTCCGTCGCCGGGCACACGATCGTCCGCACCGCGCGCCGCGGGCCGGGGTCGGTGTTCACGGCGCTCGGCGGGCATCCCGGGGCCGGCGGCGGGACGGCCGGATCGGCCAGTTCGCGTTCGGCGCGGCCCGCGCGGGCCCCCGTCACCAACAGCGAGCCCAGCTGGATCGGCACCCGGGCCGCGGCTCGCAACAGCATCACCGGCACCGACGGCGCCTCGGGCCCGGCCGGGGCCCCGTCGCCGGCGAGGGCGGTGCCGGACAGCAACGCCCGGGCCAGGGCGGACGCGCGGGTACCGTCCGCGAAGGCGTGCGAAACCTGCAGCACGACAACGGTTGCGGCCGTGGTGCAGCGCGGTGCCCCCGTCACGCCGGGCAGCAGGTGCAGCCGCCACGGCGAGGCCCGGATGTCGAGCCGGTCGGTGAGCAGCTCACCGAGAGCCTCCTGCACGCCCGGCCAGGACGGATCCGGCAGCCGGTGCACGACGAACCGGTCGGCGCCGACGGGCCCGGCCGCCCAGTACGGATAGTCCAGATCGCCCGGCACCGCCACGGCGTGCAGCCGCAGCTCGGCGACGGCCGACGCCCGTCGCCGCAGCTCCGCCACCAGGCGGTCCGGGTCGCCGGCCGGCCCCTCGAAGCAGAACAGCAGGAACTGGTCGCCGCGGACGCGGTCGTCGAGCCAGTCCCGCTGGGCGTCGGAGGGGTGGAGCTGCATGCCGCCAGTGTGGCGGGTGGGGCGTTCCTGTCGCGCGCCGCGGTCCCCACCGGGTCGCCCGGGGCCGGATGAGTAACAATTACCCATGACCGACGACACGAAGGACCCGTACCTCTGGCTCGAGGACGTCACCGGCGACGAGCAACTCGGGTGGGTGCGCGCGCACAACGACCGCACCGTCGACGAGTACACCCGCACCGAGGCGTTCGAGACGCTGCAGTCCCGGATCCGGGAGGTCCTCGACACCGACGCGCGCATTCCGTACGCGCGGCGTCGCGGCGAGTACCTGTACAACTACTGGCGCGACGCTCGGCACGTGCGCGGTCTGTGGCGGCGCACCACCATGGAGCAATACCTGCGCGACGCCCCGGACTGGGACGTGCTGGTCGATCTCGACGCGGTCGCCGAGGCGGAGGGCGAGAACTGGGTGTGGTCGGGCGCGCAGGTGCTGCGGCCCGACCAGTCCCGGGCCCTGATCGGCCTGTCGCGCGGCGGCGCCGACGCCACCGTGATCCGCGAGTTCGATGTGGAGTCACGGAAGTTCGTCGACGGACCGGACAGTTTCACGGTGCCGGAGGCGAAGACCGACATCGGCTGGATCGATGCGGACACCGTGTACGTCGGCACCGACTTCGGCGACGGCTCGCTCACCGACTCCGGGTATCCGCGCCTGGCCAAGCGCTGGCGCCGCGGTACCCCGCTGTCCGAGGCCGAGACGGTGTACGAGGGCGACAAGTCCGACGTCGCCGTCTCCGCCTGGTTCGACCGCACCCCCGGCTTCGAGCGCAGTTTCGTCGAGCGCGCGATCGACTTCTACACGTCGCACCGTTTCGAGTTGCGGCCCGACGGGGAACTCGTCCGGATCGAGGCCCCGGACGACGCGAAGGTCTCCGTGTACCGCGACCACCTGCTGATCAGGACCCGGTCGCCGTGGCTCGGACATCCGGCGGGCACCCTGCTGGCCGCGAACTACCCCGAGTTCCTGGCCGGGTCGCGCGAGATGACGGTGCTGTTCGCCCCGGACGCGCACACCTCGCTGGAACAGTACGCCTGGACGCGGAACCACCTGCTGGTGGTCGCGCTGCGCGACGTGCAGACCGAGGTGCGGATGCTCACCCCGGGAGCGGACGGGTGGACCGATCGGCCCCTCGAGGACGTGCCGGCCGCGACCTCCACCTCCGTGATCGACGTCGACCCGCTCGAGAGCGACGAATTCTTCCTCAACTCCAGCGGTTTCACCGTGCCCGCGACGCTGCTGTCCGGCACGGTCGGCAGCCCGCTGGAGTCGATCAAGCAGGCCCCGGCGTTCTTCGACGCCGAGAATGTCAGCGTCACACAGTATTTCGCCACCTCGGACGACGGGACCCAGGTTCCGTACTTCGTGGTGGGCCGCAACACCTCGTCCCCGGCGCCGACCCTGCTGTACGGATACGGCGGATTCGAGAACTCGATGGTGCCGGCGTACAGCGGCGGCGTGGGCCTGGCGTGGCTCGAACGCGGGTACACCTACGTGATCGCGAACATCCGCGGCGGCGGAGAGTACGGGCCGCAGTGGCACACCCAGGCGCTGAAGGAGAACCGGCCCCGGGTGTTCGAGGACTTCGCCGCGGTGGCGCGGGATCTGGTCGCTCGCGGCATCACCACCGCCGACCGACTCGGCATCCAGGGTGGCAGCAACGGCGGTCTGCTCATGGGCGTGATGCTCACCCGCTATCCCGAACTGTTCGGGACGATCGTGTGCCAGGTGCCGTTGCTGGACATGAAGCGGTATCACCTGCTGCTCGCCGGGGCGTCGTGGATGGCCGAGTACGGCGACCCCGACGACCCCGACGAGTGGGCCTTCCTGCGCGAGTACTCGCCGTACCAGAACACCGACCCGGACGCGGCGTACCCGCCGATCCTGATCACCACCTCGACCCGGGACGACCGGGTGCATCCCGGTCACGCCCGGAAGATGGTGGCCCGGCTCGAGGAACAGGGCCACGAGGTCTGGTACTACGAGAACATCGAGGGCGGGCACGGCGGTGCCGCGGACAACGCCCAGGCCGCCTTCAAGGCGGCACTGACGTTCACGTTCCTCGAGCGCATGCTGTCCCGGTAGGAGGCCGCGCTCACCGGTCCTTCAACCAGGCGGCGATGCGGTCGACGGTGTCCGCGTTGTCGCGGATCCACCCGTTGTGCCCCAGCGGCCGGGACTGGTGCCACGTCGTCACGTCCGCGGCAGGCATCTTCTCGAGCAGGTGCCGGGCGGCGGGGACGGGCGTCATGTCGTCGCCCTCGACGGTGACGGACAGGACCGGCAGGCTCAGCTCGGCCAGCCGCTGCTCGTAGTCGACGTCGGCGCCGCGGGGCTCGAAACGTCCGCTGCGGGCCAGGCGCGCCCAGTCCGAGATGAGCAGCCGGGACTGGCGGCCGAAACCGGCGACGTCGAGCCGATCGCCGGGCCAGAACCCGGCCACGCTCGCGGTGATCGACATCGCCGCGGACCCGAGGAGCAGCCCCGGCCCGCGGATGCCCGCGTGGTGACGGTAGTAGGGGGTGCCCGCGGCGACGAGGATCAGCCCGCCGAGCCGTCCGGGATTGCGGGAGGCATAGAGCGCTCCGAGCTGACCGCCCATCGAATGCCCCAGGAGGTACGGGGTGGAGTCGAGGAACCGTTCGTGCACCACCTCGAACATCGCCGGCAGGTCGACGGCCACCAGTTCCTGGTAGCCGTAGTCGCTGTCGGGTCCGGGACGGGGGCGGCTGTCGCCCTGCCCGGGCAGCTCGCAGAGCGCGGCGTCGAACCCGTGCCCGGTAAGCGCCTCGGCGACGGGCTCGTAGTAGCCCGCCGGGATGCCGAGGCCGGGCAGGATCACCACCACGGGCCGTGGCACGTCGATGCGGGCCGGTTGTTCCGGACCGGGAAACAGGCGGACCGGCGTCGTCGTGCCGCCCGGCAGCTGGATCGGTACGGTCTCCACCGGCTCAGCCTAGGCGGTTCCGGTGTCCGGGTCAGCCGGTTCGGCGACCGGCGCGACGCCGAGCCCCGCGGCGTCGAGGGCGGACTCCGTGAGGCTGCGGCCGAGCGCGATCATCTCCGCCGCGCGGTGGAAGTCGAGGCTGCGCCCCGATTTGCGAGGGACGCGGATGAGCACGTCCGGCGGATACCCGGCGAGCTGATACCGGGCCAGGGCCGACTGCATCAGATCGAGCGAACGGTTCATCACCTCGAAGCGGCTGAGCTTCGGGACCGGTACCGGATCGTCGACGACCTCGGTCTCCTCGGGCGCCAGGTCCTCCACGGCATCGCTGCGTGCCACCTGCCCGCTGCCGAAGCGACCGACCACCGAGCGGACGACGTCGCGCTCGAGCAGTTGCGCGGCGCTGCGGCGGAAGCGGCCGATCCACTCGTCGACCGGTCGCGGCTCCGCACTCGCGTGGGCCGGGGCGCCGCCCTCGACGTCGCGCTCCTCCGCCCCGAGACTGACACCGATGGTGACGTCGGCACCGGCGGCGAGGATCGGGGCGAGTGGCAGCGGATCGAGGATTCCGCCGTCCGCGAGCACCCGCCCGTTGAGCACGTACGGGGTGATCACGCCGGGGATCGCGATGGAGGCGCGGATCGCCACGTCGACGGGGCCGCGCTGGAACCACACGGACCGGCCGGCGGCCAGGTCCGTCGCGACCGCCGTATACGGGATCCGCAGCCCCTCGATGGGGGTGTCGCCGAGGATCTCGCGCACCTTGTCGAGGATCTTCTCGGCGTGGATGGCGCCCGGCGCGGACAGCGACACGTCGAGCAGGCGCAGCACGTCGAGCTGGGTCAACGACGTCGCCCAGCGGGTGTAGTCGTCGAGCTTGCCCGCCGCGTACAGCCCGCCGACGAGTGCGCCCATGGAGGAGCCCGCCACCCCGGTGATCTCGAAGCCGCGTTCCTCGAGCACCTCGATCACGCCGATGTGGGCGTAGCCGCGTGCGCCCCCGCTGCCCAGGGCGAGCGCCACACGCGTCGGTCCGGCCATGCACAGATCCTACGGAGCGCAGCGCACGCGAACCCCGAGACGAAAGATCAGGGTAGGGATCGGGGCGTCACCCGATGTGGAGCCGGCCCCCCGGTCGGCACGCTGAAAGGCATGACATCCACCATGAGCAGTTCCCACTCCGTTCCCGAAAGATCCCGCCGTGGAAGGGGTTTGCTGCACACCTCCGTCACCGCGGCCGTGTGCGCGGCGGCCGCGGCGGTGTTGCTGGGCGCCGGGACGGCGGTGCTGCTGGGCGCCGGGACCGCGGCGGCGGCCCAGCCGGCTCCGAACGTGGTCGGCATGAGCGAACACAGCGCCCGGGCCGCGCTCGAGGCGCAGGGCGTGCCGTACGGCGTGGTCAACCGCGCCGGCACGGCGTCCGGCGACTGCCACGTCACCGAACAGCGCGACAGGGGCTACCGCACCGAGATCGACATGCGGTACAACCACGACAAGGACGAATTCGAGCGCGTCGAGACGCAGGTCTGGCGGGGCGTGGGCCTGGCGGTGGTCTGCATCTGACGAGTTCTCGCGCCGCGCCGACGATCCGGCGCCTCGAGGCGGGCCGGGATTCCGGCCCGCCTTGTCGGCTTGTCGGTTCACCCTCCCGGCCGCTGGGGGATACTCTCCTGGCATGGTCCGTCTGCTCGCGTCCACGGTCGTCGCACTGCTCGCCAACGCACTGGCGCTGCTCGTCGGCGCCTGGGTCCTGCCCGGCATGACGCTCGACGGCGTCGCCTTCGTCATCGCCGTCGTCCTGTTCACCGTGGCCGCGATGCTCGTCGACCCCCTGCTGCGTCAGCTGGCGGTGACCAAGACCCCTGCGCTCCTGGGCAGCAGCGCGCTCATCTCGACGCTGGTGGCGCTGATCGTCACCTCGCTCGTCAGCGACGGCCTGCAGATCCGGGGCGCGGCGACCTGGATCCTCGCGACGGTGATCGTGTGGGCCGTCGCGCTGATCGCCCGGATGCTGCTGCCCCTGGTGATCTTCAAGAAGACGCTCGCCAAGCGCCGCTGAGGACGAACCCCGAGACCAAAGATCAGGGTAGGAATCGGGGCGTCACCCGATGTGGCCGGCAGGCCCGCGGCGGCACGCTTGTCGCATGACATTCGAGAACAGCACCCCCGGTCCCCGTCCCTTCGCCCGTTCCCGCTCGCAGCGCATGCTCGGTGGCGTGTGCGGCGGTCTCGCCGAGTACTTCGGCATCGACGTCAACCTCGTCCGCGCCGGCGTGGTAGTCGCCGCGTTCGTCACCGGAGGCGGTGCGGCGCTGGTCTACCTGGCGCTGTGGATGCTGCTGCCCGAGTGAGAGGGACGAGCCACCGATCTCCCCCGCGGCGTGTGCCCGCTCCTCCAGCCAGAACGGGAGCACGCCGCGCGCAACGGCGGTCAGCCGTCCCGGCCGAGCCGGTCGGCGTTCGCGAGGATCACGGCACGCAGCGCCCGCTCGGGTTCGTTGAGGACCGAACGCCGCGACAGCAGCACGAACTCGACCTCCCCCGCGTCGGGCAGTCGTCCCGCGCGCACGGGAACGAGCCCCGCCGGCGGCAGCCGGGCAGCGTGGAGCACGACGCCGAGCCCGGCGAGGACGGCTGCGCGCAGGCCGTTGAGGCTGTCGGTGGTGCAGGTGATGCGCGCCCCGAGTCCGGCGCGCCGGAGCGCGTCGAGGGCGATCTCGCGGGTCAGCGCCGGCGGCGGATACGTCACCAGCGGGATCGGCCCGTCGGGCTCGACGACGAAGTCCGGTGCGGCGTGGAACACCAGCCGGTCCCGGAAGATCAGCTCCCCGTGTCGTTCCCCCGGCCGGCGCTTGCCGAAGACCAGGTCGAGGTCCCCGTCGTCGAGGCGCCGATGCAGGTCCTCGCTCAGCGCGACGGTGAGCTCGAAATCCACCCGGGGATGACTGCGCCGGAACTCCGCGAGGATGGCGGGCAGTTCGTGCAGCACCAGGTCCTCCGAGGCCCCGAAGCGCAGCCGCCCGCTGATCGGCGACTCCGAGAAGTACCGCCGGGCCGCGTCGTGCCGATCGAGAATGTCCCGGGCGAAGCCGAGCATGGCTGCGCCGTCGGCGGTGAGATCGACCGCGTGCGTGTCTCGCAGGAACAGCCGGCGTCCGGCGGACTGTTCGAGCTTGCCGACGTGCTGGCTGACCGTGGACTGACGCAGGCCGAGTCGTCGCGCGGCGAGTGTGAAGCTGCGGGCGCGTTCCACGGCCAGGAAACTGCGCAGGTGGACGGGATCGAACACCACGGTATTCAATCACGATTCGTGATTACAGTAATCGCGGTGATCGGTTTCCTGGATGGGCGTGCGGTGGCCTAGCGTCGACTCATGTTCTCCAGGATCCCCGTGCTCGGACGCCTCGACCCCTTCCTCGTCGGCATCCTCGCCACTGTCGCGATCGCGGCGCTGCTGCCGGCCGAGGGCACGGCCCTGACCGCCTTCACGTGGGCCTCGAAGATCGCCATCGGCCTGCTGTTCTTCCTCTACGGGGCTCGCCTGTCCACGCACGAGGCCCTCGAAGGCCTCAAGCACTGGCGCCTGCACCTGGCGATCCTCGCCACCACGTTCGCGGTGTTCCCGCTGCTCGGCCTGGCGACGAAGGTCCTCGTGCCGGCGGTCCTGACCGAGCCGCTGTATCTCGGGGTCCTCTACCTGTGCCTGCTGCCCTCGACGGTGCAGTCGTCGATCGCGCTGGTCTCGGTGGCGCGGGGCAACATCCCGGGGGCGGTCGTTTCCGCCAGCGCGTCGAGCCTGCTCGGCATCGTCGTCACGCCGCTGCTCGTCGCGCTGACGATGACCACGCAGGGTGTGACGTTCAGCGCCTCTGCGGTGCTCGACATCGTGCTTATGCTGCTGGTTCCGTTCCTCGCCGGCCAGCTCGTGCGCCGCTGGATCGGCGGGTGGGTCAAGGCCCACGGCAGGCCGCTGAAGATCGTCGACCGCGGTTCGATCCTGCTCGTCGTGTACGTCGCGTTCAGCCGCGGCATGAACGAGGGCATCTGGTCGAGCCTGTCGCCCGCGCGGCTGCTCGCCCTCGTGGGCGTGTGCCTCGTGCTGCTCGCGCTGGTACTGGCGATCACGTGGTTCGGCGCACCGCGCCTGGGCTTCTCCTACGAGGACCGCGCGACGATCCTGTTCTGCGGCTCGACGAAGTCGCTCGCCACGGGACTGCCGATGGCGACGGTGCTGTTCCCGGGCCAGCCGATCGGGCTGATCGTCCTGCCGCTCATGTTGTTCCACCAGATCCAGCTCCTGGTGTGTGCCGCGATCGCGGCGCGGCTGGCGAAGCGTGCGGTCGCCCCGGCCGTGGCGGTGTGAACCGGACGGACACCCGCACGACCGCAGCCGCAGGAGATCCTGCGGCTGCGATTCGACTGCGGTCTGGGACCCGGGGCTAGTCCGCGCTGCCGGAGCCGAGGTCTGCGATCAGTTCGAGGATGGGCGTGATGAGGTCGAGCAGGCTGCCGAGCATGATCTTCTCCGTCCAGGTGGTGGGTGGCCGCTAGTCGTCGCCGGCACTCAGCGAGTCCAGAACCTCCAGCAGATCGAAATTCTCGAGTACCCAACCGATGATGTCCGCGAGAGACCCCATGGCGACTCCTCCTTGATTTCGTCGGTGTCACGGATGCGCGGTCTGGAACTGCGACCGCGACGCCATTGTTACAACATGTCACGAGTCGAGAACGCAGAAATCGGAAAAATCACCCCTCATGGGAACGGGCCGGTCACACCGGGAAACCCCGGACAGCACGCGGCCGCAGCGACGACGTGTGCCGCTGCGGCCGAGTGCTGTGGATCGAGGCAGCTCGAGAAGGGAAACCCTCCGACTCCCTCTCGGGCCGACGATCAGCTCACGGCCTGCTGGGTGGTCTCACCGGCCTCCGCGCTGCCCGTGCCGAGGATGTCGGCGAAGTCACCGAAGGTCTCCAGCAGGAGGTTGAGAATGTCCTGAACGGATCCGAGCATTGTTCGACTCCTTTGTCTCGTGTTTCTCGACCGGCCGGAATTTCCGGCCCGCCGCTTCTGCACGCGACCGGATCGTTCCCGATCACCATTCCGAGTGTGGCACGGGCTCCGCGAATTGTGCGCTGCGAGCCGGCGAATTCAGGGGGTGAGACAATTCACACCCGGGAAATGCGGCCCTGTTCTCGATGCATTTCCGCGGCATTTACGCAGGTGCAGAGCGGAAAATCCCGGAACGCGAAGATTTCCGCATTGTGAGTGCGGAAAATCGGAATGTTTGACGAAAAGAATTGCGTCCCCGGCTGCCCGGGAAGCGCCGCGCGGCCGCCCCGAACTGCACTCCTGCACTCGGCGCGGCGGAACATTTCCCCGATTTCCCGGCGCCGGCAGGCATTCCTGCACCCGCCGGAACTTCGCGCACGCCGGGGCCTGCGCACCCCGCCGCTCGGCTCGGTGGGGCCGAGCCCTCGACGCCACGAGGCCCGGCCCCACCGAAGTGGAACCGGGCCTCGAAGACGGTCGGGGGTGGATCAGAAGTCCATGCCACCCATGCCGCCGGTCGGGTCGCCGGCGGGAGCGGCGGCCTTCTCCGGCTTGTCGGCGACGACAGCCTCGGTGGTCAGGAACAGGGCCGCGATGGACGCCGCGTTCTGCAGCGCCGAGCGGGTGACCTTGACCGGGTCGTTGATGCCGGCAGCCAGCAGGTCCTCGTACTCGCCGGTGGCGGCGTTGAGGCCGTGGCCGGCGGGCAGGTTGCGGACCTTCTCGGCGACGACGCCGGGCTCGAGGCCGGCGTTGAAGGCGATCTGCTTCAGCGGGGCCTCGAGGGCAACCTTGACGATGTTGGCACCGGTGGCCTCGTCACCCTCGAGCTTCAGGTCGTCCAGAACCGGCGCGGCCTGCAGCAGCGCGACGCCACCACCGGCGACGATGCCCTCCTCGACCGCAGCCTTGGCGTTGCGGACGGCATCCTCGATGCGGTGCTTGCGCTCCTTGAGCTCGACCTCGGTGGCGGCACCGGCCTTGATGACCGCAACGCCGCCGGCCAGCTTGGCCAGACGCTCCTGCAGCTTCTCGCGGTCGTAGTCCGAGTCCGACGCCTCGATCTCGGCGCGGATCTGGTTCACGCGACCGGCGATGGCGTCGGCGTCGCCGGCACCGTCGACGATGGTGGTCTCGTCCTTGGTGACGACGACCTTGCGCGCACGGCCGAGCAGCTCGAGACCGGCGGTCTCGAGGGAGAGACCGACCTCTTCGCTGATGACCTCGCCACCGGTGAGGATGGCGATGTCGGCGAGCTGGGCCTTGCGGCGGTCACCGAAGCCGGGGGCCTTGATGGCGACCGACTTGAAGGTGCCACGGATCTTGTTGACGACCAGGGTGGACAGAGCCTCACCCTCGACGTCCTCGGCGATGATCGCCAGCGGCTTGCCGGACTGGATGACCTTCTCCAGCAGCGGCAGCAGGTCCTTGACGGTCGAGATCTTGCCCGACACGAGCAGGATGTAGGCGTCCTCGAGCACGGCCTCCTGACGCTCGGCGTCGGTGGCGAAGTACAGCGAGATGTAGCCCTTGTCGAAGCGCATGCCCTCGGTCAGCTCGAGCTGCAGGCCGAAGGTGTTGGACTCCTCGACGGTGATGACGCCTTCCTTGCCCACCTTGTCGATGGCCTCGGCGATCAGCTCACCGATCGCGGGGTCGCCCGCGGAGATGCCGGCGGTGGCGCCGATCTGCTCCTTGGTCTCGACCTCCTTGGCGGTGTCGAGCAGCTTGGCAGTGACGGCCTCGACGGCCTTCTCGATGCCGCGCTTGAGGCCGAGGGGGTTCGCACCGGCGGCGACGTTGCGCAGACCCTCGCGCACCAGCGCCTGGGCGAGCACGGTGGCGGTGGTGGTGCCGTCACCCGCGACGTCGTCCGTCTTCTTGGCAACTTCCTTGACCAGCTCGGCGCCGATCTTCTCGTACGGGTCCTCGAGCTCGATCTCCTTGGCGATGGACACACCATCGTTGGTGATCGTGGGGGCGCCCCACTTCTTCTCGAGCACGACGTTGCGACCCTTGGGCCCCAACGTCACCTTGACAGCGTCGGCGAGGCTGTTCAGGCCCCGCTCGAGGCCGCGACGGGCCTCTTCGTCGAACGCGATGATCTTGGCCATTGCGAAGTGATCCTCCGGATATGGGGGTGACACGCAGGGCGACCGCTCGTCGGGTCGCCCCATGTACGCCTTCGGCCGGAAGCAGTGCCCGCGACGGACGACCAGGGGTGTCGATATTCCCGGCCTCACCGTCCCGACCTGGCACTCACGTGTTGCGAGTGCCAAGAGCATTCTTAGCACTCGAGGGTGGCGAGTGCAAGGTCTGGAGCACCCGCCACCCCCGTCGCGCAAGACCGCTGCGGTGTGTTCTCAGCGACGCGTGGAACCGACTCCGACGGCGCACCACTGACCGGTGGCCGTGTTGACGGCGAACGACTGCGGGCCGACGCAGGTCACCCCGGTCGGATCGGCCGTCGCCCCCGACCCCCAGCCCGCGACCGACACCGTCGTCACCGGGCCCTGCGCCGAGGAATGGCTCAGTCCGCCGCCGAGGGCGTACGCGTAGGAGCGGCCACCGTTCTGGGCGCCGCTCAGGGCGGTCCCGAACCCCGTCGCGTGGGCCTCGGCCGCGCCGGCCGTCTGCGCCGCCGACACCGCGGTGCCGCTCTCGGAGGCGAAGGAGAGGGCCGTGCCGCCCTCGGCGGCCGTCGCGCCGCAGCTGGCGGCGTCGGAGACCAGGATCTCGTTGGCCGACGGCGGCGACACGCACGTCACCGGCGCCGCCGTCGCGGTACCCACGCCGAGCAGGGCGGCCGACGCGACGCCGAGAGCGGCGACGACACCGGCCCGGAGGAGGCGGCGGGGGACTACGACGGCACGGATGGATCGGATGGACAACAAGGTCTCCTCTGCGCTGGGCCGGGACTCGCTGGGCTCGGATGCCCGGACGGGGGCGACTCCCCCGGCGGCGAGGGTACCGGTCACACCCGCCCGGAGCGAGACGGCGTCACAGCGTGTCGAGGAGCTCCGGCAGGGCGGCGACCGAATCGATCACGCGATCGGGACGCTCGACCGCGAGGTCGAGCACCGACTGCCGAAACTTGCCGGTGCGCACCAGGATTCCCGTCATGCCGAGGCGCTGGCCGGGGATGACCTCCGCGTGGAGATCGTCGCCCACCACGGCCATCCGGTCCGGTTCGGTGCCCATCAGCTCGGCCGCGGCGAGGAAGCCTCGCATCGACGGCTTGCCGACCGCGACGACGGTCTGCCCGGTGAGTTCCTCGAGGCCGGGCAGGTACACGCCGGTGTCGATGCGCAGACCGTCCGCGGATTGCCACGTGGAGCCGCGGTGCATCGCGACCACCGGCACCCCGTCGAGCATGAGCTCGGCGACACGGCTGAGGGCGCGGTGGCTGAACTCCGGCCCGGCCCCGCCGAGCACGACCACCTCGGGATCGTCCTCGTCGCGCACGATGCCCTCGAGGTCCGCCTCCACGTCGCCGTGGTTGAGCACCCAGCAGCGCCGGTCCGGGTAGGTCTGGCGCAGGTACTCGGCGGTGAGGGACGCGGCCGTCACGATCTCGGCGGGCTCGACCGGCATGCCCAGCCCGGTGAGGCTCTCGGCGATCTGCGCGCAGGTCCGCGACGTGGTGTTGGTCAGGAAGGCCCGATGCACCCCGCGCTCGCGGAGCCCGGCGAGCACCTCGGCGGCGCCCGGCACGGGCTCCCACGACGTCACGATCACGCCCTCGATATCGAACAACACCCCGTCCACGCCGGCCATGGTGTGAGCCTATCGGGTCGCCGCACCCCCACCACGCACGGACCGAATGTCACACCACGTCGATTCGATCGACGCGATGTGACATTCGGCCGGACAGGCGGGGATGGCCGGAGCGGCGAGGGTTACAGCGTGCGCGCGAGGCGATCGGCGAGCAGGCGGGCGAACGCCGCCGGGTCGTCGAGTTCGCCGCCCTCGGCGAGCAGCGCGGTGCCGTACAGCAACTCGGCGGTCTCGCCGAGCGTCGGGTCGTCGGCGCGCTGGGCGTGCGCGTCGCGCAGCGCCGTGACCAACGGGTGGTCCGGGTTGAGCTCGAGGATGCGCTTGGTGTGCGGGACGGGCTGGCCCGACGCCCGGTACATCCGCTCGAGGGCGGGCGACATGGCGAACGTGTCGCCGACGAGGCACGCGGGCGACGTGGTCAGCCGCGACGACAGCCGCACCTGCTTCACGTGCTCGTCGAGCGTCTCGCCGAGCCACGACAGCAGGTCGGCGTACTCCTTCTCCCGTTCCTCGCGCTCGGCCTCCGCGGCCTTCTTCTCGTCCTCGGTACCGAGGTCCACCTCGCCCTTGGCGATCGACTGGAACGGCTTGCCCTCGAACTCGGGCACGGACCCCACCCACATCTCGTCGACCGGGTCGGTGAGCAGCAGCACCTCGAAGCCCTTGGCGCGGAAGGCCTCCATGTGCGGGGAGCTCTCGATCTGCTGCCGGGACTCGCCGGTCATGTAGAAGATCTCGTCCTGGCCTTCCTTCATCCGCGAGACGTATTCGGCGAGCGTCGTCGTCGAGTCCTCGCTGTGCGTGGACTCGAAGGAGGACACGGCGAGCAGGGTGTCGCGGTTGTCGAAATCCGAGAGCAGACCCTCCTTGAGGACCCGGCCGAACTGCGACCAGAAGGTCCGGTACTTCTCCTTCTCGGTGGTCGCCATGTCCTGGATCGTGGACAGCACCTTCTTGGTGAGCCGCCGGCGGATCGCGCGGATCTGCCTGTCCTGCTGCAGGATCTCGCGCGAGACGTTGAGCGACAGGTCCTGGGCGTCGACCACGCCCTTGACGAACCGCAGGTACTCCGGGATCAGCTCCTCGCAGTCGTCCATGATGAACACGCGCTTGACGTAGAGGTGGATCCCGGTCTTGCGCTCGCGCATGAACAGGTCGAACGGCGCCTGCGACGGGATGAACAGCAGCGCCTGGTACTCGAATGTGCCCTCGGCCTTCATCGGGACGATCTCGAGCGGTTCGTCCCACGCGTGGCTGACGTGCTTGTAGAACTCGCTGTACTCCTCGGCGGAGACGTCGTCCTTCGAGCGCGCCCACAGCGCCTTCATCGAGTTCAGGGTCTCCGTCTCGCGGATCACTTCGGCGACGGACCCCTCCCCCTCGGCGGGCTTGGTGCGTTCGACCTGCATCCGGATCGGCCAGGCGATGAAGTCCGAGTAGCGCTTGACGATCTCCTTGATCTTCCACTCGGCCGTGTAGTCGAACAGGTGATCCTCGGTGTCCTCCGGCTTGAGGTGCAGCGTCACCGACGTGCCCTGGGGTGCACCCTCGACCGTCTCGATCGTGTAGGTCGACTCGCCGCTCGACTCCCACCGGGTGCCGTCGTGCTCGCCGGCCCTGCGGGTCAGCAGGCTCACCTTGTCGGCCACCATGAAGGTCGAGTAGAAGCCGACCCCGAACTGGCCGATGAGTTCCTCCGGCGCGGCCGACTCCTGCGCCTCGCGCAGCTTGCGCCGCAGTTCCGCGGTGCCCGACTTCGCGAGGGTGCCGATCAGGTCGACCACCTCGTCCCGGGACATGCCGATGCCGTTGTCGCGGACGGTGAGGGTGCGATGCTCCTTGTCGACCTCGATCTCGATGTGCAGATCCGAGGTGTCGACCTGCAGGTCCTTGTTGCGGAACGCCTCGAGCTTGAGCTTGTCCAGCGCGTCCGACGAGTTGGAGACGAGTTCCCGGAGGAAGGTGTCCTTGTTCGAATACACCGAATGGATCAGCAGATCCAGCAGCTGACGCGTCTCCGCCTGAAACTCGAGCTGTTCGATACCCGTGGTCATGGATGGTTCCCTTCGACAGCAGAACGTTCGACGAAATCGTACGACCGCGCCGCCCCGCTGTTCCAAGGGGCCGCCGGGCGGGCGGCGGCCGGCCGCTCGGTCTCGGATCCGACACATCCGCCCGGACCGGTTGTCGCGGGGCGGTCCGCCGCAGTGTCATGGGAGGGAGTCGCGGCGCCGGCGCGCCTCGCCGGTTTCGAGAGGAGGCCCCATGGCCACCGGAACGACCCCCTCCGCCCTCCCGGGCCCGCGGCCCGTGCGCGCCCCGCGCGGTCCCGAGCTGCGGTGCCGGGGCTGGCAACAGGAGGGCGCGCTGCGCCTGCTGATGAACAACCTCGATCCCGACGTCGCCGAACGGCCGGACGACCTGGTGGTCTACGGCGGCACCGGCCGGGCGGCCCGCAACTGGGCCGCATTCGACGCGATCGTGCGGACCCTCGAGACCCTCGGCGGCGACGAGACGCTGCTCGTGCAGTCCGGCAAGCCCGTCGGGGTGCTGCGCACCCACGAGTGGGCTCCGCGCGTGCTGCTGGCCAACTCGAATCTGGTCGGCGACTGGGCGAACTGGGAGGAGTTCCGCCGCCTGGAGGCGCTGGGGCTGACGATGTACGGGCAGATGACCGCCGGGTCCTGGATCTACATCGGCTCGCAGGGCATCCTGCAGGGCACCTACGAGACGTTCGGGGCCGTCGCCCGCAAGCGGTTCGGCGGCAGCCTCGCCGGCACCGTCACCCTGACCGCGGGCCTGGGCGGCATGGGCGGGGCGCAGCCCCTGGCGATCACGATGAACGGGGGCGTCGCGATCTGCGTCGAGGTCGACGAGGCCCGGGTCGACCGCCGGCTCGCGCAGGGTTTCCTCGACGCCAAGGCCGACAGCGTCGAGGCGGCGCTGGCCGCGGCGCTCGCGGCACGGGATGCGCGCGAGCCCCGCTCGATCGGGGTGGTCGGCAACGCCGCCGACGTCGTGCCGGCGCTGCTCGCGATGCAGGCCCCCATCGACATCGTCACCGACCAGACCTCCGCCCACGACCCGCTGTCCTACCTGCCGCGCGGGGTGACGGTCGAGGAGTGGCACACCCTCGCGGCGAAGGACCCCGTGTGGTTCACCGAGCAGGCCCGCCGGTCGATGGCCCGGCACGTGGAGGCCATGGTCGGGTTCCTCGATCGTGGCGCCGAGGTGTTCGACTACGGCAACTCCATCCGCGACGAGGCCCGCAAGGGCGGCTTCGACCGGGCGTTCGCGTTTCCCGGCTTCGTACCCGCCTACATCCGTCCGCTGTTCGAGGAGGGCCGCGGGCCGTTCCGATGGGTCGCGCTGTCGGGAGATCCCGCGGACATCGCGGCCACCGACCGGGCCGTGCTCGAACTGTTCCCCGAGAACGAGCATCTCGCCCGATGGCTCACCCTGGCCGGGCGCGCGGTGCCGTTCCAGGGGCTGCCGGCCCGCATCTGCTGGCTCGGCTACGGCGAACGGGACCGGGCCGGGCTGAGGTTCAACGAGATGGTCGCCGCCGGAGAGGTCTCCGCTCCGATCGCCATCGGCCGCGACCACCTCGACGCCGGGTCGGTGGCCTCGCCTTACCGCGAGACCGAGGCGATGGCCGACGGTTCGGACGCGATCGCCGACTGGCCGCTGCTCAACGCCCTGGTCAACACGGCCTCCGGCGCGTCGTGGGTGTCGATCCACCACGGTGGCGGGGTCGGCATCGGCCGGTCGCTGCACGCCGGGCAGGTGTGCATCGCCGACGGCACCGACCTCGCCGCGCGCAAGCTCGAGCGGGTGCTGACGAACGACCCCGGCACCGGCGTCCTCCGGCACGTCGACGCCGGCTACCCCCGTGCCGCCGAGGTCGCCGCGCGCCGCGGACTGCGCATCCCGATGCGGGAGGGCTGACGCCGTGTCGCCCGGGCGGAACTGGACACTGCTCGACAACATCGGCTGCCTCGTCACGAACGACCCGGAACTCGACCGGGGCCCGCTGGGGGTGCTCGTCGACGCCTCGGTGGTCGTCGGCGAGGGTCTGATCCGGTGGGTGGGGCCGCGCGACCGGGTCCCCGAGGGGGCCGCCGCGGACCGGCACGACCTGCAGGGCCGCGCCGTGCTGCCCGGATTCGTGGACAGTCATACGCATCTCGTGTTCGCCGGGGAGCGCGCCGAGGAATTCGCCGCCCGCATGGCCGGTGCCCCCTACACGGCCGGCGGCATCGCCACGACGATCGCGGCGACCCGCGCGGCGACCGATCGCGCGCTGGGGGCGACGGTGTCGCGGCTCGTCGCGGAGGGGTGGCAGTCCGGGACGACCACGGTCGAGTGCAAGTCCGGGTACGGCCAGTCCGTCGCCGACGAGCTACGCAGCCTGCGGGTGGCCGAGGTGTTCACGCCGGAGACGACGCTGCTCGCCGCGCACGCCGTGCCGCCGGAGTTCGCGGGCCGCCCCGACGACTACGTCCGGCTGGTGTGCGAGGAGATGGTCCCCGTGTGCGCGCCGCACGCGAAGTGGATCGACGTGTTCTGCGAGCGGGGCGCGTTCGACGCCGACCAGTGCCGGGCCGTGCTGCAGGCAGGGATGGCGCACGGCCTCACCCCGCGGGTGCACGGCAATCAGCTCGGTCCCGGGCCGGGCGTGCAGCTGGCGGTGGAGCTCGGTGCGGCATCGGTGGACCACGTCACCTACACGACGGCGGCGGACGTGGCGGCGCTAGCCGGCTCGGGCACGGTGGCGACGCTGCTGCCGGGGGCCGACTTCTGCACGCGCAACCGGTATCCGGACGCGCGGGCACTGCTGGACGCGGACGTCACCGTCGCGCTGGCCACCGACTGCAACCCCGGCACCTCCTACACCACGAACATGCCGTTCTGCATCGCGCTGGCGGTGCGCGAGATGCACATGAGCCCGGAGGAAGCGGTCCACGCGGCGACCGCCGGGGGCGCCGCGGCGTTGCGCCGCGACGACGTCGGCGTTGTCCGGGAGGGCGCGCGGGCAGATCTGATCGCGTTGGACGCGCCGTCGTATCTGCACCTGGCGTACCGGCCGGGAGTGCAGCTGGTCCGGGAGGTCTGGCAGGAAGGACTGCGGATTTGAGGATTCCGGTCGACGTGCCGCCGGCGCCGTGGACAGGCCGCGACGACGGCCCCGGTCCCGAGCACCTGCGCTGGCACGACGTGGTCTCGCCGCTGCCCGCGGACGCCGCGCGGGCGCAGGTCCTGATCGGATTCCGCAGCGACGAGGGCGTGCGCCGCAACCAGGGGCGGCCCGGCGCGGCGGACGGGCCGGTCGCGTTGCGGCGCGCCCTGGCGTCGCTGGCGCTGCCGGCGCCGGCGACGATCCACGACGCCGGCGACGTCGCGGTGCGCGGCGGCGCCCTCGAGGACGGGCAGCGCCGTCTCGGCGCGGCGGTCACCGCGCTGCTCGACGCGGAGCATGCGGTGGTGGTGCTCGGCGGCGGACACGAGGTGGCCTTCGGCAGCTACCTGGGCTGGGCCGGGTCCGCGGCCGCGCGGGCCGGGACCCGCTGGGGCGTGCTGAACCTGGACGCGCACTTCGACCTGCGGGCGGCGCCCGTCGCCACGTCGGGCACCCCGTTCCGGCAGATGGCCGAACGTGAACGCGAACAGGGCAGGGCGCTGCGCTACGCGGTGGTGGGCATCGCGCAGCCGAGCAACACGGCCGCGCTGTTCGCCGCCGCGGACGAGTTCGGGGTGCGGTACCTGCTGGACGACGAGTGCCGCGCGACGAACCTGCCCGTCGTGGAGACGTTCGTGGAGGAGTTCGTCCGCGCGGTGGACGCGGTGCACCTGACGATCGACCTCGATGTGCTGCCCGGCTGGGTGGCGCCCGGGGTGAGCGCCCCGGCGGCCTGCGGGGTCGCGTTCGAGGTGGTGCAGCACGTGTGCGACGTCGTGGCGCGCAGCGGCAGGCTCGCGCTCGTCGACGTCGCCGAGCTGGCGCCGGCCGTCGACGTCGACGGGCGCACGGCCCGGGCGGCGGCCCGCCTGATCCACCGGATCGTCACGGGGCGGCCGGCGGGCGACCACCCCCGGTTCGCGGGCACCGAGCCCGGCGACGGTCCATGATGGAGGTGATGGGGTACCTCGAGATCGGGAGTGCGTCATGGCGATTCGTCGGGTGGTCGTCGTCGGGGCGGGCTTCGTCGGGTTGTCGGCGGCCTGGTTCCTGCAGGAGCGCGACGTCGAGGTCACGGTGCTCGACCGCACCGGGGTGGCCGCCGATGCGTCGTGGGGCAATGCGGGCTGGCTGGCCCCCGCGCTGACCCTGCCGCTGCCGGAGCCGGCGGTGCTGCGGTACGGGATCCGTTCGATGCTCACGCCGTCGTCCCCGGTGTACGTGCCGCCCGCGGTCGACCTGCGGTTGTGGCGGTTCCTGGCGGGATTCGCGCGGCACTGCACCGCCCGCCGGTGGCGCGCGGCGATGGCGGTGTTCGCCGAGGTGAACCGGATGGCGCTGGGCGCCTACGACGATCTGGCCCGCGGCGGTGTCGTCGAGCAGACCCGCCCGGCGGATCCGTTCCTGGCAGCGTTCGCGTCCGAGGACGACCGTCGCGTGCTCGTCGAGGAGTTCCGGCAGGTGGTCGCGGCGGGCGGCGAGGTGGATTTCGACCTGCTCGACGGGGACACGATCCGCACCCTCGAGCCGCTGCTCGGCGACGGGGTGCGGGCCGGGATCCGGCTGCGGGGGCAGCGGTTCGTCGACCCGCCGCGGTTCGTCGCCGCGCTGGCGGAGTCGGTGCGCGACCGTGGCGGTGAGGTCGTCACCGGGTTCGAGGTGCAGGCGGTCCGGGACGGCCCGCGGGACGTGCGCGTGGTCGGCACCGGCGGCGGGGACCGGGCGGCGGATGCGGTGGTGCTGGCCACCGGGGCCCGGCTGAACGACCTGGCCCGGCCGTTCGGGGTCCGGATGCCGGTGCAGGCCGGTCGCGGCTACAGCTTCAGCGTGCGCCCGGCGCACCTGCCGAAGAACCCGATCTACTTCCCGGCCCAGCGGGTCGCATGCACGCCGCTGCACGATCGGTTCCGCATCGCCGGGATGATGGAGTTCCGCCGGCCCGACGCCCCGCTCGACCCGCGGCGGATCCAGGCCATCGTCGACGCGGCGCGGCCGCTGCTGACCGGCGTCGACTGGGCCGCCCGGGCGGAGGAGTGGGTGGGCTCGCGTCCCTGCACCCCGGACGGTCTGCCGCTGGTCGGCGGCACCCGCTCCGCGCGCGTGTTCGTCGCCGGCGGTCACGGCATGTGGGGCGTGGCGCTGGGCCCGTTGACCGGCCGCCTGCTGGCCGACGCGATGACCGGTGCGCGGGCGGCGGTGCCGCGGCAGTTCGACCCGCTCCGCTGACGATCAGTCCAGGGCTCCGATCGCGGATTCCGCCGCGGCGACGAGTTCTCCGCTCGCGGCGAGCCGGACCGCGGCGTCGATCTCCGGGGCGAGATGGCGGTCCGGGCCGGGCCCGGCCACGTGCCGGCGGAGCGCGGCGACCACCGCGCCGGTGCCGGGGGCCGGGGTGAGCGGGGCGCGCAGGTCCAGTGCGCGTGCCGCGGTGAGTGCCTCGATGGCCAGGACACGCGTCAGCGCGGCGAGGCCGCGGCGCAGCTTGCGGGCGGCGGACCAGCCCATCGAGACGTGGTCCTCCTGCATGGCCGACGACGGGATCGAGTCGACGGCGGCGGGCACGGCGAGGCGCTTGAGGTCGGCGACGAGCGCGGCCTGGGTGTACTGGGCGATCATGTGCCCGCTGTCGACGCCGGGATCGTGGGCGAGGAACGGCGGCAGGCCGTGGCTGCGGGCCACGTCGAGCAGCCGGTCGGTGCGGCGCTCGCTGATGTTCGCGACGTCGGCGACGACGACGGCGAGGAAGTCGAGGACGTACGCCAGCGGGGCGCCGTGGAAGTTGCCGTTCGACTCGATCCGGCCGTCGCGGGTGACGACCGGGTTGTCGATCGCGGCCGCGAGTTCGCGTCCGGCGACCTGCTCGGCGTGGGTCAGGGTGTCGCGCGCGGCGCCCGCGACCTGCGGGGCACACCGCAGCGAGTAGGCGTCCTGCACCACCGGGCAGTCCGGGGTCCGGTGGCTGGCCACGACGGCGGAGCCGGCGAGGAGCCGGGTCATGTTGGCGGCGGCCACGGCCTGGCCGGGGTGCGGCCGCAGGGCGTGCAGGTCGGCGGCGAAGACCCGGTCGGTGCCGAGCAGGGCCTCGACGCTCATCGCGGCCGTGACGTCGGCGAGCCGCAGCAGGGCGCGCAGATCGTGGCAGGCAAGGACCAGCATGCCCAGCATCCCGTCGGTGCCGTTGATCAGGGCGAGCCCTTCCTTCTCGGCGAGCACGACGGGCGCGAGGCTCGCCGCGGCGAGGGCCTGCGCCGCCGGCACGAGCATGCCGTCGGCGTCGCGGGCCTCGCCCTCGCCGGTGAGGACGAGGGCCACGTGGGCGAGCGGCGCGAGATCCCCGGAACAGCCGAGGCTGCCGTGCTCGGGCACCACCGGCGTGATTCCCGCGCTCAGCATCGCGGCGTAGGCCGTGGCGGTCCCGGGGCGGACCCCGGTGTGCCCGGTGGCGAAGGTGGACAGGCGCAGCAGCATCATCGCGCGGACCACCTCCCGTTCCACCTCGGGGCCGGTCCCGGCGGCGTGGGAGCGGATCACGCTGCGCTGCAGATCGATTCGCGATTCCGGGGGAATGTGGCGGGTGGCGAGTGCCCCGAACCCGGTGGTGATGCCGTACGCGGGCCGGGGGTCGCGGGCGAGCGCGTCGACCACGGCACGGGCGGCGCCGATGAGGGCGAGCGCGTCCGCGGAGAGCCGGACCGGCGCGCCGGACCGCGCCACGCGCAGGACCTCGTCCGTCGAGACGGGACCGACCCCGACGACGACCTCCTCGGCCACGGCCACCTCCCGATCGATACGCGCTATCCGGATTGTGTCCCCGGCACCGGCCGGCGCGCCGCCGAATCGGGGTCGAAGAGGCCGGCTTCGCGCCGGATCGCGGTGACCGCATCGTCGGGACCGGCCACAGCCGTGTCGATCGTCAGGTGGGCACGGTCCCACGCCTCGTAGTGTCGTCCGCGGATCTGCTGCCACGTGGGGAGCGTGAGGCCGGCGATGTCTCCGGCACGCTGCTCGGCGCGTCTGCGATGTTCGGCGGGGTCGGTGCAGACCAGTTCCACTTCGAGCACCCGGGCCCCGGCCCGGTGCGCGGCGGCGCACCAGGCGTCGCGGGTGAGTTTCACCGGGTTGACGCACTCGACGACGGTGGTGAGTCCGAGCGCGAGCTGGTCGCGGGCGAGGGCGTAACCGGCGTCGTATCCGGCGGTCCGGGGCGGCCGGGGCAGTTCACCGGAGTCCACCAGGGCCTGCTCGATCGTGTCGATCCGCAGATAGGCGGCGGCGATCCGGGCCGCCAGGCGACGGGCGACGGTCGTCTTCCCGGTCGCGGGCAGGCCCCCGATCACGATCAGCCAGGGCCGGTTCACGAGGCCGGCCCCAGCGTGTCCGCCACCCGGCCGAACCACTCGAGCACGGCCCGTTCGTAGACGATGCCGAAGTCCAGGGTCGCCGACGAGTACGGGTCCGCACGGTGCTCGGCGGCGGTGCGCTCGTAGTCGGCGAGCCGGCGTTCGTGGGCGGCGCGGTGGACGGCGAGCATCTCGGCCAGCCTGCCGGGCGGCAGGTGCCTGCCGAACGCGACGGTGAGCAGCAGCGGGTAGCGGATGTTCTCCGGTCCGGGTTCGCGTTCGATCCACTCGGCGAATGCGGCACGGCCGGAGTCGGTGAGCGCGAAGGGCTTGCGGTCGCGCGGGCCCACCTCGCCCGCCTCGACGAGACCGGCCCGTTCCATCGCGGCGAGTTCGCGATACACCTGACTGGTCGTGATCGACCAGAATTTCCCGATCCGCTCCTGCGCGGTCACCACCAGATCCCACCCGGTCTTCGGACCCTCGTGCAGGAATCCGAGCAGCGACGCCGCGGTGGCATTGAGCGGACGGGCCGCGGTGGCATCGAGCGGACGAGCCGCGGTGGCATCGAGCGGACGGGCCGCGGTGGCATCGAGCGGACGAGCCGCGGTGGCATTCAGCGGACGGTCGACCATGGCGGACACCTTTCCCGGGGGCTTGACATTCCACTGTGGCATATCCACCATGGTGGTATCGACATTCCACTGTGGAACCTCAGTGGTCTCGACCCTCCGCAGGAGGCAGCGATGGAATACGTCAACGGCGTCCGGATCTCCGACTCCGAACGCGAGCGGCTCGTCGACGAACTGGGCCGGCACCTCACCGCCGGCCGGCTCACGATCGGCGAGTTCGACCAGCGGGTCGGCGAGGTGTACCGGTCCGTCACCACCGACGAGGCGCACCGGGTGCTGAGCGACCTTCCGGCGGCACCCCCGGCCCCACCCGCACCCCCGCCCGCCCCGGCCCGCACCGCGGACCGCCGGCTCCCCCTGCATCAGCGGATCGAGTGGGGAGCCTGGGCCGCAGCCGGGACGATCAACCTCGCGATTTGGGCGATCGTGTCGATCGCCGTCGGCGCGGCCGTGTACCCGTGGCCGGTCTGGGTGATCGGGCCGTGGGGCCTGGTGCTGCTCGGCCGGACCCTCACCGGACAGGAAGGCGCCGGCCACCGGACGCGTCCCGGCCGGGGTCCACTGCGGGCTCTCCCCGCGGGTGGGTGGTGCACGTCCAGGTGGCGGGCGTCACAGACTCGGCTATGATCGACGGGCAGTATTTGTAACTCGCGGTTACGCGAAGAATCAGGGAGGCCCCGTGTCGAAGACCCTCGAAGCCACCGTCGAGATCGCCGCATCGCCACAGCAGGTGTGGCATGTGATCTCCGACCTGAAGCGGATGGGCGAGTGGAGCCCGCAGTGCCGGAAGATGGCCGTGCTCGGCGGACCCGTCGGAGTCGGGACCAAGACGATCAATGTCAACCGCAAGGGCCTGCTCGTGTGGCCCACCACCGCCAAGGTGCTCGCCTTCGAGCCGGGGCGCCTGCTCCGCTTCCGGGTCAACGAGAACCGCACCGTCTGGTCGTTCACCCTCGAGCCCACCGACACCGGCACCCGGGTGACCCAGCGACGGGAGGCGCCCACCGGGACCAGCAAGGTCTCGCAGTTCCTCATCGACAAGGTCCTCGGTGGCGCGACCGCCTTCGACGACGACATGGTGGTCGGCATGAACGCCACCCTCGCGCGCATCAGGAACGAGGCCGAGGGCGCGGCCCTCGCACGGTGACCCTCCTCGCGTAGGCTGTGTTAGCCCGCGGGCCGCACGCCCGCGGGTCACACCGCGCGACACTAAGAGGAGCCGTGGCCCGAAAGCCCACACCCCCCGGAACCCCACCGCCCACCAGCGTCGAGCATGTTCTCGAACTGGTCCGCAAGACGATTCCACCGCTCCACCCGGCAGGCATCCCCTTCGTCGCCGCCCCGCTCGCCGTCGCGGCGCTCGGCCGCAACCGCAAGTGGGTCCGTCGTGCCGGCCTCGTCTCGGCCGCCGCCACCGCAGGGTTCTTCCGCCACCCCCACCGGGTGCCACCCAACCGGGTCGGCGTCGTCGTGGCCCCGGCGGACGGCGAGGTGGCCCTCGTCGACACCGCGGTGCCGCCCGCCGAACTCGAGATGGGCACCGAGCCGCGGCCGCGGGTGAGCATCTTCCTGTCCGTGCTCGACGTGCACGTCCAGCGCAGCCCCGTCGGCGGCACCGTCACCAAGGTCGTGCACCGCCCCGGGCAGTTCCTCTCGGCCGACCTCGCCGATGCTAGCGAGGTCAACGAACGCAACAGCATGCTCCTCGAGACCCGCGACGGCGCCGACGTGGCCGTCGTCCAGATCGCCGGGCTGCTCGCCCGCCGCATCGTGTGCGACGCGAAGGCGGGCGACACGCTGCCGATCGGCGACACCTACGGCCTGATCCGCTTCGGTTCCCGTGTCGACACCTACCTGCCCCCGGGTAGCACCCTCCTCGTCGAACGCGGGCAGAAGACGATCGGCGCCGAGACCGTCATCGCCCAGCTGCCGTGAGCCCGTCCGCCGCCTCCCCGGCAGCCCCGGAACGCAAACGCCGCGGTCGCCCGCAGGCCGTGCGGCTGCTGCCGAGCGTCATCACGATCCTCGCGCTCTCCGCCGGCCTGTCCGCAGTGAAGTTCGCCCTCGACGGCCAGCTGGGCACCGCCCTCGGCATGATCGGCGCGGCAGCGGTGCTGGACTCCCTCGACGGGCGCATCGCCCGTCTGCTGGACGCCACCACCAAGATCGGCGCCGAGCTGGACTCGCTGTCCGACGCGGTGGCGTTCGGCGTGGCCCCGGCCCTCGTGCTGTACGTGACGCTGCTGGACGGCAGCCCGTTCGGCTGGATCATCTCCCTGCTGTACGCGGTCAGCATCGTGCTGCGCCTCGCCCGGTTCAACACCCTGCTCGAGGACGACACGGTGCCCGCGTACGCCCGCGAGTACTTCGTCGGCGTGCCGTCCCCCGCCGGCGCCCTCGTCGCTCTGGCGCCGGTCGCCGCGCACATCCAGTGGGGCGAGGGCTGGTGGGACTCCTACCCCGTCGTGGCCGTCTGGACGCTGCTCACCGCCGCCCTCGTCGTCAGTCAGATACCGACCCTGGCGATGAAGTCGGTGTCCGTCCCGCCCCGCTACGCGGTGATCCTCCTGGTACTCGTGGCGGTCGCGGCGGCCGCGCTGGTCACCTACCCGTACGTGCTCATGCTCGTCCTCATCGGCCTGTACCTGGCGCACATCCCGTTCGCGATCCGTTCCAAGCGCTGGGTGGCGGCGCGGCCGGAGACATGGAACATCAAGCCGTCCGAGCGTCGCGCCCTGCGCGCCGAGCACCGCGCCCTGAGGCCACGCCGGGTCGCGATCCGGCGCGCCCCGCAGCCCCGGCAGTCCGCCGCGCGACTCGGTCTACGTCGCCCCCGCGGACGCTGACGACGCTCTAGGCTCGGCGGGGTGAGCAGCCCCGAACTCGCGTTGACCGTCCGCCTCAACACCTCCGCGGCCGATGCGCGCCGCGGCGTCGTCCGCGTACACCCGGAGGTGCTCACCGCGCTGGGCCTGCGCGAATGGGATGCGATCGCGCTGATCGGGGGGCGCCGCACCGCGGCCGTCGCCGGCCTCGCCTCCGCCGGCACGCCGACCGGCACGATCCTGCTCGACGACGTGACGCTCTCCAACGTGGGGCTGCGCGAGGACGCCACCGTCCTCGTCGGCCCGGTCGTCGTCCACGGCGCCCGCACGGTCGCGGTCACCGGATCGGCACTCGCCACCCACACGATCGACGCCGTCACGCTGCGCCAGGCACTGCTGGGCAAGGTCCTCACCGTCGGCGACGCGGTGTCGCTGCTGCCCCGCGATCTCGGACCGGGCACGAGCACCGCCCCCACCACGCGCACCCTGTCCCGCACGTTCGGGATCGCCTGGACCACGGAACTGCTCACCGTCACCGCCGTCGACCCCGCCGCACCGGTGAGCGTGCAACCGAACACGGCGGTGAGCTGGGGCACCATCCCGGCCGGGCGGGCCGTCGCCGGCCCCCGCCCGGCCGCCGCCTCGTCGCCCCGGCCCGCGACCCCCGCACCGCCGCCACCACCGGTGGAGGACCTGGTCGGCGTGCAGACCCAGGCCGGCAGGCTCACCGAGTGGCTGAAGCTGGCCCTCGACGAGCCCGAACTGCTGCGCGCCCTCGGCGCCTCCCCCCACCTCGGAGTGCTGATCACCGGGCCCGCCGGCGTCGGCAAGGCCACCCTCGCCCGCGCGGTGCTCGCCGGCCGTCGCGTCGTCGAGCTCGACGGGCCGAGCGTGGGCGCCACCGCCGCCGACGATCGGCTGCGCCGCGTGAGCACCGCCGTCGCCGACCTGACCCCCGGCGGGATCCTGCTCGTCACCGACATCGACGCCCTGCTGCCCGCCGACCCCGAACCGGTGTCGGCGCTGGTCCTCGACCAGCTGCGCCGCGCCGTCGACACCGTGGGGGTCGCGCTCGTCGCGACCACGGCGCACCCCACCGAGGTGGACTCGCGGGTCCGCTCCCCCGAGATCTGCGACCGGGAACTGGCCCTGCCCCTGCCCGACGGCGCCACCCGTCGCGCCCTGCTCGACGTGCTGCTGCGCCGGGTGCCCACCGACAACCTCTCGCTCGACGCCGTCGCCGCCCGCGCGCCCGGCTTCGTCGTCGCCGACCTGGCCGCCCTGTGCCGGGAGGCGGCGCTGCGGGCGGCGGCGCGGGCGAGCCGCGACGACACCGAGCCGAGGCTCACCCAGGGTGACCTGCTCGGTGCGCTCGAGGTGATCCGCCCGCTGTCGCGATCGGGCACCGAGGAACTGGCCATCGGCAGCGTCACCCTCGACGACGTCGGCGACATGGTCGACACCAAACAGTCGCTCACGGAGGCAGTGCTGTGGCCGTTGCACCACCCCGACTCGTTCGCCCGCCTCGGCGTCGAGCCGCCGCGCGGTGTGCTGCTCTACGGACCACCGGGTTGCGGCAAGACCTTCCTGGTGCGCGCGCTGGCCAGCTCGGGACAGCTGAGCGTGCACGCCGTCAAGGGCGCCGAGCTGATGGACAAATGGGTGGGCGCCTCGGAGAAGGCCGTGCGGGAGCTGTTCCAGCGGGCCCGCAACTCCGCACCGGCGCTGGTGTTCCTCGACGAGATCGACGCGCTCGCCCCGCGCCGCGGGCAGAGCTCCGACTCCGGTGTCACCGACCGGGTGGTGGCCGCCCTGCTCACCGAACTCGACGGGGTCGAACCGCTGCGCGACGTCGTGGTGCTCGGCGCCACCAACCGGCCCGACCTGATCGATCCGGCCCTGCTGCGCCCCGGCCGGCTCGAGCGGCTGGTGTTCGTGCCGCCGCCGGACGCGGAGGCCCGCGCCGCGATCCTGCGCACCGCGGGCAAGTCGGTGCCGCTGGCCGACGACGTGGACCTCGGCGCCCTCGCCGCGGACCTCGACGGCTACTCCGCGGCGGACTGCTCGGCGCTCCTTCGGGAGGCCGCGCTCGCGGCGATGCGCCGCAGCGTCGACGCCGCGGCGGTCACCGCCGACGACGTGGCGGCGGCGCGGAAGGCGGTGCGCCCGTCGCTGGAGGCCGCGCAGGTCGAACACCTGCGGGCCTACGCCGAGGGGCGCTGACGATGCCGGCGACGACGGTGCGGTTGGACGAGCCGGTCGCGGGTCTCGCGGCGTTGTGCGCGGGCGCCCTCGCCGGCTTCGCTGTATCGGTGGACGGGGTGGCGCTCCCCGCCGCGACGGGCAGCGCCACCGGGCCGATCGTGTTCGCGGTGGCGGCGGTGCTGGCGGTCGCGGGCCTGCAACGCTCGGGGTCGCGCCGCACGGCGTGGTTGCTGGCAGCCGGTTGCACGGTGGTGCTCGGGACGGTGCGGTTCGCGGTACCTGCCGCCGACCCCGACACCCTCACCGTGCTGCCCCTGATCGGTGCGGGAGCCGCCGGGATCCTGCTCGGGGCGGCGGTCGCCGCAGCGTGGGGCGAACCGATCGGGCAGTGGGCGGTGGTCGTCGGGGCGTGGGCGGTGTTCCTGCTCGCCGACCCGATGGGGACGTCCCTGCAGTCCTCGGCGCTGCCGTCGCCGCTGCAGTGGCCGCTCGCCGTCGCGGCCGGGGCCGTGGTGCTCGCCGCATTCGTCGCGGGGGCCGGGGCCCGGGTGCAGCGGCCGGAGGCGCGGCTGCCGATCGTCGCGGTCGGGGCGACGGCGGCGCTGACCGTCGGCATGCATGTGCTCGCCGGCTGGGTGGGCGAGCAGGCCACCTCGGCTGCGGCGTGGATGTGGCTGGCCGCCGCGGCCGTGCTCGCCGCGACGGTGCTCGGCGCGGAGGCCGTCGGCCGTTTCCTGCCCTTCGCGGACGGCCGGTTCCTCGTCGCCGCGCTCGGGGCGACGGCCGCGGCGTACCCGCTGGTCGACGACCTGGCCGGGAGGGAGGTGTCCGCTTGGGTGCCCGCGGCCGGGGTGCTGGCGGTCGCGGTGGGAGCCGCGCTCGCGTGGCGGGTCCCGCGGGTCGAGCTGGGCCTGGGAATGGCCCTGGTCGTCACGCTGACCGCGGCGCTGTGGCCCGACGCGGCGGCGGACGGCCCGCAGTTGCTGGTGCGCGTGGCGCTGATCGCCGCGGGCACCGGCCTGGCCCTGGGGGCGGCGCTGCCCGGTGCGGCACCGGTCGCCGCGATGGGCCTGGTGCTGCCGGTTGCGGCGGCAACGGTCGCCGCGGTCTGGGCCTTACCCGCCGACCCGCGGCTGCTCACCGGTGCGCTGGCGGCGACCGGCGCGGTATGCGCGTGGCGCTGCCGGAGCTGACGTGGCCGGTCTCACTCGGCCCGGACGAGACCGAGGGCGTGCAGGTGCTCGAACACCAGCATCGAACCCGGCGCGACCTCGGGCAGGGCGGCGTACTCGGCGACGGTGAACCAGCCGAGTTCGGCGATCTCCGCCGCCGGGCGCGGTTCCCCGGCGAGCTCGGCCGTGAAGCAGGTCATGTGCAGGCGAGTGCCGACCGGATGACCGAATGCCTCGGCCTCGAAGATCCCGACCTCGGCGACGGTGCCGTCGACGAGGCCGACGCCGAGTTCCTCGCGGATCTCCCGGTGCAGGGCCTGCTCGGGGGTCTCACCGGGATCGATCTTGCCGCCCGCCATGTAGAAGGCGGTCTTGCCGGCGGAACGGGTCTGCAGCAGGCGTCCGTCGCGGACGTACGCGAGCGCGGCGGTACGGATCGGTCCGGTGTCGGGCATGGGGGCACTCTACGATGGGAATCGGACACCGGAGCGTCGGCGGCCGGTTCGCAACCATGCGAATGATGCCGGTAAGCTGACATCGAATCCGATTTGTCCATTTGCAGAGCAGCACGTGTATCGGGATTTCCCGGGTCCGCGTGGCTCAGGCATCGCCCCTCGCGGGTGCTGCACAACAATTGCAAGCCTGTTACACCCCGCCGCCAGGCCCGACCCCGACGGAGTGCCTTTGCTCGCCATACTCATCGCCCACGCGGTCGCCACTCTCGTCGCGCCGCCTCTGGTCAGAGTCATGGGGAGAAATGCGTTCCTACCGCTGGCGCTGGTGCCACTGGCGAGCCTCGGCTGGGTGATCGGCAACTGGGGCACGGAACGCACCCTGCACATCGCGTGGGCGCCGGGCCTGTCGATGAACATCGACATGCGCTTCGACTCCCTCGCGGCGATCATGTCGGCGCTGGTGCTGGGCATCGGCGCGCTCATCCTGCTCTATTGCGCCCGGTACTTCACCGACGACGAGCCCCGTCTGGGGATCTTCGCCGCCGAGATGGTCGCCTTCGCCGGCGCCATGTTCGGCCTGGTGACCAGCGACAACATGCTGGTCCTCTACACGTTCTGGGAACTGACCACCGTGCTGTCGTTCCTGCTGGTCGGCCACTACGCGGAGCGGGCGTCGAGCCGCCGCGCCGCCACCCAGGCCCTGCTCGTCACCACCGCCGGTGGCCTCGCGATGCTCGTCGGGATCATCGTGCTCGGGCAGCTGGTGGGCAGCTACAACCTCTCCGACGTGATCGCGGCCGCCCCGAGCGGCTGGCTGGCCGGGGTGGGTGTCGCCCTGGTCCTGGTCGGCGCCCTGTCGAAGTCCGCGGTGGTGCCGCTGCACTTCTGGCTGCCCGGCGCGATGGCGGCCCCGACCCCCGTCTCCGCGTACCTGCACGCCGCCGCGATGGTGAAGGCGGGCATCTATCTGGTGGCGCGGCTGGCTCCGGCTTTCGCCGATGCGGCGCCGTGGCGGCCCATCGTCGTCACCCTCGGCCTGGCGTCGATGCTGCTCGCCGGCTGGCGCGCGTTCCGGGCCTTCGACCTGAAGCTGATCCTGGCGTTCGGCACCGTCAGCCAGCTCGGTTTCCTCATCGCCCTGGTGGGGATCGGCAGCCGGGAGGCGGCGCTGGCCGGCATGGCCATGGTCGTGGCCCATGCGATGTTCAAGGCCTGCCTGTTCATGGTGGTCGGCATCGTCGACCACGGCGCCGGCACCCGCGACATCCGCAAGCTCGCGCACCTCGGGAAGCGGGCGCCGTTCCTCGCGGCCGTCGCGGCCGTCGCCGCGATGAGCATGGGCGGCCTGCCCGTGTTCATCGGGTTCGTCGGCAAGGAGGCGGCCCTCGAGGCCGTGCAGGTGACGACCCTGCTGAGCCCGTGGGCCCGGATCGCGGTACTCACCGCGATCGTCGCCGGGTCGATCCTCACCCTGGCGTACAGCATCCGGTTCGTGTGGGGCGCCTTCGGCCGCAAGCAGCTCAAGCGCCCGAGCCCGGCCGTGCAGAACTTCCACGCCGCGGGACCGCTGCTCCTGTTCTCCCCGACCGTCCTGGCCTTCGGCGGGCTGGCTGCCGGACTCGCCGCCCCGTGGCTCGACACGCTGCTGTCCCCTTACGCGGACACGCTGCCCAGCACCCTGGACAAGCCCTACCACCTCGCGCTGTGGCACGGCGTCGGCCTCCCCCTCGTGCTGACCGCCGTCGTCGTGGCCGGGGGCACCGCGCTGTACTTCGCACACCGCGCCATCTCTCGCCTGAGGTTCGAGCGTCAGCTGTTCGGCAACGCCGACCGCATGTACGACGCGGCGCTGCGCTTCATGGACACCGTGTCGATACGGCTGACCGGTTCCACCCAGCGGGGCTCGCTGCCGCTGACCCAGGGCATCATCCTGGTCACCCTGGTGGTGCTGCCCACCACGCTGCTGCTGGTGTTCGGCCCCGAGCGGGACATGGCGGTGCGGTGGTGGGACTCGTCCGTCCAGTTCGCGGCGGCGGCCATCATCATGTGCGGCGCCCTGGCGGCGACGGTGATGCGCAACCGCCTCGCCGGCGTGCTGCTCGTGGGCCTGACCGGCTACGGGTGCGGATTCCTGTTCGCCCTGCAGGGCGCCCCGGACCTCGCGCTCACGCAGTTCCTCGTCGAGACGCTGACCCTCGTCATCTTCGTGCTGGTGCTGCGCAAGCTCCCCGCCGAGTCCCGTCCCGAACACGTCGTGGGCCGGAAGCTGCCGCGCGCCCTGCTCGGCATCGCGGTCGGCGTCGCGGTCACGACGATCGGGGTGTTCGCCACGAACGCCCGCACCGCCGACCCGATCGCGCTGCTGCTGCCGGAGGCGGCCTACGAACTCGGCAACGGCAAGAACGTGGTCAACGTGCTGCTCGTCGACATCCGGGCCTGGGACACCCTCGGGGAGATCTCCGTGCTGCTCGTCGCGGCGACGGGCGTGGCGAGCCTGGTGTTCCGCACCCGCCGCTTCGGTTCGGCGCCGCGCGTCTCGGACGCCCCCGCGGCGCAGCTCGACGCGATGTCGTCGAGCACCGAGACGACGTGGCTGCGCGGCGGGGACCTCATCGACCCGCGGCACCGCTCGCTGGTCCTCGAGGTCACGACCCGCCTGGTGTTCCCGACGATGATGGTGCTGTCGGTCTACTTCTTCTTCGCCGGGCACAACGCGCCCGGCGGCGGCTTCGCCGGCGGCCTGATCGCGGGGCTTGCGCTGGTGCTGCGGTATCTGGCCGGTGGCCGCTACGAACTCGGCGAGGCGGTGCCCATCGACGCGGGCAAGATCCTCGGCCTGGGTCTGACGTTCTCGGCGGGCACCGCCCTGGTCTCCCTGTTCCTCGGTGCGCCGCCGCTGTCGTCGGCGACCGTCGAGATGACTCTGCCGCTGCTCGGCGACATCAAGCTCGTCACCGCACTGTTCTTCGACCTGGGGGTGTATCTGATCGTCGTCGGCCTGGTACTCGACGTGCTCCGCAGTCTCGGCGCGCGTCTCGATGCAGAGATCGTGGGTGAGAAGCGATGAGCGCGAATCTGACCATGCTCGCTCTGGTCGGGGTGCTGGTCGCCTCCGGGGTGTACCTGCTGCTCGAGCGCAGCATCATCAAGATGCTGCTGGGGTTGCTGCTGATCGGCAACGGCATCAACCTGCTGATCCTCACCCTCGCCGGGCCGGCCGGCGGCCCGCCCGTGGTCGGTGCCCGCAACGACCTGCACGAGAACATGGCCGACCCGCTGGCACAGGCGATGATCCTCACGGCGATCGTCATCACCATGGGCGTGGCCGGCTTCGTGCTGGCGCTCACGTACCGGTCGTTCACGCTCAGTGCCCGCGACGAGGTCGAGAACGACCCCGAGGACACCAAGGTGTCGCAGCGGCGCTCGCCCGCCGAAGCCCCCGACCGCGACCGTTCCGACGATCCGCTCACCGGCCTGCCGAGCCGCGGCGGCGACGCGTTCGACGCGGCCGGCAACCCGATCCCCCTGGAGGAACTCGTCAACCTGGAGGACCTCGAATCCTACGAGGACCTGCACGACGGCGACTTCGACGACGAGACGGATTCGGCCTACAGCGACGGTGAGGCGGCCCGCGGAGACGACGCACCGTCCCGGGGAGGAAGGACCCGATGACCCTGTCCGCGACGGCGCTGACCCCGCTGCCCGTCCTCATCCCGATGCTGGCGGCGGCCGCGACGCTGATCCTCGGGCGCCGGCCCCGCGCTCAGCGGGCCGTGACCCTCGTTGCGCTCGTCGCCGTGCTGGTGGTCTCGGGCCTGCTGCTGTACCTCGCCGACCGGGACGGCATCGCGGTCGTGCAGGTCGGCGGATGGGACTCCCCCATCGGGATCTCCCTGGTGGTCGACCGGCTCTCGGCGCTGATGCTGGTGGTGTCGGCGATCGTGCTGCTCGCCGTCATGCTGTACGCGGTCGGACAGGGCATCCACGACGGCAACGACCAGCAGCCCGTGTCGATCTTCCTGCCGACATACCTGGCATTGACCGCGGGCGTGTGCAACGCATTCCTCGCCGGCGACCTGTTCAACCTCTTCGTCGGGTTCGAGGTGCTGCTCGCGGCGTCGTTCGTGCTGCTCACCCTGGGGGCGAGCGCGGACCGGGTCCGCGCCGGCGTCTCGTACGTGATGGTCTCGATGGTCTCGTCGCTGATCTTCCTGGCCGGCATGGGGTTCGCGTACGCCGCGACCGGCACCCTGAACCTGGCGCAGATGGCGGTGCGGATGGACGACGTGCCGGAGGGCACCCGCGCCGCGATCTTCGGCGTGCTCCTCGTCGCGTTCGGCATCAAGGCGGCGGTGTTCCCGCTGTCGACGTGGCTGCCGGACTCGTACCCCACCGCCCCGGCGCCGGTCACCGCCGTGTTCGCCGGCCTGCTCACGAAGGTCGGCGTCTATGCCATCATCCGGGCGCACACGTTGCTGTTCCCGGGCGGCGAGCTCGACAACGTGCTCCTGGTGGCCGGTCTGTTGACGATGGTGATCGGCATCCTCGGCGCCATCGCCCAGAACGACATCAAGCGTCTGCTGTCGTTCACCCTCGTCAGCCACATCGGCTACATGGTGTTCGGGATCGCCCTCTCGACGCAGGCGGGGTTGTCCGGCGCCGTGTACTACGTCGCCCATCACATCCTGGTCCAGACGACGCTGTTCCTCGTGGTCGGCCTGATCGAGCGGCAGGCCGGCTCGGCGTCGCTGCGGCGGCTCGGCGGACTCGCCCTCGCCAGCCCGGTCCTCGCGATCGCGTTCCTCGTCCCGGCGCTGAACCTCGGGGGCATCCCCCCGTTCTCCGGGTTCATCGGGAAGGTGGCCCTGCTGCAGGCCGGCGCCGCCGACGGATCCGTCCTGGCGTGGGTGCTGGTTGCGGGCGGCACCGTCACGAGCCTCCTCACCCTGTACGTCGTCGCCCGGGTGTGGACCAAGGCCTTCTGGCGGGCCCGCGCCGACGCACCCGAGGGCGGCCTCGCCGACGCCGCCCCGTCCGCGCTGATCGACGAATCCGGGATGGAGGTCGCCTTCTCGGACCGGGTCGACGTCGGGCGCATGCCCCCGGCAATGCTGGTACCGACGATCGGTCTCGTCGTCGTCGGCCTGGCCCTGACCGTGTTCGCCGGCCCGCTCATCGACATCAGCGACCGTGCCGCCGAGAACCTGCGGGATCGGTCCGTCTACATCGAAGCCGTGCTGGGAGGTCAGCCGTGACAAGCCGGTCGAATCTGCTGCGCCTGTTCGTCCTGGGCTGGATGACGCTGGTGTGGGTGCTGTTGTGGGGCACCTTCAGCGCCGCGAACCTGCTCGGCGGGATCGCCGTCGCGGTGATCGTCATGGTGATGCTGCCGCTGCCGCGGGTTCCCGTCGAGGGCCGCCTGCACGTGCTGTCCGCCGTGCGCCTGGCCGCCGTGATCTTCGTGGATACGATGAAGTCCACGGTCTCGGTCGGGTGGCTCGCGATCCGGCCGGCGCCGCCGCCGGTGACCGGTGTGCTGCGGTGCCGGCTCACCATCAAGTCCGATCTGGTGCTCACCCTGTGGGCGGACATCATGAACAACATCCCCGGCACGATGGTCCTCGAGATCGACCAGGCCCGCCGGATCGTCCACGTCCACGTCCTGGATGTGGGCACCGACCGGAAGGTCGCGGACTTCTACCGCTCCGCGCGGCGCATCGAACGCCTGTTGATCTCGACGTTCGAACGCAACAACGAATGGCAGCCCAGCCCCTGGGTCGTCCGGGAGGAGGCGTGATGACGGTGATACTGGCGCTCTCGGGCGCGCTGCTGGTGGTCGCGGCCGCGCTCATCACCTACCGGGTGCTGGCCGGCCCCACCTCGCTGGACCGGCTGATCGCCCTCGACGCACTGCTGGCCATCGCGATGTGCGGGCTCGCCGCGTGGGCGGTGCACAGCCGGGATACGACGATCGTGCCGGCCGTCGTCGCTCTGGCCCTCGTCGGATTCATCGGCTCGGTGTCGGTGGCACGCTTCCGGGTGCGTGACGACCAGTGACCACCGTGCTGGAACTCGTCGGCCACGTCCTCATCCTGATCGGCTCGGTCATCTCCCTCACCGCAGCGGTGGGCATCGTGCGCTTCCGCGACACCCTCTCGCGCATGCATCCCGCAACGAAACCGCAGGTGGTCGGCCTGCTGTTCGTGCTCGGCGGCGCGATACTCATCCTGCGGGGCAACGTCGACATCTGGATGCTGGCGCTGGCGGGCATGTTCATGGTGCTGACCGCTCCCGTCATCGCCCACCGGGTGGGCCGGCTCGCCTACCGGGAGCAGCTCGGCCGCGACGGTCTGCTCAGCGGCGACGAGCGGCCGCCGGACGGGAGCTGACCGCGTCCGGCCGGCGGTCGCCGTCGGCCGCATGGAACGTGACGTGGAAGGCCACCGCCAGCACCACCAGCGAACCGAGCAGGAGGGGCCCGGCGAGCGGGGCGTGCTCCGCCATGAGGCCCGGCAGGTACCGGTAGGCCGCCAGCTGCGCGGCCAGCACCGCCGCGCCGCCCGCGACGAGGCGGATGCGGAACCAGCCCCAGCCGCGGTCCGGGTCGCGCAGCGCGGCCTCGAGCGTCAGGCACAGCACCGCGCCGGAGACGAGGTCCACCCCGTAGTGGTAGCCGAAGCCCAGCGTGGCGGCGAGGGTGCAGCCGAGCCACCCGGTGCCGAGCAGCCGCAGCCACCCGGGGCCGCCGCGGGTGTGCAGGAACAGCGCCAGCGCCCACGCGGTGTGCAGGCTCGGCATGCAGTTGCGCGGGGTGACCGCGTCGAACGGGATCGGCTGCGGGTCGGGATTCCACGGCACCGCAGCCGGCCAGAAGGTCCCCACCTGCCAGCCCTCGCCGTGGTCGCCGAACGCGAAGATGGGGCCCACCACCGGGAACAGCATGTAGATCAGCGGCCCCACCAGGCCGATGAGCAGGAAGGTGCGCACCAGGTGGTGTGCGGGCCAGGGGCGGCCGCCGCCGACGTTGCGGAGCTGGTACACGGCGACGACGATCGCCGCGACGGGCAGCTCGATGTACACCCAGTGCAGCACCGCGTACACGCCGGGCCCGAGCCATTCGAGAACCCGGCCCGCCAGCCACGACGGATTGCCCAGGGCATGGTCGGCGAGCTGGACGTACTCGTCGAGCACGTCCGGCCGGGTCCGTGCGGTCAGTTCGAGCCACGTGTCGCCGATCTTGACCGAGAGCACCAGCAGCACCCCGAGCGCGATGCCGCGCAGCGCACCGCGGCGCGGGCCGCCGTGCAACGCGACCGCGGCGTATCCGGCCAGCAGCACGAGCACGATCGTCGGCCCGTTCCCCACCGTCAGGGGGCCGCCGGTGAGGTACCGCTCGACCGCGAACGCCCCGTCGAGCAGCACCGCGGCACCGACGGACACGTACCGCAGGCGCGCGGTCAGGCCCACCATCGCCAGCGCGAGACCGGCCCACGGCACGGACGCCGACTTCGGGATCGCGACGACGTCGCCGACGAGTCCGGGGAGCGGCCCGGGGAACCCGCTGTACCGCGCGACCGCCTCGGCCACGAGGGCACCGAGGATCGCGCCGGTCAGAGCGAGGGGAACGAACAGTTGCGGCACATGCGCCGGCTGCGCCTTCGGGCGCTCCACCCCTCGGATCGACACCGGTACATGGTAAACAGCGTGTGAACTGTGCGGGAACGCGGCCGATCGTTCAGGCGCGCAGTTCCTCCACCAGCGAGTCCACCACCGCGACGAGGTCGCCGCCGGTCTGCTCCGCGATCCGGCGCTGCCGCTGGTAGGAGGCGCCCCGCACGGGGATCTGCGCCACCTGGGCGAGTTCGTCCGCGCAGCCGAGCCGCGCCGCCGTGGGAGTGAGCTGCTCGAGCAGGTCGTTCAGGTCGTCGGTGACGAGGCGCTCGTGGCACACCGGGTCGAGGATCACCTCGGCCTCGAGACCGTAGCGGGCGGCGCGCCACTTGTTCTCCTTGACGTGCCACGGCTGCAGGGTGGGCAGCTGCTCGCCCTGCTCGAGCCGCTCGTCGTAGTACACGACGAGCGAGTGCACGAGGGCGACGAGGGCGGCCAGCTCGGCCTTGTTGGTGATGCCGTCGAAGACCCGGACCTCGATGGTGCCCCACCGCGGCGACGGGCGGATGTCCCAGTGCATGCCGCCCGGCTTCGTGATGACCCCGGACTTGAGCTGGTCCTCGATGAAGCTCTCGTACTGCGCCCAGCTCTCGAAGTGGTACGGCAGTCCGGCCGTCGGCAGCTGCTGGAACATCAGGGCACGGTTGCTCGCGTAGCCGGTGTCCACGCCCGCCCAGATCGGTGAGGAGGCCGACAGCGCCAGCATGTGCGGGTACTTCACCAGCAGCGCGTTGAGGATCGGGATGACCTTCTCCGCGGACGAGACACCGACGTGGACGTGCACGCCCCAGATCAGCATCTGCCGGCCCCACCAGCGGGTGCGCTCGATCATCTCGTCGTAGTCCGGGGACCGGGTGACGACCTGGTCTGTCCATTGCCCGAACGGATGGGTGCCGGCGCAGATCAGATCCACCCCCGCGGGATCGGCGGCGGTGCGTAGCAGGTCGAGGGATTCGGCCAGGTCGTCGACGGCCTCGGCGACGGTGTCGTGCACGTCGGTGACGAGTTCGACGGTGTTGCGGAGGAACTCCTTGGTGAGCCGCGGGGTCTGCCCGGCGCGCCGCTCGACCGCGTCGAAGACGACTGCCGCGGTGTTCGACAGGTCGCGCGTCTTCTTGTCCACCAGCGCGATCTCCCACTCGACGCCGAGGGTCGGGCGGGGTGAACCGGGAAACGGTACAGGCACGAATCGATCCAACCACAGGGCCCCGGCGACCGTCGCCGGTCGCCGGGGCCCTGCAAGAAGAGTTTCGGGAGGTGGCCGTCAGGAGACGACGCCGCAGGCGAGACGCTCGCCGCCGGCGGTTTCCTGGTGGACGACGACGGACGTGCCGTCCCCGCCCTGCAGGTCGTCGAGGGTGAACGCCTCGGTGGTGACGGCCAGCGACCCGGAGCCGCCCTCGCGCACCACGACCGCACCGAGGTCACCGCTCTCGGGGATGCTGGTGTTGCCGCTGGCCTGCAGGTGCCCGCCCGCGGACAGGAAGTTGCCGGGCTCGCCGCCGGTCGGGGCGGTGGAGTTGGTCTCGCACTTGCCGACCTCGTGGACGTGGACGCCGCGGTAGCCGACCGGCATGCCCTCGAGCTCGACGGTCACCTCGACGGCTCCGTCGACCTCGGTGAAGGTGACCGTGCCGGCGGCCGCACCGGCCGGGGTCCGCAGCTCGGCGGAGTGTTCCGCGCCGCCGGTGCCGCCCGCCGCGCCCGTCGTGGCCTCCCCCGGGACAGCGCTGCCGCCGTGTGCCTCGTCGGCGCCCTCCGGCGCCGCGGAACCCGTCCACACCGGCGGGGTGGTGCCGGGGGTGTCGCTCGGCTCCTCGCTGTTCGAGCACGCGCTCAGGCCCACCGCAGCGATCGCGACGATCGGGGCCAGGGCACGCCAGGACATGCGACGGGTGGAACTCGAGGCCATCAAACCGCTCCTTCGAAGTGGCGAAAAGTCACCTGATCATAGCCGGGGGGCGGAAGCCCTCACGGCGAGGTGACGATGACGATGACGCCCGGCGACGAGTCCCGGATCCCGGCGAAGCGCGGCTGGGCCGTCACCCCCAGTGCCTCGGCCACCGCCTCCGCGGTCTGCCGCTCCCCCGGACCCGTGCCGTAGTACACGGACGTGGATTCGATCACGCCGTCGCTGTAGTTGCCCGTCTCCGCGACGGTGAATCCCTCGTCCTCGAGCAGGCCGGCCGTCTGGGCGGCCAGGCCCGAGACGTTGCTGTTGTTGAGCACCCGCACGGGGGCGGCGGCCCCCGCCGACGTGGTGGCGGAGACCGTCGTCGTGGCCGACGGAGCCGCGCCGGGGACGGTCGTCCTCGCCGACGTCGCGGCGAGCGGCGCCGACGTCGCGGACGTGGTCGCCGGCGCGGCCGCCGGTTCGGTCGTCGGCTCGGGAGCCGGGCTCTCGGAATCGGAGCTTCCGAGCGAGGCGAGACCGAGGCCGGTGAACAGGATGGCGAGAGAGATCAGCACCATCGCGAGCGCTCGCAGCGGCGGACCCGACGATTCCGAGGTTGTGCTCACGCTCTCGACCTTAGTTGCCGCGCCCGCCGGATCACCGTCGTACTCGTACTACTTGGTGATCTCGAAGCCGAGCCGGCGCGCGGCCCGGGCCTTCTGCCGGCTGGCCCGCAGCCGGCGCAACCGCTTGACGAGCATGGGGTCGGCCGCCAGCGCCTCCGGCCGGTCCACCAGCGCGTTGAGGACCTGGTAGTAACGGGTCGCGGACAGACCGAAGAGTTCCTTGATCGCCTCTTCCTTGGCACCCGCGTACTTCCACCACTGCCGCTCGAAGGCGAGGATGTCGCGCTCCCGGCGAGAGAGACCGTCCGTACCGGCCTCGTCCGGGCCGGCCGCGGGGTGGTTGTTCTCGGCGTGGTTGCTCCGGTCGGAAACCTGCTCGGATTCGTTACCGATATGCGCTGCTGCGCCGTCCATCTCACTCCTCGACTGCCTCGAATCACGCCGAGGTCCGATCGGACCCGGGTGTTTCCGAGGGCAATTCAACCATGGTGGTACGACAGGTACCGGCTCAACGGACAGGCGAGTCCCGCCCACTATCCTCTTGCACCATGGCAATTCTTCCGATCCGGATCGTCGGTGACCCCGTCCTGCATCACCCGACGAAACCGGTCACCCAGTCGCCGGCCGAACTGGCCCAGCTGATCGCCGACATGTACGAGACGATGGACGCGGCGAACGGCGTCGGTCTCGCCGCCAACCAGGTCGGTGTCGACCTGCGGCTGTTCGTCTACGACTGCCCCGACCTGGACGGGGCCGGCAACGTGGTCCGCCGCCGCGGCGAGGTGATCAACCCGGTGCTCGAGACGTCGGAGATCCCGGAGACCATGCCCGACCCGGACGACGACGTCGAGGGGTGCCTGTCGGTCCCCGGCGAGCAGTTCCCCACCGGGCGCGCCGAGTGGGCGAAGGTCACCGGCACCGACGCCGAGGGCAACCCGATCGAGATCGAGGGCCACGGCTTCTTCGCCCGGATGTTGCAGCACGAGGTCGGCCACCTCGACGGCTACCTGTACGTCGACAAGCTCATCGGACGCAACGCCCGCGCCGCCAAGAAGACGATCAAGCGGGCGGGGTGGGGCGTGCCCGGCCTCAGCTGGGTGCCCGGGACGGTCGAGGACCCGTTCGGCCACGACGACGACGAGGACTGACGCACCGGTGACGACCGAGCAGCCCGTACCCGTCGGCACCCGGGTGGTGCTGCGCTACCGGCTGCCCGCCGGCTACAGCCACCCGATGACCGACGTGATCGGCGAGCTGGTCTCCCTCGAACCGGCCGTGGTGGTGCGCACCGCCGACAGCCGCCTCGTGCAGGTTGCGCCCGAGGCCGTGGTCGCGCTCAAGGCACTCGGTGCCCGGCCGATCCGCACCGGTGAGATCCGCGCCCTCGAGAACGCCGCGGCCGCCGCCTGGCCCGGGCTGGAACAGGGCTGGATCGACGGCTGGCTCCTGCGGGCCGGCGCCGGCTTCACCGGCCGCGCGAACTCGGCCACCCCGCTCGGCGACCCGGGCACGGTCGCCGACCCCCTCGACCCGGACGTGCACGCCCGGATGCGCGAGTGGTTCGCGGTCCGCGGCCTGCCGCTGCGGCTCCTGCTGCCGGACCGGCTCGCGCGGCTCCCGCACGGGTGGGCAGCGGGCGACGAGGTGCAGGTGCTGGCCGCCGACCTCGACAACGTGCCGCTGCCCGGCGTCGCCACCCCCGTGACCGTGAACGCCGGCCCGGACCCCGGGTGGCTGTCGCTGTACCGCTATCGCGGCGCGCCGATGCCTGCCGAAGGCCGGGCGGTCGTCGAGTCCGTCCTGGGCGGCGTCCTGGGCTTCGGCCGCATCGGCGGCGACACGGAGACCCTGGCGATCGCCCGGGCCGCGGTCACCGACGCCCCCGACGGCCGCCGCTGGGTGGGCCTGACCGCCGTCGAGGTGGCCGCCGCGCACCGCCGGAACGGACTCGGCACGCTCGTGTGCGGGGCCCTGCTGCAGTGGGGTCGCGACCACGGCGCCACACACGCATACCTACAGGTCGCGGCGGGGAACACCGCCGCCCGGGGCCTGTACCGGGCGCTCGGATTCGTCGAGCACCACCGCTACCGGTACGCCGCGGAACCTGTCGGTCCGCTCGCCTAGAGTGGGGACGTGCGTCTTGCTACCTGGAACGTGAACTCCGTCCGTGCCCGTACCGACCGGATCCTCGACTGGCTGCAGCGGACGGGCACCGATGTGCTCGCCATGCAGGAGACCAAGTGCAAGGACGAGCAGTTCCCGTACGAGCGGTTCGAAGAACTCGGCTACCGGGTGGCACACGTGGGGCTCTCCCAGTGGAACGGCGTCGCCATCGCCTCCCGCATCGGTCTCGACGACGTTCAGGTCGGGTTCGAGGACCAGCCCGGGTTCACCAAGGACCCGGACGCCGACCCGGCACAGGAGGCCCGGGCGATCGGCGCGACGTGCGGCGGCGTGCGGGTGTGGAGCCTGTACGTACCCAACGGCCGCGAGCTGGCCGATCCCCACTACGTCTATAAGCTCGAGTGGCTGGCGAAGCTGCGGGCCGACGCACAGGCCTGGCTCGCCGCCGACCCGCAGAAGCAGATCGCGCTCGTCGGTGACTGGAACATCGCTCCCATCGACGAGGACGTGTGGGATCCGGCGTTCTTCGAGGGCCGGACGCACACGTCGGAGCCGGAGCGGGAGGCCTTCCGCGCCTTCCTCGACGGCGGCTTCACCGATGTGGTGCGCCCGCACGCCCCGGGCCCGGGTGTGTACACCTACTGGGACTACACCCAGCTGCGCTTCCCGAAGCGCCAGGGCATGCGCATCGACTTCGTCCTCGGCTCCCCCGCGCTCGCGGCGCGGGTCTCCGGCGCGGAGATCGACCGCAACGAGCGCAAGGGCAAGGGCGCGAGCGACCACGCGCCCGTCGTCGTCGACCTCGCCGACTGAGGCGACCCGGTCAGGGCGGGGCGGAATCCGCGCGTCAGCGACGGCCGGCGGTCGGCTCGAGCGGCAGGACGACGTCCCGGTACTCGGGGTGGGCGATGAGGAATCGTTGCACGTAGGTGCACACGGGCCGGACCCGCCAGCCACGCTCGCGCGCGAGATCCAGGGAGTGGCCCACGAGCACCCCGGCGAGCCCACGGTGCCCGAAGTCCTCGACGATGACGGTGTGCAGGAAATCGACGACGGGATGGTTGCGCCCGGGCACGCCCGAGGGACGATCCGTGTCGAAATACCCGAGGATCCCGACAAGATCCCCGTTGAGGCGTAGCTCGAAGCGGTTCTGATCCTTGTTGTCGGTCACCTCGGTACGCGGCGAGTTGACGAGCATGATCCCCTCCGTGGTGCCGTAACCGAACTGTGACCTACGCCACTATAGAGCATGCAGGGTGTATCCGCCGAGACGTAGACGGCAAATATCTGCCTGCCCCCGGCACAGTGCTGCCCTGCCCCCGGCACGGTGCTGCCCTGCCCCCGGCACAGTGCTGCGCTATGGTGGCACCGCACATCGCAACCACACGGGAGCTCGCACCAGCGGGCTGAGAGGACGGCTCGGGGCCGTCGACCGTAGAACCTGACCGGGTAATTCCGGCGTAGGGAGATCATCTCGTGAGCACAGCTGTATCCGGCTCGTCCGCGTCCGGCGCGGGCGCCGTCACCACCGGCCCCATCGAGGGCAGCACCAAGCACTACGTCACCGTGCCCGGGGAACCGGGCATGTCGATCCCGGTCCGCCGGGTCCACCTGACCACCGGCGAGCACCACGACCTGTACGACACGTCCGGGCCGTACACCGAGTCCGACGTCGTGGTCGACCTGGCCGCGGGCCTGCCGGCGCTGCGGGCCGGGTGGCCGCGGCACCCGGGCACGCAGCTCGCCGCCGCCCGCGCGGGCGTCGTCACCCCGGAGATGCGCTACTGCGCCGCCCGCGAGGGCGTACCCGCCGAGACGGTCCGCGCCGAGGTCGCCGCCGGCCGGGCCGTGATCCCGGCGAACCACCGCCACCCCGAGCTCGAGCCGATGGTCATCGGCAAGGCGTTCGGGGTGAAGGTCAACGCGAACATCGGCAACAGCGCGGTGACGTCCTCGATCGCCGAGGAGGTCGACAAGATGGTGTGGGCGACCCGGTGGGGGGCCGACACCGTCATGGACCTGTCCACCGGCCCGCGCATCCACGAGACCCGCGAGTGGATCCTGCGCAACTCGCCGGTGCCCGTCGGCACGGTGCCGATCTATCAGGCCGTCGAGCAGGCCGGTGGGGATCCGGCCGCGCTGACCTGGGAGATGTACCGCGACACCGTGATCGAACAGTGCGAGCAGGGCGTCGACTACATGACCGTCCACGCCGGGGTGCTGCTGCGGCACATCCCGCTCACCGCGCACCGGGTGACCGGCATCGTCTCGCGCGGCGGCGCCATCATGGCCGCATGGTGTCTGGCGCACCATCGGGAGTCGTTCCTGTACACACACTTCGCCGAGCTGTGCGAGATCCTGCAGCGCTACGACGTGACGATCTCCCTCGGCGACGGCCTGCGTCCCGGCTCCGTCGCCGACGCCAACGACGCCGCCCAGTTCGCCGAGCTGCGCACGCTCGGGGAGCTCACCCGCGTCGCGAAGTCGCACGGCGTCCAGGTGCTGATCGAGGGTCCCGGACACGTGCCGATGCACCTGATCGAGGAGAACGTGCGGCTCGAGGAGGAGCTGTGCGAGGAGGCCCCCTTCTACACCCTCGGGCCGCTCACCACCGACATCGCTCCCGCCTACGACCACATCACCTCGGCGATCGGCGCCGCGATGATCGCCCGGGCCGGCACCGCGATGCTGTGCTACGTCACGCCCAAGGAGCACCTGGGCCTGCCCGATCGGGACGACGTCAAGACCGGGGTGATCGCGTACAGGATCGCCGCCCACGCGGCGGACCTCGCCAAGGGCCACCCGCGCGCCCGGGAGCGCGACGACGCGCTCTCCCGCGCCCGGTTCGAGTTCCGGTGGCACGACCAGTTCGCGCTGTCCCTCGACCCGGACACCGCCCGCGCGTTCCACGACGAGACGCTGCCGGCGGAGCCGGCCAAGAAGGCCCACTTCTGCTCGATGTGCGGCCCGAAGTTCTGCTCGATGCGGATCTCCGCGGACGTGCGGGCCGGGCTGGCCGGCAAGGCCGCCGAATTCGCCGGCGCGGGCGGCCAGGTCTACGTCCCGATCGAATCGGTAGGGTCGCAGCCGTGAAGCTGCTGCCCCTGGCCCCGAAGGGCCGAACCCCGGTCCGTGCCCTCACCATCGCCGGAACCGACTCGGGTGGCGGGGCCGGCATCCAGGCCGACTCGCGCACCATGGCGATGTGCGGCGTGCATGCCTGCGTCGCCGTCGCGGCCGTGACCGTGCAGAACTCCGTGGGCGTCAGCGGCTTTCACGAGATCCCGCCCGAGACGGTGGCCGCGCAGGTGCGGTGCGTGGTGGAGGACATCGGGGTCTCGGGTGCCAAGACCGGCATGCTCGCCTCCACCGGGATCATCGAGGCGGTCGCCGCGGTGTGCGCGGAGGTCGGCATCGGCCGCGATCGGCCGGTGCCGCTCGTGGTCGACCCGGTGTGCGCGTCGATGCACGGCGATCCCCTGCTGCACACGGAGGCTCTCGACGCGATGCGGCACACCCTGATACCGCAGGCCACGGTGGTCACGCCGAACCTCGACGAGGTGCGGCTGATCACCGGCATCGAGGTCGTCGACGACGCCTCCGCGCGACGCGCCGCCGAGGCGCTGCACGGCCTCGGCGCGCAGTGGGCGATCGTCAAGGGCGGGCACCTGCGCACCTCCGACGTCAGCACCGACCTGCTGTTCGACGGGGACCGGTTCCTCGAGTTCACCAGCCCCCGCATCGACACCGGCAACGATCACGGCGGCGGCGACACGCTCGCCGCGGCGATCGCGTCGGCCCTCGCCCACGGGTGGTCGGTGCCCGAGGCCGTGGAGTTCGGCAAGGAGTGGGTCACCCGGTGCCTGGAGTGGTCGTACGACCTCGGCGCCGGGCACGGCCCGGTCAACCCCCTGTGGCGACTGCAGTCCTGATCCGCCAGATCCCGAGTTCGGGCGGCACGCCCTTGGGGGCCGAGGCGAACAGCCCGCGCCGGTGCGGGCGCACCTCGAGGCCGAGCGTGTCGAGGGCACCGGCCGGCAGTGCGTCGAGCGTCGCGGAGGACACCACCACGTGCCCGTTGCCGGCGAGCTCCATCATGCGGGCCGCGACGGTGACGTCGACGCCCAGCCAGTCGCTGCCGATCCGCCGGGGCAGACCGGTGTGCGCGCCGACCCGGATCCGCGGCCGGTAGCCGTCCACGGTCACCGCCGTCAGGGCGGCCCGGGCCGCGAAGATCGCGTCCAGCGCCCGTTCCGGCCGGTCGAACACCACCATCAGACCGTCGCCGAGCCGCTTGACGACGGTGCCGCCGCGGTCCGTGAACGCCGGCTCCAGCGCCCGGGCGACGCGCCGCAGCAGGTCGAGGGTGGCGACGTCGCCCGCGGCGAGGGACCACGTCGAGAACCCCACGAGGTCGGTGAAGACCACGGTGACCTCCCGGTCGCCGCGGCCGGCGCCGGCGCGTTCGAGCAGCGCCTGCCAGGCCTGCAGCACGCCGAATCCGAGTTCGTGCACCGCGCTCGGTTCGTCGACGTCGCGCCACCGTCCGGCCAGCCGGGCGACGGCCTGCGGCCCGCTGGTCCCGGCGGTGGACAGCGGATCGCCGAAACCGGGATCACCGGGGAGCGTGCGCCGCAGCCGCCGGGCCAGCCGGACCAGCTCGGGCCGCCGGTCCACGGCCGAGAACCGGTCCGCGAGGCGACGGCCGAAGCCCGGGGCCGGCGTCTCATCCATCGGAGCGGACCTCGGCGCGCTGCGGCCCCACGGGAACCCCGTCCGGTCCCGTGACGGTCCGCGCATACGTGCCCACCCCGTACCCGACGGCCGACGCGGCGACGGCGAGTGCGGCCCGGTCGATGTTGGCGAGCGTGTCCTGCGGGCTGTGGTAGTTCGGGTCGAACGGCGCGTCGCCGGTGCCGCCCCACTTGCCCGCCTGCTCCGGGGTCTTGCGGTCGTCGGCACCGGAGAACACGCCCCCGGCGGGGATGCCCGCGTCGACGAACGGCCCGTAGTCGGAGCGGCCGTCGAAGTCGGTGCCGTCCGCGGCGACGCCCCGCGACGTCAGGTAGCCCAGGAACGTGCGCTCGATGCCGGCCGAGCCTTCCGGTCCCGGTCCGGCGCCCACCGCGTCGGAGTCGTCGCCGTCGTAGACGAGGTACCCCGGATTCGGCGACCCGAGCATGTCGAAGTTCAGGTACAGGGCGATGTCCTCGCGGGCGGCGTCGTCCAGGGAGACCACGTAGTCGGTGGAGCCGACCAGCCCGACCTCCTCGGCGCCCCAGAACGCGAACCGCACCGCGTTGGTGACACCCGGGTCGCTGCCGAGTTGCAGGGCCGTCTCGAGCACCGCAGCGACGCCGGTGCCGTTGTCGTTGATGCCCGGCCCCTCCGGGACGCTGTCGAGGTGGGCGCCGACGACGACCACGTCGTCGGTGGAGCCCGTGGCGGTCTGCGCGAGCACGTTGCGCGAGCGCACGCTGTCGACGCGGGTGTCGAGGACGAGGGTCACCGTGGTGGGTGCGGCGGCGAGCGCGCGGCCGTCGGCGCCGCTGATCCCCGCGGCGGGCACGAGGTCGTTGCCCTCCTCGCCGAGGGTGGCGCCGGCGAGCGCACCGTCCTCGTTATTGGCGACGAGGATCGCCGCCGCACCGCGCTCGGCCGCGACCTGCTGTTTGACGAAGAACGGGCACACCCCGCGCGTGACGAGCACGACGGCGCCGGAGACGTCGAGCCCGTCGTAGTCGGAGGCCTCGCACCCGGGCGTGTCGTCGGCGGGCACCGGCACGAGCCGGGCGGTGAGTCCGTCCGGGCCGGTGGACGGCGAGAACTCGAGGGCCCGGACCGGCACCGGCGCGCCGGCGACGGTCAGGGTCTCGGTCTCGACGTCGAAACTGCGGACGTCGAACTCCGGGGTCTGCACGTCGAATCCCGCGTCGCGCAACCGGCCGGCGACGTAGTCGACGCTCGCGTCGTAGCCGGCGGTGCCCACGGCGCGGTTGCCGTCGTGCTCGGTGGCGATACGTTCGAGTTCCGTGAGGTGGCCGACCACCGCGTCGATTCCCACGGCCCCCGCCAGCGCGGCCGGGTCCACCGGCGGCGGCGCCGGCGGCTCCTCCGAGCATGCCGCCGCCAGCAGCACGATCGCCGCGACGGCGCCCCCGGCCCGTACCCGCGCTCCCCGGTTCATCCGCCGAGAATACTCACGCGTCGCGCCGGTTCACCACGACCAGCGCGGCCGCGAACACCACGGCGACGAACACCGCGAAGTACACCAGCGAACCCCACGGTCCCCAGTGGAAGTCGATGCCCTGCTCGCTGCCGAGGAAGTGGTTGGCGTTGGCGAACGGCAGGAAGGGCTGCACCTGCCGGCCGAACGAACCGAACAGCGCGAACAGCGACTCGATCAGCAGCGGCCACAGCAGCAGCAGCGCGATGGTGCCGGCGGACTGGCGCAACAGCGCCCCCACCGCGACGGCGAGCACCGCGCACAGCAGCGCGTAGATCGAGACGCCGTAGATCGACCGCCACGCATCGTCGCCCTCGAGCACCAGGTCCCGCCCGGCCTCCGGGCCGGCGAGGGCCTTGGCGAGATAGAACGAGGCGAGGGCCAGCACGCCGGTCAGCACCGCGCCGAACACCCCGATCAGCAGCGCCTTGACGACGAGGACGGCGCTGCGGTTCGGCATGGCCTGGAACGTGGTACGGATGACCCCGAACCGGTACTCGCTGGTCACCGACAGTGCCGCGAGGATCATCAGCACGAGCACGCCGAAGCCGGCGACGCCGCTGACCGCGACGTCGACGGTCGGGTAGAACCGGCCGACCTCGTCGTCGACGGACATGCTCGCCTTGGACGCGGCGCCGAGGATCGCCGCGAGGCCGAGGCCCAGCGCGACGATCACGACGGTGCACCACCACGGCGACTGGGTGGAGGTCAGTTTGATCCGTTCCGCCTTGACGGTGTCCACGACCACGCTCGTCGTCCCGGCGTTGTCCACGGCCACGCTCATCGCAGCTCCCCCTTCATCGGCTGCACAGCCGGGCCCCCGGCCGCGGCTCCCTGGTACTGCACGTCGTCTCCGGTCAGTTTCATGAACGCCTCCTCGAGCGACGCGTTCTGGGCCGCCAGTTCGTGCAGCACCACCGAGTGCGCAGCAGCGACCTCACCCACCTGCGCGGTGGTGACGCCGCTGACGATCAGCGCGCCCTCGTCGTCCCGGACGGTGTGGCCCTGCCCGGTCAGTGCCGTCCGCAGCGTGTCGAGCTGTGGGCTGCGCACCCGCACCGTCGCCTCCGACGCCCGCTCGACGAACTCCGCGACGGACGTGTCCGCGATGAGCCGGCCCCGGCCGATCACCAGCAGGTGGTCGGCGGTCTGCGCCATCTCCGACAGCAGGTGGCTCGACACGAGCACGGTGCGGCCCTCCGTCGCGAGGGCCTGCATGAACCGCCGGATCCACACGATGCCCTCGGGATCGAGGCCGTTGACGGGCTCGTCGAACAGCAGCACCTTCGGGTCGCCGAGCAGGGCACCGGCCAGTCCGAGCCGCTGCGACATGCCGAGCGAGAAACCGCCCGCGCGCTTGTCGGCCACCTCGGTCAGGCCGACGAGCGCGAGCACCTCCTCGACCCGCGAGTTCGGCAGGCCGTTGGACGCGGCGAGCCAGCGCAGGTGTGCCCGCGCCGACCGGTTCGGGTGTACCCAGCGCGCGTCGAGCAGCGCACCGACGGTCCGCAGCGGCCGCTTCAGCTGCCGGTAGGGGACGCCGTCGATCAGCGCGGTCCCGGCGGTGGGCCGGTCGAGGCCGAGGATCATCCGCATCGTCGTGGATTTCCCGGCCCCGTTGGGGCCGAGGAATCCGGTGACGATCCCCGGCCGGACCGTGAACGTCACGTCGTCGACGGCGACGGTGGAACCGAAGGTCTTCGTCAGTCCGGTCACTTCGATCATGACCCACAGCCTGCCCGATTCGGGCGGATCGCGCCGCGCGGGGTCACCCTACGGTCCTGTAGGCGTCTCGATCAGTGGTTGTCGTTGCATGCGACGACGAGGACCTCGGCGTCCACCGGGCCGGTGCTGCGGAGCCGATGATCGAGGGAGGCGTCGAAATAGGCGCAGTCGCCGGAGTCCAGGGTGACGATCGTCCCCCCGTGGTCGAGTTCGATCGATCCGGAGACGACGAACACGAACTCCTGGCCGCTGTGCTCGGGGTGCGGGTCGTCGGCGAAGTCGCGTCCGGGCCGGACGACGAACGGGGACATCGCTTTCCCCAGCATTCCCGCGGCGACGGGGTGGTAGCGGTCCGCCCCGGCCCGGGCGGGGGCGCGCTCGATCGTCATCCGCGAGCGCGAGGCGTCGTCCGCGAACAACTGCCCGACGTCGACATCGAGGGCGCGGGCGATCCTCATCGCCACCGCGATCGACGGCGTGCTGCGCTCGCGCTCGATCTTGGACAGGTAGCTCTTGGTCAACCCGGTCTGCGCCGCGAGGGCTTCGAGCGTGAGCCCCCGCTCCTTGCGTAGCGCTCGCACCAGCGCGGTCACGGCCCCGTCCTTCCTTCGTCACCCCTCACACGGCGAGTCTACAAAGTGTCCTGTCGAGGTCCCTGCCGGCGAAAGTGGCTGTACATGACACAAGGTGTCCTATAGTCTCCATCGTGTCCACCACAGTCGAGATCGAGGAGGCCGATCGATGTCCGGGACGTTCACCGCTACGAAAGCGGAGTTGATGCACCAGGCCCAGGCCCGCATGCGGACCCACCTTGCGGAGTCCGGCTGGACGACACGCCAGAAGCTCGCCCTGACCTGTCGAATCCTGTTCGACGCCGGGCACGACTCCGGCCTGGCGGGCCAGATCACCGCCCGCGCCGAAGAACCGGGGACCTACTACACCCAGCAGCTGGGCCTCGGGTTCGACGAGATCACCGAGGACAACCTGCTGTTGGTCGACGAGGACCTCCAGGTTCTCGACGGCTCCGGGATGGCCAATCCCGCCAACCGGTTCCACAGTTGGATCTACCGCGCGCGCCCCGACGTGCAGTGCATCGTCCACACCCATCCGTTCCATGTCGCCGCACTGTCCATGCTCGAAGTCCCGCTCGTGGTGTCCCAGATGGACATCGCGCCGCTCTACGACGACTGCGCCTTCCTCCCCGCCTGGCCCGGCGTGCCGGTCGGCAACGAGGAAGGCGAGATCATCACGGCCGCGCTCGGCTCGAAGAAGGCGATCCTCCTGGCCCACCACGGCCACGTCGTCGCCGGGGCCGGCATCGAGGAGGCGTGCTCGCTCGCCGTGCTGATCGAACGCGGCGCCGAGCTGCAACTCGCCGCCATGGCGGCCGGCACGATCGCCGAACTTCCGGACCGGCTCGCGCGAGAGGCGCACGACTGGACCCTCACCCCGAAACGCAGCCAGGCCAACTTCGCCTACTACGCGCGTCGCGCCCTGGCCCGGCACCCGGACGCGATCGCCGGCTGAACGCCCACCGGCACCCGGCGAGGTTGCTCGCCCCCGCTTTCACGAGACGAAAAGGATTCTCTGCCTTGACAACACTGGAAGGCATCATCGCCTACCCGATCACCCCGTTCACCTCCGGCGCCGATGCGACGGTCGACACCGGCGCGCTCGCCGCGCTCGTCGACCGCCTCGTCGGGGACGGCGTGCACGCCGTCGCCCCACTCGGCAGTACCGGCGAGAGCGCCTATCTCACCGAGAAGGAGTTCGACACCGTCCTCGACACCACGATCGCCGCCGTCGCCGGCCGTGTCCCCGTCGTCGTCGGAGTGTCCGACCTGACGACGGCGAACACCGTGCGCCGGGCCCGTCGCGCGCAGACGGCGGGCGCCGCGGCCGTCATGGTGCTCCCCGTGTCGTACTGGAAGCTCACCGATCGCGAGATCGCCTGCCACTACGCCGCTGTCGGTGCCGCGATCGACATTCCCGTCATGGCGTACAACAACCCCGCCACCAGCGGCATCGACATGAGTCCGGAACTGCTGGTGTCGATGTTCGACACCATCGACAACCTCACCATGGTCAAGGAGTCCACCGGCGATCTGTCCCGGATGCAGCGCATCGCCGAGCTCAGCGAGGGCCGCCTGCCGTTCTACAACGGCAGCAACCCGCTCGTGCTCGAGGCGCTGAGGGCCGGGGCGTCCGGCTGGTGCACCGCCGCGCCGTGCCTGCGGCCCGAGCCGTGTCTCGCGCTGTACACGGCCGTCGAGGACGGCGACCTCGCCCGCGCTCAGGCCCTGTACGCCGAACTGCAGCCCCTGCTCGAGTTCATCGTCGCCGGCGGCCTCCCCACCACGATCAAGGCGGGCCTCGGCATTCTCGGCTCGGACGTCGGGGATCCCCGAGCGCCGCTGCTGCCCCTCGAACCCGAGGGAAGAGCCACCCTCGCACGGCTGCTCTCCGCCGCCTGACAGCGCAGGTGGTGCCGCGGCCCGTGCGGCACCACCCGCACGTCGAGCGACCAACCGGTCACCGTCACATCGGGTCGCCCTACGGTTCGAGCGGCGAGGAGGCCTGCGCCCAGAACCGCTTCGGGATGCGGCCCGCGTGCCGGGCCCGGAAACCCGCCTCGACGGCGTGCCGCATCGCCGACGCCATGAGCGCCGGGTCCTTCGCCCGCGTCACCGCGGTCGCCAGCAGCACCGCGTCGCACCCGAGTTCCATCGCGAGCGCGGCGTCCGAGGCGGTGCCGATGCCGGCGTCGAGGATCACCGGCACCCCGGCGGCCTCGACGATCATCTCGATGTGGTGCGGGTTGGCGATGCCCAGGCCGGTCCCGATCGGCGAGCCGAGCGGCATCACGGCGGCGCAGCCGACGTCCTCGAGCCGTCGCGCCAGCACCGGATCGTCCGTGGTGTAGGGCAGCACGACGAACCCGTCGTCGACGAGCTGCTCGGCGGCGGCGACGAGTTCGATCGCGTCGGGCAGCAGGGTGCGTTCGTCGGCGATGACCTCGAGCTTGACCCAGTCCGTCCCGAGGGCCTCGCGCCCGAGTTGTGCGGTGAGCACCGCCTCGGCGGCGCCGCGGCAGCCGGCGGTGTTGGGCAGCGGCGCGATGCCGAGGCGGCGCAGCAGATCGAGCACGCCGGTCCCGGACGCCGCGTCCACGCGGCGCATCGCCACGGTGGTCAGCTCGGTGCCGGAGGCGACGAGGGCCTCCTCGAGCACCGCGAGGTTCGCGGCCCCACCGGTGCCGGTGATGAGCCGCGACGAGAAGGTCCGCCCGGCGATCGTCAGCGGCGGCAGGTCGTGGCCGGGGTCGCGGCCGGTGTTGCGCTCAGCCACCCTGCACCGCCGTGAGAACCTCGATCTGCCAGCCCTTTTCGACGCGTTCGGACCAGCGCCCCCGCGGGAACACGGCACCGTCCACGGCGACGGCGACGCCCTTGTCGGGCAGACCGAGTTCGCTGAGCAGTTCGGCCATCGTCGGCGCCTGCGCGAACCAGCGCTCCTCCCCGTTGACCGTGACACCCACCGTCGGCGCACCGTTCATGACCTTCTCCCCTTCGAGAATCGTTGTGGATCGGCATGTTTCGAGACAGCGAGGGGTTCGTCCGCGAGCTCCGCGACCACCGCGTCCGCGGTGACCGGGGTCAGCAGCACCCCGTTGCGGCCGTGCCCGGTCGCGGCGATCACCCGTTCGGACAGCCGGCCGATCAGCGGCAGGTTGTCCGGGCTCATGGGCCGCAGCCCCGCGCTCGCCTCGTGCAGCTCGTACTCGCCGATCGCCGGGAACAGCGCCTCGGCGTCGGCGATCAGGTCCCGCACCCCCGCGACGGTGACCTGCGTGTCGTCGGCCTCGTACTGGGTCGCGCCCACGACGAGGCCGTCTGCGCGCGGCACCAGGTATGCCGGTCGGCCGTGCACACTGCCGCGGACCGTCCGATGCGGGGCAGGAGCCGCGCCCGGGCGGGTCCGCAACCGCAGGATCTCCCCCTTGACCGGCCGCACCGGCAAGCCCGGCCACAGGCGGGCCGACGCCGCGCCCGCCGCGAGCACCACCCGGTCGGCGTCCAGGTCCGCGAGGTCGCGCACCGGCACATCGACGAGGGCCACACCGGCCTCGGCGACGGCCCGCCGCAGCGCGTCGACGAGGATCCGGTTGTCCACGGCCAGCTCGTCCGGGGCCAGCAGGCCCAGGCGGATGCGCGGCCCCAGCGACGGCTCGAGCTCGCGCACCTCGGCGCGGCCGAGCACGCGCATCTCGTGTCCCTGAGCCGACACCCACTCGGCGATCGTGCGCAGATCGGCCGCGTCGGCCGCGTCCAGCGCGACGGTCAGCGACGCGTCGGAGGTGAACAGGTCCAGTCCGGTCTCCCGCAACAGCTCGGCGCCGAACTCCGGCCAGCGGGCCAGCGACGCCGCGCCCAGCTCGAGGACGTGTTCCTCCCCCGGCCAGCCCTCCGACAACGGTGCCAGCATCCCGCCGGCCACCCACGACGCCCCCGCCCCCGGGGACGGGTCGTGCACGGTCACGGTCCAGCCGGCACGGGCCGCGCGCCACGCGATCGACAGCCCGATCACGCCTCCGCCGACGACGGATACGGTTCCCACAGTTCGTCCACCTCACTCCCTGCGCCGGCATGATCCGGTTCAGGTGCTGACGGTCGGGGCCGGCAGGCCCCCTCTCAGCCCCGCGATCCCCGGGACTCCCGTGTCGATTCGTTCAGTGCAGAGACTACCGTCTTCGCCGTGACTACCTACCGCGGCAACCGTCCCGCCCCCCGGGAACGCCTCGCGCAGGCCCGGCTCTACCTGTGCACCGACGCCCGTCGCGACACCGGAGACCTGGCCCGATTCGCGGAGGAGGCCCTCGCGGGCGGAGTCGACATCGTCCAGCTCCGCGACAAGGGTTCGGCGGGCGAGAAGAAGTTCGGCCCGCTCGAGGCCCGCGAGGAACTCGCGGCACTCGAGGTGCTGGCGGCGGCGTGCCGCCGGCACGGTGCGCTGCTGGCCGTCAACGACCGTGCCGACATCGCCCTCGCCGCGGGCGCCGACATCCTGCACCTGGGTCAGGGCGACCTGCCGGTGCGGTACGCCCGGCAGATCCTCGGCGAGGAGATCGTGATCGGCCGGTCCACCGGCAGCCGCGCGCAGGCGAGCCTGTCCGACATCGAGGAGGGCGTCGACTACTTCGCCCACGGGCCGGTGTGGTCCACCCCCACCAAGCCGGGGCGCACCCCGGCGGGACTCGAGGTGCTGCGGGAGGTGGCCCGGTCGCAGCCGCAGCGGCCGTGGTTCGCGATCGGCGGCATCGACGCCGAGCGGCTGCCCGAGGTGCTCGCCGCCGGCGCCACCCGCATCGCGGTGGTCCGGGCCATCACCGCGGCACCGAATCCGCGGGCCGCCGCGGCGGCGCTGAAAGCCGCGCTGCCCGGCTGACGGTCCGCCAGAGCCAGCCCGCCGGCCGGCAGTCCGCCAGAGCCAGCCCGCCGGCCGGCAGTCCGCCAGAGCCAGCCCGCCGGCCGGCAGTCCGCTAGAGCCAGCCCAGGACCGTCGACGGCGACAGGGTCGGCACGTCCCCGGGCAGCCGGGCGCGCAGTCCCCGGTCGGCCGTCACCACCACCGTGAGCACCTGGTCCAGCACGGCCGACGTGCCCGTCGCCAGGGAGGCCAGCTCGTCGTCTCCGCTGCCGGCGGCGGTGTGCACCGCGGTCCGGTCGTCGTGGATCACCGCCGCGCGGGCCTGCCCCTCGAGGACCGCCTCGATGCGGCTCACCCAGCCGAAACACCCGTCGGGCAGCTCGACGGTGCGGGGCAATGCCTCCGCCAGCTCCCCGAGCAGCCGTGCGGTGGCGCCCGGGCGGTCGCGCCACCAGCCCGTCGGCCGCGACCCGAGGACGTTGGCGGTGTCGAGCAGCATCCGCACCGCGCGGGTCCGCAGGTCCGGCCAGGCCGCCGCGAACCCGGTGTGCAGCGGCATGGTCTCGACGTCGGCCTCCGGCACCCAGCGCAGTTCGGTGCTCTCCCCGTTGAGGGTCGTCTCCATCGGGCTCGGGGTGTCCGCGACGACCGTCGTGTACGTCCATCCCCCGGCCACGCCGGAGGTGACCCGCTCGGTGCGCACGCTCAGCGCCGCCGGGTCGATCCCGGTCTCCTCGTTCGCTTCCCGCACGGCCGCGGCGACGGGACTCTCGTCGCTGTCGCGGGCGCCGCCGGGCAGCGCCCACGTGCCGCCCTGGTGGCTCCACGCCGCGCGATGCTGCAGCAACACGGCCGGGGTGCCGTCGGGCAGCGGCGCGCGCAGCAGCAGTCCGGCCGCGCCGAATCTGCCCCACCGGCGATCACCGTCGGGTCCCACGGCCCAGCCGTCCCCGTCACCTCGCATCGCGTCCGCCTCCCTGCCGCCCGGCCGCCGACCGCGAGCCGGGCGTCCACCGTCCTCGGACGGCAACAACATCCCGTTACTGCTTATATGCTCGCCACACACAGTGCCACATCGGAAGGGGTGCTCTCGTGGACGTGCGCGTGACCCCCACGCTCGGTGCGGTGGGGAGTCGCCTCCAGCGTAGCGACGTGCCGGCCGCCACGACCGCCCACGCCGGACCCTCCGACGAGCTGCGCGACCTGCTGCGATCCACCCCCGCCAAGCTCGTCACCCTCGGTGTGCTGCTCGCCGTGCTCCTCCTCGTCTCCGGGGTCGCGGCGGGCCAGACCGTCACCGGCCGCAAGGCCACCCACGATCGGTTGCTCGCCACCACCGAACCCCTCGCCGATGCCGCACAGAACCTCTACAGCGCGCTGTCGGTAGCGGACGCGGCGGCCGCGACCGGCTTCATTTCCGGCGGCATCGAGCCGAAGGAGGTCCGCGACCGCTACGCCCAGGCCATCGGCGAGGCGTCCGCCCAGCTCGTCGCCGCCGCCGGCGGGATTCCCGCCGACGACCGTGCGGGCACCCGGCTGCTGTCCGGCATCGCCGAACGCCTGACCGTGTACACCGGCCTGGTCGAGACGGCGCGGGCGAACAACCGCGTCGGCAACCCGGTGGGTGCCGCCTATCTCGGCGAGGCGTCGAACCTGATGCAGTCGGAGCTGCTGCCCATGGCGCAGGAGCTGCACACGCAGAGCGTCTCGGCGGTCTCGTCGACGCAGCGCGCCTCGGTGCGGCCCCCGTGGACGTCGATCGGTCTGCTGCTGGTGACGGTCGTCGCGCTCACCGCGGTGCACGTCATCATCTCCCGGATCAGCCGCCGCACCCTCAATCCCGGTCTGCTGCTGTCGATCGCGGCGACGGGAATCCTGCTGTGCTGGCTGCTCGTGGCCGGACTGATCTCGTCGAGCGCGACCCAGCGGGCGATCGTGCACGGGGCCGAGCCGCTCGGCGTGTTCACCGACAGCCGCATCCTCGCGCAGCAGGCACGCACCGCGGAGACCCTGCAGCTCGTGCGCCGCGACGCCACCGGCGAGTACGACGCGACGTTCGACCAGAGCATGTCCCGGCTCGGTGAGCTGCTCACCGGGTACGCGTCCGGCGAGGAGGTGGAGATCGTCACCGATCCCGCCGTGCGCGCCGCCGAGGCACGCACCGCATGGCTGGCGTCGCACAACCGCATGCAGGCCGCGCTCGACCGCGGGGACTTCCCGGCCGCCGCGATCCTCGCGACCGGCCCCGGTCCCGACGAGGCCGTCGCCCAGTTCGCCACCCTCGACCGCGCCCTCGAACGCGGCATCGACCTCGCCCGCGCCGAACTGCGCGGCAACGAGGACCGCGCCGCGCAGATCCTGTCCGCGCTCGCCCCCGCCACGACGGCGTTGACGGGGCTGGCGCTGCTCGGCATCGTCGTCGGGTTGTGGCCGCGCCTGCGGGAGTACCGGTGAACGTGCGTCGTCTCGTCGCCGCGACGGTCGTCGCCGTCGCCGCATTCACGGGCGGCTGCGCGACCTCACCGCCGGAGATCCTCGCCGACCCGGACCCGTCCTACACCGAGCCGCCCCTGCCGGAACGCGCCACCGTCGCGCCCAGCGCGGCGCCCGTCCCCCCGGAACCGGACTGCGGCGACCCCACCGCCGGTCTGCGTCCCGACGGCGCGACGACCGGACCGACCCTCGACGCGATCCGGGCGCGCGGCCGGCTCGTCGTCGGGCTCGACACCGGCAGCAACCTGATGAGCTTCCGGGATCCGGCGACCGGGCGGATCACCGGATTCGACGTGGACGTCGCGCGGGAGATCGCGCGGGACCTGCTCGGCAGCCCGGACCTGCTCGACTTCCGGATCCTCAGTTCCGCGGACCGCGAGCAGGCCCTGCAGGACTCCACCGTCGACATCGTCGCCAAGACGATGACGATCACGTGTGCCCGCCGCGAACGGGTCGACTTCTCCACCGTCTACTTCCGGGCCCAGCAGCGCGTCCTGGTGGTCAAGGGGTCCGACGTCCGCGACGTCGCCGACCTGGCGGGCCGGCGGGTGTGTGTCGTGCAGGGAACCACCTCGCTCGACCGCCTCCGGCGGCTGCAGCCGTCCGCGGCGATCCTCACCGTCCCGACGTGGGCGGACTGCCTCGTGGTGCTGCAGCAGCGTCAGGTGGACGCGGTGAGCACCGACGACACGATCCTCGCCGGCCTCGCCTCGCAGGATCCGTACCTCGAGCTGGTCGGGACGTCGATCGGCAGCGAGCCGTACGGCATCGGCATCGCCAAGGGCCACGAGGACCTGGTGCGGTTCGTCAACGGCACCCTCGAGCGGATCCGCCGCGACGGGACGTGGACGCTGCTCTACAACCGCTGGCTAATCGTCCTCGGACCCGCCCCGGCGCCGCCGACCCCGACGTACGTGGACTGAGAGGTCGCATGTCCGACACCGAACACGACCCGGGCGCGGCGACGCAGCGCAGCGCCCCGCCGGACGGCGGACCCGCCACCGAGCGCAGCGCCCCGCCCGAGACGGGACCCGCGACGCAGCGCAGCGCCCCGCCGGAGACCGCACCCGCCGCCCAGCGCAGCGCCCCTTCCCGGGGCAGCGTCCCGTCGCGGCGATCCCGGCCGCGCGTGCCCTCGCGGCGGCGCCTCGCCGGCCTCGTGGACATCCCGGTCCCCACCCCCGTCGACCCGGCCTCCGTGGTGCTCCCGGATCCGCACGTGGCCGAGGGCAAGCGGTTCTGCTGGAAGTGCGGCAAGCCGGTCGGCCGCAGCACGCCGAACGGACCGGGCCCCACGTCCGGGCGCTGCCCCTCGTGCGGCACCCCGTTCGAGTTCGTCCCGATGCTGCCGCCCGGCGCCATCGTCGGCGGGCAGTACGAGGTGCAGGGCTGCCTCGCGCACGGCGGGCTGGGCTGGATCTACCTCGCCGTCGACCGGAACGTCAGCGACCGGTGGGTCGTCCTCAAGGGCCTGCTGCACTCGGGCGACGCCGAGGCGCAGGCCGTCGCCGTCGCCGAGAAGCAGTTCCTCGCCGAGGTGACGCACCCGAGCATCGTGAAGATCTTCAACTTCATCGAGCACCCGCGCCCGGACGGCACCCCGATGGGCTACATCGTCATGGAATACGTGGGCGGGCATTCGCTGCGCGAGGTGCTCGACAGCTGTCCCGGGCCGGCCCGGATGCCCGTCGAACAGGCCATCGCGTACGTCCTCGAGATCATGCCGGCGCTGAGCTACCTGCACTCGATCGGACTCGTCTACAACGACCTCAAGCCCGAGAACATCATGGTCACCGAGGAGCAGCTCAAGCTCATCGACCTCGGGGCCGTCACCGGCGTCGAGGACTACGGCTACCTGTACGGCACGCCCGGCTACCAGGCCCCGGAGATCGTGCGCACGGGCCCGACCGTCGCCACCGACATCTACACCGTCGGCCGGACCCTGGCCGTGCTCACCCTCGACATGCCGTGGCAGCAGGGCCGCCTGGCCGACGGCCTGCCCACCCCCGAGAAGGCACCGCTGCTGGCGGAGTACGAGTCGTACCACCGGCTGCTGCTGCGGGCGACCGACACCGATCCGCAGCAGCGGTTCCGGTCGGCCGACGAGATGGCGAGCCAGCTGACGGGGGTCCTGCGGGAGATCCTGTCGCAGCAGACCGGCGAGGAGCATCCCGGCCTGTCGTCGATCTTCAGCCGCCAGCGGACGACGTTCGGCACGGACGAGGCCGTCGGACGCACGGATTCGATCGTCGACGGCATCGCGCGGGACGAGAACCTCTCGGCCCGCGACGTGGCGGCGGCGCTGCCGGTGCCGCTGCTCGACCCCAACGATCCGAGCGCCGCGCTGCTCGCCGCCGCGGTGCACAGCGAACCCCAGCAGACCCTCGACTCGCTGCGGCACGCGCGCGACAACGGGCTCGAACGCGTCGTCGGCACCGCGGACGTCTCGTTCTCCCGCGAGATCACCCTCGCGGAGGTGCGCGCCCATCTCGACCTGGGCCACGGCACCCGCGCCGCGGAGATCCTGCGCAAGCTCGAACGCGACCTCGGCGCGGACTGGCGCATCGACTGGTACGCCGGGCTGGCCGAACTCGTCAACGGCGAATTCGAGTCCTCCTTCGGCAGATTCGAGAAGGTACTCGCGGCGATGCCCGGCGAGACCGCACCCAAGCTGGCGCTCGCCGCAACCGCGGAACTCATCCTGCAGCACTGGGAGAGCGACGATCCCGAGGCCTGGCGCCGATTCTGCGAGAACTACTACCGCACCGTGTGGCGCACCGACCACAACGTGGTCAGCGCGGCGTTCGGCCTCGCCCGGCAGCTCACCCGCCGCGGCGACCGGGCCGGTGCGATCGCGGCGCTCGACCAGGTGCCCGCGAGTTCCCGGCACCACGCCGTCGCCCGCATGACCACGGTGCTGATCCTGTTGCACGACAGGCCGATCGACGACCTCGAGGAAGCCGACCTGCGCGAGGCCGCGCGCCGGGTGGGGACGTTGTCGCCCGACGAGAGCCGGTTCCTGCAGATGCGCACCCTGGTGCTGTCGACGGCGCTCGACTGGGTGCGCGCCGGCCACTCCGCCCGCCGCGAACTCGAACCGATCCTCGACGTCCCCTTCACCGAGAAGGGACTTCGCGCCGGCACCGAATCCGGCCTGCGCGCCCTCGCCCGCAACGCCCCCGCCCGCACCCACCGCTACACCCTCGTCGACCTGGCCAACGCCATCCGCCCCCGCAGCATCCTGTAGCCCGTCTCCGCGCCGAACGGGAGCTTGTTGCGGCGAACGGGCCGGCGCTGCGGCATCGACCGAGTAACACCGACAACAACCTCCCGCCGGTAACGAAAAGGCCCCGCTCGGCCCGATTGTGGATAACTCGCGACTTCTCCACAACCGCGGCAGCGGGTCTTCCGGGAGTGCGGTTCGTCCTACATCGTGGACCGGATGGACACCTTCGACGCACCTTTCCTGGGCACGGAAGCGATCGCCGCCGGCGCGCTCACCGCATACGAACTTCGGCACGGATTCGTTCGTCTCCACCGCAACGTGTACGTCCGACGCGGCGTCGCACCCACCGCCCGGAACCGAGCGATGGCAGCATGGTTGTGGGCACGCGGAAAGGGCGTCCTCACGGGCCTCTCGGCAGCCGCAGTACACGGCACCCGATGGATCGACGATACGGCCCCGGCCGAGATCCTCCGCCTCGGACACGTCCGGGCCCCGGCCGGAATCGTCGTCCGGCAGGGCTGCATCCCCGACGACGAACTGTGCCTCGTGGGCGGGATGGTGGTGACATCACCGGCACGGACCGCCTTCGACCTGGGACGAGCGCACCCCGGCGATCGCGGAATCGAGGTCCTCGACGCACTGTGCAACGCCACGGGCATCACGCCCGCGGCAATCCTCGACGTCGCCCGCTGCCATCCTGGTGCGCGCGGGATCAGCGATCTGCGCCGTTCACTGCTCCTCGTCGACGCAGGCGCGGAGTCGCCACCCGAAACCCGCACCCGTTTGTTGCTGATCCGCGATGGACTTCCACCGCCGGAGACCCAGCTGCTCGTCTACGGCTCGGACGGCAGCGTGCTGGCGCGCGGCGACATGGGTTGGAAGCGCTGGCAGGTCCTCGTGGAGTACGACGGCGGCCATCACTGGACCGATCCCACCCAGGGCGCCCGGGACATCGACCGGTACGCCGTTCTCGAGGCGGCCGGATGGCGGGTTGTCCGGGTGGGTGCTCAACTGCTCGCCGGACGGCCGCACGTCGTTCTCGATCGGGTCCGGGCGGCGCTGCATGCCGCTGGCGCTCGGTTGTGAGATTCGACCGGGAGGTTGTCGCGACGATCGGGCTATGGCTGCGCCATCCGCCGAGTGGCACCGACGACAACCTCCCGCTGGACGCGAGAAGCTCCCGACCTACACCAGCGCCGCGGCCGCCCGCGCGATGGCGAGCTCCTCGTTGGTCGGGACGACGAGGACCTCCACCTGCGACGTGTCCGCCGAGATGCGCCGCTCGCCGCGTGCGGAGGCGGCGTTGCGAGTCTCGTCGACGGCGATGCCGAGACGCTCGAGGCCGGCGAGGGCGTCGCGGCGGACGTCGACGTTGTTCTCCCCCACCCCGCCGGTGAACACGACGACGTCGACGCCGCCCAGTTCGACGAGATACGCGCCGAGGTACTTGCGCAGGCGGTGCACGTAGACGTCGTAGGCGAGCTTCGCGTCCTCGGAGCCCTCGGCGACGAGTCGCAGCAGGGCGCGGAAGTCGTTGACGCCGGACAGGCCCTTGAGCCCGGAGCGCCGGTTGAGCAGATCGTCGATGGAATCGACGTCCATCCCGGCGCTGCGGTTCAGGTGCAGTAGCACGCCGGGATCGATGTCGCCGCAACGGGTTCCCATGACGAGTCCTTCGAGCGGGGTCAACCCCATGGACGTGTCGACGGGCCGGCCGCCGGCGATCGCGGAGGCCGACGCACCGTTGCCGAGATGCAGCACGATCTGGTTCAGTTCCGACAGTTCACGTCCGAGGAACCGGGCCGCGCGCTCGGACACGTACTGGTGCGACGTCCCGTGGAAGCCGTACCGCCGGATGCCGTGCGCCCGGGCGACGTCCCGGTCGATCGCGTAGGTGGCGGCCGCGGCGGGCAGGGCGTGGAAGAACGCGGTGTCGAACACCCCGACGTGCGGAATGCCGGGCAGTTCCTCCCGCGCGACCTCCATGCCGATGACGTTCGCCGGATTGTGCAGCGGCGCAAGAACGGCCAGTTCCTTCACGGTGCGCACCACGTCGTCGTCGACGAGGGTCGGCTCGTGGAACACCTCGCCGCCGTGTACGAGGCGATGGCCGACGGCGATGATGCCGGCCTCGCGCAGGGGGCGGCCCAGCGCCTCCACCCAGTCGAGGACGATCCGCAGCCCGGCGCGGTGGTTCTCGATGGGACCGACGTGTTCCTCGGTGCCGGTGGTGTGGTGGAACACGACCCTGCCCTCGGGCTCACCGATCCGCTCGATGAGCCCGTGCGCCACCGAGTCTCCGGTCTCGGGGTGGACGAGCTGGAACTTGATCGACGACGAGCCGGAGTTGAGCACCAGCACGGTGCCGTCCGTCTGGGAGCTCATTCGCCGGCCTCCTGCGCCTGGATGGCGGTGATCGCCACCGTGTTCACGATGTCCTGGATCAGCGCCCCGCGCGACAGGTCGTTGACGGGCTTGCGCAGGCCCTGCAGGACCGGACCGACGGCGACGGCTCCGGCGCTGCGCTGCACGGCCTTGTAGGTGTTGTTGCCGGTGTTGAGGTCCGGGAAGATGAACACGGTCGCCCGGCCGGCGACCTCCGAGTCGGGAAGCTTGGCGCTGGCCACCGACGGTTCGATCGCGGCGTCGTACTGGATCGGTCCCTCCACCGGCAGATCCGGCCTGCGCTCGCGCACCAGGGCGGTGGCGGCGCGGACCTTGTCGACGTCGACGCCCGAACCGGACTCGCCGGTCGAGTAGGACAGCATCGCGATCCGCGGTTCGATGCCGAAGCGGGCGGCGGTGGCGGCGGAGGAGATCGCGATGTCGGCGAGCTGATCGCTGGTGGGATCGGGCACCACCGCGCAGTCGCCGTAGGCGAGCACCCGGTCCGACAGGCACATGAGGAAGATGCTCGACACCGTGGACACGCCGGGTTCGGTCTTGATGATCTCGAAGGACGGCCGGATGGTGTGCGCGGTGGTGTGCGCGGCACCGGAGACCATGCCGTCTGCGACGCCGAGGTGCACCATCATCGTGCCGAAATACGAAATGTCACTCATGATCTCGCGGGCGCGTTCGATCGTCATCCCCTTGTGGGCACGCAGCCGGGCGTACTCCTCGGCGAACGGCTCGGCGTGTTCGGACGACCTGGGATCCAGCACGGTCGCCGCACTCAGGTCCACGCCGAGTTCGGCCGCCCGGCGCCGCACCTGCGTCTCGTCGCCGAGGATCGTCAGGTCGGCGATCTTGCGTTGCAGGACGCGGCCCGCCGCGCGCAGGATCCGGTCGTCGTCGCCTTCGGGCAGCACGATGTGCCGGCGCTGGCGGCGGGCCCAGTCGATGAGCTGGTACTCGAACATCTGCGGGGTCGTGACGGACGGCCGGGGCACGTCGAGGCGGCTCAGCAGCTGATCCGTGTCCACGTGCTGTTCCATCAGCGCGACGGCGGTGTCGATCTTGCGGTGCGCGCCGAGCGCCATGCGGCCGCGTGTCCGGTCGGCGGCCGACGCGGTGTCGAACGTCCCCAGGGTGGTCGTCAGGATCGGCAGGCTGGGCCTGAGTCCGGCGACGAGTTGCGCCATCGCCGGGTGCGGCAGGAGCCCACCGTTCATGATGATGCCGGCCAGCGACGGAAATCCTTCGGCGGCATTGGCATTCACGAGGGCGAGGAGCACGTCGGAGCGGTCGGCGGGGGCGATCACCACGACCCCCTCGGTGATGCGTTCGAGGATGTGTTCGGCGGTCATGCCGCCGACCATGACGCGCAGCGCCTCGCGGTGCAGCAGCTCGGGATCGCCGCTGTAGAGTTCGCCGTCGATCGCGGTCAGCAGTTCGCCCATGGTCGGCGCGACGAGGATCGGCACCTCCGGCAGCGTCCACAGCGGCACACCCCGGTCTCCGACGGCCGCGGCGATCTCGTCGAGCCGGTCGGAAGGACAGCGGTTGACGACGATTCCGGTCAGGTGGGCGTGCTGGGCGGCGAGTTCGGCCGTGCACACGCTGGTCAGTTGCGCCACCTCGTCGGGGGTACGCCGGGAGCCGCGCAGCACGAGCAGAACGGGCGCATCGAGATTCGCGGCGATGCGCGCGTTGTAGCCGAGCTCGCTGGGGTTGGCGATCTCGGTGTAGTCGCTGCCGACGATGACGACGGCATCGCATCGGTCCGCGACGGCGTGGTACTTGACGACGATCTCGCTGAGGGCGGCCTCGGGATCGGCATGCACGTCGTCGTAGGTGGCGCCGACGCACTCGTCGTAGTCGAGGTCGACGGTGATGCGCTCGAGGAGCAGTTCGAGGATGTAGTCGGTGTCGCCGTCGGAGCGGGCGATGGGGCGGAAGACGCCGACCCGGGCGGCGGAGGCGCACAGCGCCTGGAGCAGGCCGAGCGCGACGGTGGACTTGCCGGTGTCGCCCTCCGGCGCAGCGATGTAGATACTCGACACGGACTCGGCGGCGGCGCTCATGGCTCACACCCTAGCGCTGCGCCGGTGCGTCCTTTGGGCGGTGGGAGCAACCCAAAAGACGCACCGGCGGCGCAGCCGCGTCAGTCCGCGAGCGGGTCGAGCGCGAAGTCGTACGTGGCCACCTTGCGGCCGGCGTCGTCGACCTGTGGTTCGAGGACGAGTTCCGGCTTCGTCGCGGTCGCGACGTCGTCGTCGAGCCACTCACCACCGGCGAAGTACAGCTGGGTGATGATCGGCTGCCTGCCGGGTGCGGTCACCCGCAGGTGCAGGTGCGCCGGGCGCCACGGGTGCCATCCGGCTGCCTCGATGAACTGTCCGGTGGGCCCGTCGGTGGGGATCTGATACGGAGCCGGTTCGATGGTGGTGATGTCGTAGCGGCCCTCGGCGTCGGCGACGACGGTGCCGCGCAGATTCCATTGCGGAAGGTGCGGGGCGAACTGGGAGTAGTAGCCTTCGTCGTCGGCGTGCCAGATCTCGATCCGGGCCCCGCCGAGGCCCCGACCGTCGAGGTCGGTGACCTGTCCGCGCAGGACCAGCGGCGGGTGGACGCGGTCCTCGTCGCGCATCGGGAGTGTGCACTTCGCCGGTAGTTCCGGTGCGCCCGAAACGTAGTACGGCCCCTCGATGCTGCCCTTGGTGCCGCGGAACCTCCGGGAGTTGACGTCCTCGATCTCGTGCTCGACGAACACGTCCAGCAGCAGTGGCCACTCGCCGCCCTCGCCCACGTCGATGAGCCACTGCTTGAGCACGCGGTACTCGTCGTAGGTGACGGCATGCTTCCGGATCAGCGCACCGAATCCCGCGAGGGCTTCGGTCGCGATGGCGGACAGGCGCTCCGGTGAGGTGTCGGCGGTGAAGCGTTCGCCCTTGAACTTGTCGGTGGCGGCGTTGCCGGATGCGACAGCGGTGGGACTTTCGGTGATGGTCATGGTGTCTCCCGGGAAGTTGTCAGGCACGGCGGAAGTGGGACACGTCGTCGTTGCCGACGAGGTCGGGCACGGTCCAGCCGTCGAGGTCGTACTCGCTCATGAACTGCTCGGCCAGGCCCTTCATGGAGGACACGTCCCCACGGCCTTCTGCAGCGAACAGCAGCTCGGCCTTGACGTTCTCGTGGTTGCCGGCGTAGTTCCGCTCGTACAGTTCGTGGCGGCCGCCGAATTCGGAGCCGATGGAGTCCCACAGGGCCTTCATGACCTTGACCCGGTCCACGGCGGTGATGCCGTCGGAGCCGCGGACATACTTGTCCAGGTAGGGCCGCACCTCGGG
>NZ_JBSNCE010000015.1:0-163567 GCF_053764755.1 Rhodococcus sp. 2H158
TCCACGGCGGCACCGGGTACATGCGGGAGGTGCCGGTCGAGCGGATCTACCGGGACGTGCGGCTGCTGCGCCTGTACGAGGGCACCAGCGAGATCCAGCGCCTGATCATCGGCGGCGGACTGGTCAAGCAGGCACAAAGGCAGGCGTGATGACTCTTCCGCTCGACGGAGTCACCGTCGTCTCTCTCGAACAGGCCGTGGCCGCGCCCTTGGCCACCCGGAATCTCGCCGACCTGGGCGCCCGCGTGATCAAGGTCGAGCGCACGGACGGCGGTGACCTCGCCCGCGGTTACGACCACGTCGTGCACGGCACCGGAGCGCATTTCGTGTGGCTCAACCGGGGCAAGGAGTCGATCGCGGTCGACCTCAAGAGCGCCGAGGGGTGCGCTGCGGTCCGCCGTCTGATCGATCGCGCCGACGTGTTCGTCCAGAACCTCGCACCCGGGGCCGCAGAGCGGCTCGGACTCGGTGCCCAGCAGTTGCGGGCAAACCATCCCGAGCTGATCGTGGTGAACCTCTCCGGGTTCGGCACCGGCGGTCCGATGGAGCAGCGCAAGGCGTACGACATGCTCATCCAGGCCGAGGCGGGATTGATCTCGATCACGGGAACTCCCGAGACGGCCGTGAAGACCGGCATCCCGACCGCGGACATCGCCTCGGGCATGTACTGCGCCCAGGCGGTCCTGGCCGCCCTGCTGCGCCGCGGACACACCGGTGAGGGAGCCGTGATCGACGTGTCCATGCTCGAGTCCACCGTCGAGTGGATGGGCCATGCGATGTACACGCAGATGCACACCGGCAGCCAGCCCCCGCGAATGGGGGTGAGCCACACCTCCATCGCCCCCTACGACGCGTTCCCCACCCGTGACGGCGAGGTGCTGATCGGCGTGCAGAGCGACAGCGGATGGCGCGCCCTGGTCACCGATGTCCTCGAGGTGCCCGAGCTGGCCGACGACCCCCGCTTCGCCACCAACGTCCAGCGCGTGCGGAACAGATCCGAATGCGACGCGCTCGTCGCGGCGCGCACCGTCCGCTGGTCGACCGCGGAACTGGACGCGAGGCTCGCCGCCGCCGGCATCCCCGCGGCGCAGGTCAAGCAACTCGATCAGGTCGTCGCGCATCCGCAGCTGCGGGCCCGCAACCGCTGGCGCACCATCGGCACCGAACACGCGCCGGTCGAGGCTCTGCTCCCCCCGGTCACGTTCGCAGACGTCGAAGCACGCATGGGTGACGTTCCGGCGCTCGGCCAGCACACCCACGCGCTGCTCGTGGAATCCGGAATGGACGCCGAGACCGCCGACGCCACGATCGCCGGGGGCATCGCCCTGCAGGCCGAACACTTCCACCCCGCCCCCACCCGATAGCACGTACGGCTCGACCACCTCGGGCCACCAGGAAAGGACCATCATGCTGACAGGACGCACCGCCGTGATCACCGGAGGCGCCCAGGGCATCGGGCTGGCGATCGCCCGCACCTTCGCCGACCACGGGGCCCGAGTCGTCCTCGGCGATCTCGACGAGGCGAAGGCGAAGGACGCTGCGGCCTCGCTGAGCACCGACGCGCTCGGTGTCCGGTGCAACGTCACCTCGTCCGAGGACGTGGCGCGCCTCCTCGACGCCGCGGTGGACTCGTTCGGGTCCCTCGACGTCATGGTCAACAACGCCGGCATCACCCGGGATGCGACCATGCGGAAGATGACCGAGCAGCAGTTCGACGACGTCATCCAGGTTCACCTGCGGGGGTGCTGGAACGGTACCCGCCAGGCCGCCGGCATCATGCGGGAGTCGGGCGGCGGGTCGATCATCAACCTGTCCTCGATCTCCGGCAAGGTCGGATTCGTCGGCCAGACAAACTATTCCGCGGCCAAGGCCGGCATCGTGGGGCTGTCCAAGGCGGCCGCCAAGGAAGTGGCTCACCTGGGTGTGCGGGTGAATGTCATCCAGCCCGGCCTCATCCGCACGGCCATGACCGAGGCGATGCCGCAGAAGGCATGGGATCAGAAGATGTCCGAGATCCCCATGCAGCGAGCCGGGGAGCCGGAGGAGATCGCCTCCGTCGCACTCTTCTACGCCTCGGACCTGTCGTCGTACATGACCGGTACCGTCGCCGAAGTGACCGGCGGCCGCTACATGTAGACGGTTGCCGTCCGCCCCCGGGCGACGACGAAGTGAGGGTTTCGACCGGCGTCGCAGCGCCGGTCGAACACTTGCAGCAGCATTCGGCACGCCGGGATGCAGGTATTCACCGTGTGCCGAATCGGAACACCTTGTGCGATGTGACGCACATAATATTGAACGTGGAATTCTCCCACTCGAACAAGCTGGATCCTCGTCGCGTCGATCGGTGCTGTCGAGATGGCCGGAAAGAGGAACTCTCATGCGCAGCAGGCTGGACCGATGACAGGCAAACCGGTATGGCGAAAGCCCATCGACGCCGCAGACCGTGTGGTGGCGCCGCGGGCCGAGGCTCTGGTGCACAGCGATGTGTTCGCGACGGTGACCGCCACGATCTTCGGTGTCCGTCGCGCCGTGGGCAACGGTGTGAACGGCGTTGCGGCACGCGTGTGGCACCTGGTGAATCTGCCGGCGGGCACAGATCTGCAGCGGCTTCGCCAACAGATCGGGGCGCTGGACCGGGATGTCCGGCGACTGTCGCTGCAGCTCGAACAGCGCAAAGACAACCCCTCGGAGAGTGATCGACGGTGACGACCACACCAGCTTCGGAGAACATCGTCGACCGGGTGCGCCGAGAGGTGGAACGCACTGCGCTCCGGGCGCGCAACGGAATTCGGATGGCAGCGGGCGTCTCACGGCCGGAGGTCGGTAAGACCCCGAAGGACGTGGTGTGGCGCCACGGCCGGTGCGAGTTGTGGCACTACCGCAACGACGATGTGCGAGTGTCGCCGCCACTGTTGATCGTGTTCAGCCTGTTCTCCCGCAGCTACATCTTGGATCTGCAACCGGGCAACAGCTTCGTGGAACGGCTCCTCGCAGCGGGATTCGACGTCTATCTGCTGGATTGGGGAGTTCCCGACGAACGCGACGCAGCCAACCGGTTGGACGACTATGTCGACGACTATCTGCCCGCCGCGGTCGACCGCGTGCGGCAGATCGCCGGCACCGACCAGATCAATATGCTCGGCTATTGTTTCGGCAGCGTCCTGGCACTGCTGTACGCGGCCCACCATCTCGACGCGCCGTTGCGCAGCCTGACCGTCATGACGACACCGGTCGACCTGCAGCAACTGGGACCGCTGACCAGCGTGATCGGCGGCGGCGGACTGAATATCGAGAACGTGCTCGACGAGAACGGTAATGTGCCGCCGCAGGTCGTCTACCAGGGCTTCCAAGTCCTGAAACCGACCGCGCAGATCACCCAGTACGTCGACCTGTGGGAACGGATGTGGAGCGACGATTACGTCGCGGCGCACCAGGCGATGATCGGGTGGGCAACCGACCACATTCCGTTGCCCGGCGGTGTCGCCCGGCAACTCGCGGAGATGACCCGAGACAACGCCATCGTCAACGACACCCTGGTTGTCGGTGGCGACCGCGTTCACCTCGCCGACATCACGGTGCCGTTCCTGACCGTGCTGGGCACCCGCGACCACATCGTGCCGGAATCGTCCGCGGGCCCGCTGATCGACATGATCGGCTCGTCCGACAAACACGAGCTGCGCCTCGAGGGTGGGCACGTCGGGCTGCTCGTCGGCCGCACCGCCGCCAAGACCACCATCCCCACGATCATCGAATTCCTCATCCAGCGAAGTGAGATACAGGAATGAACATCGTCGCATTGGGCCGGGACCACACCGACGCCCTGATCGAGTTCTTCGCCCGGTTGCCCGCCGAGGACCTGACCCTGATGCGGGAGGATGTCACCGAGCCGGACACGGTACGCGGCTGGGCGGACCGCCCGGCCCACTGGGTCGCGCTCGACGGCGACGCGGTCGTGGGATTCGCCGCGGTGCGCCCGCTGCCCAGCTGGTCCGACCACGTCGGCGAACTGCGACTCGTCGTCGACTCGGCGCATCGACGCCTCGGCATCGGCCGCGCGCTGGCCCGCCACGCACTCGCCGACGCGATCCGCGCAGGCCGCCGCAAAGTCGTCGTCGAGCTCGCCGCAGACCAGGAGCACTCGGTGGCGATGTTCGGTTCGCTCGGCTTCACCGGCGAGGCGCTGCTGCGCGACCACATCCGCGACCGCGAGGGCAACCTGCGCGATCTGGTCATGCTCGCCCACTTCGTCGACGCCACCTGGTCGTCCATCGACACCATCGGGGTCAGTGCCGAACTCGGCCTGGAGGACAACACCCCGTGACCGGAACGACGCAACGAGGCCACACGGCGCCGGGCCGCCTGCTCTATTTCACCGACCCCGCGCGCGCGGCCGTCGACTATGCGCTCCTGGCCTACTCTGCACCGCTGCTGGCCGCACTTCCTCGCGGCGACAAACACCCCGTCCTCGTGCTCCCCGGACTGAACACGAGCGATGCCTCGACCTACACCCTGCGGACCGTGCTCAAAGGGCTCGGATACAAGACGTACGGGTGGCAGCTCGGCCGCAACATCGGCCCCACGAGCAAGGCGGTGCACGGCACGCAGGCGCGGCTCGACTACTTGACCAACCGCTACCAGCAGCCGGTCACGCTCATCGGGTGGAGTCTCGGCGGCATCTTCGCGCGCAAACTCGCCCGCCGCACCCCGTCGGCGGTTCGACAGGTCATCACCCTGGGCAGCCCGATCCGGCTCGCCCGGCACGAACAGAGCCGCGCCAACCGCCTGTTCCATCGCAACTCCCATGAGCACATCGAGCCGTTGGATCTGCCGCTCGAACGCGGCGCAGGCCCTCTTCCGGTGCCCGCGACGTCGATCTACTCCAAGCTCGACGGGATCCTCGCCTGGCGGGCGTGCCTGGACGAGCCCTCGCCACGCGCCGAGAACATCGCCGTGCTTGCCAGTCACTTCGGCATCACCGGTAACCCGGCGACACTCTGGGCGGTCGCGGACCGGCTCGCCCAGCCCCCGGACCGATGGACCCCGTTCCAACCGCCCGCTCTCCTCCGAATGGCCTACCCAGCACCCGAAAGCCGATCATGACCAACCTCGCCCATATCCTGACCGAGTCCGCGCGCCGTCATCCCGACCGGCCGGCAATCCGTCTCGACGACCTCGTCATCACCTACGCCGAACTCGACGATCTGACCGCCCGGGCAGCAGGGTGGTTGCAGGCCCGCGGAATCCGACCGGGCGACCGGGTCGGGATCGCCCTGCCGAACATCGTGGCGTTCCCCGTTCTCTATTACGGTGTGTTGCGCGCCGGCGCGACGGTCGTGCCGATGAATCCGCTGCTCAAGGCCCGCGAGATCGAGCACGCCCTCCGCGATTCCGGTGCCGCTCTGGCGCTGGTCGGGACCACTATCGCAGCCGAGGCGCAGGCCGCGGCCGCAGCGACCGGCACCGACATCGTGGTCATCGACGACGACACCCTCGCCGGCGCTGCCCAGTGGCCGCGCCTGCCGGAGGTGGCCGCCCGGGCCGACGACGACACAGCGGTCCTCCTCTACACCTCGGGCACGACCGGCGCGCCGAAGGGCGCACAGCTCACCCACTCGAACATGTACCGCAACGCCACCACCTTCGTCGACATGCTCGACATCCGTAGGGAGGATGTGGTGCTGGGTTGCCTCCCGTTCTTCCACGCGTTCGGGCAGAGCAACGCGCTGAACGCCTCCCTCGCGGTCGGCGCGTGTGTGTCGCTGGTGCCGCGATTCGAAGCCGAAGCGGTGGTGCGGCTCATCGAACGTCACCGGGTGACAGTCTTCGAGGGCGTCCCCACGATGTACGTTTCCCTGCTCCACACCGATTTGTCGGAGGCGGACACCTCCAGCCTGCGGATCTGCGTCTCGGGTGGCGCGGCGTTACCGATCGAAGTCCTGAACGGATTCCAGGGAGCCTTCGGCGCACCGATTCTCGAGGGTTACGGCCTGTCCGAGACATCACCGACCGCCACGTTCAACCGGATCGGGAAATCCAAGCCGGGATCGATCGGACTGCCGATCGACGGTGTCGAGTTGAAGCTGGTCGCTCGGGACGGCACCGACACCCCACCCGGCGAGGTGGGTGAAATCGTCATTCGCGGCCACAACGTGATGAAGGGCTACTGGAAGCGGCCCGACGCGACCGCCGCCGCGATAGTCGACGGCTGGTTCCATACGGGAGACATGGGCACTCGCGACGAGGACGGCTTCTACTTCATCGTCGACCGCAAGAAGGACATCATCATCCGGGGCGGCTACAACGTCTACCCCCGCGAAATCGAAGAAGTGCTCTACGAACATCCCGCAGTGCGCGAAGTCGCAGTCATCGGAGTGCCTCATCCCACCTACGGCGAGGAGGTTGCAGCCGCGATCACCTTGCGACCCGGTGCGGAGGCAACTCCCGAGGAGCTTCGCCAATACGTCAAGAGCCGGGTCGCCGCGTACAAGTACCCACGCCACGTCTGGCTTGCCGACAAGCTGCCCAAGGGTGCCACCGGCAAGATCCTCAAACGCGAAATCGGCATCCCCGCCCACCTTCTCGAACAGCCGCCGGCGTGACCGGCCCGGCCGTCGTACCGACCCGGTGAGGAACACCCATGGCTGATCGGACCCAACGGGTGGCCGTCGGCGAGCTGGAACTGGCCTACGAGGCCTTCGGAGACGCCGGCAACCCACCCCTGCTGCTCATCGCGGGGCTCGCCACCCAGATGCTCGGCTGGGACGAACGGTTCTGCGACCAACTCGCCGACCACGGCTTCCATGTGATCCGGTTCGACAACCGCGACATCGGGTTGTCCACCCACCTCCACGAGGGCGGTATTCCGAACCTGGGGGCCCTGCTTCGCGGGGAGGCCGCGGCGGCGCCGCCGTACACGCTGGTGGACATGGCCGAGGACATCGCTGGGCTGCTCGACGCGCTGGGTCTCGAATCCGCGCACATCGTCGGCGCCTCGATGGGCGGCATGATCGCGCAGCAGCTCGCGATCCACCACGGACACCGGGTCCGGAGTCTGACCTCCATCATGTCCACTCCCTCGCGCCAGGTGGGACAGGCGCGGCCGGAGGCGCAGGCGGTGTTGTTCCTGCCGCCGCCGACCGACCCGGACACCGCCGCCGAACGCTCCCTGACGGTGTATCGGGTGATCGGCTCACCCGGGTACCCGCTCGACGAGCCTCGCGTCGCCGAGGTCGCGCGACGCGCCTTCGCGCGAGGCAACAACCCAGCCGGCGTGGCGCGGCAGTACGCGGCGATTGTGGTCTCCCCGGACCGCACGCCGGGACTACGCGGGTTGACGATCCCGACGCTGGTGATCCACGGCGAGGACGATCCCCTGGTTCAGGTGGAAGGTGGTCTGGCGACGGCCGACGCGGTTCCGGGCGCCCGTCTGGTCGTGGTTCCGGGCATGGGCCACAACCTGCCCCAGCCCCTGTGGCCGCAGCTGATCGACGAGATCGTCGCGCACGCCCGAGCCGCCGAGGTCGGCCCCGCGACTCGCGCCTGACGACCTGCGGGCTGAACCGCACGCTTACGAGCCGCCGAGGCGCTCGAGATCGAACCGGCGTGCACGAAAAATCTTCCATCAGAACACTTCTCGATCGAGAGACCCGTCCGTGACGGGTCGTCGCCGGCCCGGCAGCAGAGCACTGCGCCGGGCCGACTCATGCCGCTCGAAGCGGGGTGTTCACGGGCTGTCCCCGTCGACCGCGCCTTCCCTACCGACGCCGACGGGCCGTCCGGAATCTCGGTCCCGTGAACCGCCCCGGGTTTCCTGCCGCTCCCATGCCGTCGATTCGCCCGTTTCGGGAGCGTGTCGAGCCCCGATTTCCCGGAGTGTTTCATATTGGAACGCTCGGACGGTAGTCGCGCATCTCACCATTGTGGTCGGAACATGAACCACGCCACATGCGGGTTCGCACCATCGAAGGGGTACAGGCCATGGATGGACTCATCCACGACCAGATCCGCGATCTCGACGTTCTTGTCGTGGGAGCCGGATTCGGCGGAATCTACACGCTGCACAAGCTGCGCAACGAGCAGGGACTCGACGTCGTCGCCATCGACAAGGCGGGCGGGGTGGGGGGTACCTGGTACTGGAACAAGTACCCCGGTGCGTTGTCGGATTCCCAGTCCTTCGTCTACCAGTACTCGTTCGACCGCGACCTGTACACGGACAACACGTGGACCCACCGGTTCATCAAGGGGCCGGAAGTGCTGGCCTATCTCAACAAGGTGGTGGACCGCTTCGGGCTGCGTGAGCACATCCACCTCGAGACCGGCATGACCGAGGCCGTCTGGGACGAGCTGTCCGGGACCTGGACCGTGCGCACCGACCGCGGCATCACCTACCGGGCCCGTTTCCTGGTCACTGGTCTGGGCATTCTGTCGGCGACGAACACCCCCGAGATCCACGGCATCGAGCATTTCGAGGGTCGGGTCGTGCACAGCGGGGCCTGGCCGGAGGAGTTGGACCTGACGGGCAAGCGGGTCGGGGTGATCGGTAACGGCTCGACCGGCAACCAGATCATCACGGCCACGGCCCCGATCGCCGGGCATCTGATCTCGTTCCAGCGTTCCCCCCAGTACAGCGTGCCGGTCGGCAATCGTGAGGTGGGTCCCGAGCAGTTGCGGGCCGACCACGAGAACTTCGACGCCACCTGGGAGCAGGTGCGCAATTCCAGTGTGGCCATGGGTTTCGAGGAGAGCACCATCGAGACCTTCAGTGTGTCCGCGGAGGAGCGTGAACGCATCTTCCAGGAGGCCTGGGACGCGGGCGGGGGGTTCCAGTTCATGTTCGGGACCTTCTGCGACATCGCCACCGACGAGGCGGCCAACGAGGAGGCGGCGAAGTTCATCCGTCGCAAGATCGGCGAGATCGTGCAGGATCCCGAGACCGCCCGCAAGCTCACCCCGACCGACATGTATGCGCGCCGGCCGTTGTGTGACTCCGGGTTCTACGAGGCGTTCAACCGGCCCAACGTCAGCCTGGTCAATGTCAAGGAGAACCCGATCGTCCGGATGACGCGCAAGGGCATCGTCACGGAGGACGGCACCGAGCACGAGCTCGACGTGCTGGTGTTCGCCACCGGTTTCGACGCGGTCGACGGCAACTACATGCGGGTGGACCTGAAGGGCCGGGACGGGAAACTGATCAGTCAGCACTGGAACGACGGGCCGACCAGCTACCTCGGGGTGGCCACCAGTGGGTTCCCCAACATGTTCATGATCCTCGGCCCCAACGGCCCGTTCACCAACCTGCCACCCACGATCGAGGCCCAGGTGGAGTTCATCACCGACACCATCCGGAAGGTCGCGGCCACCGAGACCGGCAGGATCGACCTCAGGCCCGAGGCGGAGTCGGACTGGACCGAGACCTGCCGCGAGGTCGCCGCCGCGACGGTGTTCGGCAGGGTCGACTCGTGGATCTTCGGTGCGAACATCCCCGGCAAGAAACGAAGCGTGCTGTTCTACCTCGGGGGCCTGGGCGAGTACCGCAAGATCGTGGCGGCCGAGGTGGCGGCCGGATACCCCAGCTTCGTCACCAAGTCCCCTCCGCTCCCACTCGGGGCGGCCCACGTCAGGCGGCCGTCCCGGCCGGTTCGTACCGCCACGCAAAGCTGAAGCACCACAATGAAATATGCGATGACAAGGTACGCAACCGTCGCCCGGCGACCGAAGGCAGTGCGCAAGTTCGCCGCCATGCCGGCCGCCGAGGTGAAGCAGGCGCTCGCAGGTGCGCTCGCCGCATACCGGTCCCGCCACGAAACGGAGCTGTTGCATCGTGCCTCCGGCACGCAGCTCGAAGGAGAGATCTGAGATGACTTCAACCATAACGACCGACCAAGAGGCACGACGCAAACGAACGGTGATGTGGGTCGTATCCCTCGCCACCGTCGGCATGATCTTCGATGGTTACGACCTCGTTGTATACGGCGCGGTGCTGTCGACCTTCCTGAACGACCCGAGCCATCTCGGGGAGGTCACGCCCGCGGTCGCGGGGACCCTGGGCAGCTACGCCCTGCTGGGAATGATGTTCGGTGCCCTGCTCGCCGGAGCCTTCGGTGACATCCTCGGCCGCCGCAAGGTCATGCTCCTCTCCTACGCGTGGTTCTCCATCGGCATGTTCGTCACCGCGCTGATGAGCAGTACCACGACGTTCGGCATCATGCGGTTCCTCACCGGCCTCGGTATCGGCGCGCTGATCGCCACCACCGGCACCCTGGTCACCGAATTCGCCCCGCCGGGAAAGAAGAACCTCTGCAGTGCCATCAGCTACTCCGGCGTGCCGCTGGGGAGCCTGCTGGGTGCCCTGCTTGCCATCCTCCTGTTGGAGTCCCTCGGTTGGCGCGGACTGTTCATGATCGGGGCGTTGCCGATCTTGACGCTGTTGCCGTTGGCGTTTCTGAAGATGCCCGAGTCGGTGCCGTGGTTGGTCGCCCGGGGCCAGATCGACAAGGCCCGGGCAATCTCCGAGCGCACCGGTGTGCCGATGCCCGACAGCGCCCCGGAATCGGAGAAGGCCGAACGGGTGGGTTTCGCCGGCCTGATCAGCCGCGGTTTCCTGCTTTCGACGGTGCTGGTGGGATTGATGAGCGCCCTCGCCCAGTTCCTCAACTACTACCTCAACACCTGGTTGCCGGTGCTGATGGAACAAGTGGGGTTCAATACCAAAGGCTCGCTCGCCTTCCTTCTCGTGTTGAGCGGGGGCGCAATTCTCGGAGCGCTGGGCGGCTCCCGGTTCGCCGACCGGTTCGGACCCAAACCGGTTGTGGCTATGGGCTTCCTGATCGGTGCATCGTTCATTGCATTGCTGACATTGGACGTACCGCTGCCGGTGCGCCTGCTTTTCGTTGCCATCGTCGGCTTCGGCACCACGGGAACGTCGATCCTGATCTACGGGTTGGTCGCGAACTACTTCCCCACCAAGATGCGGGGTGCGGCGGTCGCGTGGGCCGCGGGCTTCGGCCGGTTGGGCGGCGTCAGCGGCCCGCTGCTGGGCGGTCTGTTCCTGGCCGCCGGACTCGGCGTGAACGCAGTCTTCTATGTCCTGGCCGGCTTCGCCCTTCTGGGTGTCGTTCTGACGTTGGCGGTCCCGCGAGTTCGTCGCGCGACGGACGTTCACTCGACACCCGTCGAACCGGCGGTGCCGCTCGGGGCCGGGGCGACGGCAGTTTCCCCGACTACGTAGTACCGGCCTTGGGAATGCGATGCAATAGTTCGAGTCGGCAACCTTGGAAAGCGTGGAGACGGCGATGTACGAACGAATACTGGTAGCCATTGATGCAGCGCCGGACTCTCCCGACGATTCTCTGCAACGAACGATCCAGTTCGCGAAGATGACCGGTGGGACCGTCCACCTGTTGCACTTCGCGCGCGGTCACGTGGTCGCCTACGACATCAACGCCGGCTCTGGGCTCGGTGTACTCGAGGGCGAGGACGACGTTCCCACTGAGGAACAGAGAGTAGTGCAAGACGCTGTCGACCTACTCGCCGCAGCGGGAGTCACCGTGCACGGAGAACTCATCAACGCCACGGAACACGACATCCCGGACATCATTCTGCAGCGAGCGCACGAACTACCGGCGGACATCATCGTCCTCGGTTATCAGCATCACCGTGGGTCCACGGTCGCCGAACAAGTGATACGGCGGCATCCGGAATGCTCGGTCCTGCTGGCCAGACCGCCACAACCGGCGTAGCTCGGTTATCCCGGAAATGTCGTTCCAGCAGCACCTCGGAGGGCACTGTCACGTTGTCCGGGGTGCTGCTGAGGGGCGCGAAGGCTGCGCTGTAGGTCGCGGTGGGCAAGCCCGTGGCACCGATGACCTTGTTCCCGGTGGTGAAGCGTTCGCGAACCGTCTCGGCCATCTTGCCGCTTTACACTGGTGGTATCGCCGATTTGGGAAGTGTTCCAGATTGGAACGCTCGCATGGCAGTCGCTTGTATCACCATTGTGTTCAGTACCGCACCACGCCACATGCGCGTTCGCACCATCGAAGGGATACAGGCCATGGATGGACTTCACCTTCGACCGTCTCAAGAGGAGGCCCCCATGGCCACAGATCGCTACCAGCGCGGACTCGACCGCATGATGGAGCTTGTCTCCACCGAGCACTCCGGCACCTTCGACCACGTCAAGCTCGTGGAGTCGTACAAGACTCTGGACGCGGACCTGTCCGACTACATCGTCTCCTTCGCCTTCGGAGACATCTACTCCCGAACCAGCCTGACCCAGCAGGAGCAGACGCTCGTGACCATCTCCACGCTGGTCGCCCTGGGCACCGAGCCCCAGTTGAAGCTGCACATCAATGTCGGCTTCAACGTGGGCCTGACCAAGGAGAAGATCGTCGGGGCCCTGATCCAGTGCATCCCCTACATCGGGTTCCCGCGCGTGCTCAACGGCCTGACCCTCCTCAAGGAGGTCATGGCGGAACGGGGTCTTGACCTGAAGTCCCCCACGGAATCGGACGATCTTCCTACCCCGACGTCCTCGTGACGTCCGGTGCCCCGCTGGCATCCCCTCTCATCACCTTCTCTCTCACAACCTTCTCTCTCGCACTCGAGGAACGCTCATGCATTTGGTAATCGGACTCGGACCCATCGGGGGAAACATCGGCGCACATCTCGCCGATCTGGGCCGGAAGGTGTACGGCTACGACTTCAACCAGGATCGCCTCCGCGAGTGGTCGGAGGAGACCGCGTCGCCGGCCGGCAGCGACCTGGCGGCTGTCGATTGGCCGTCCATCGACGGTGTCCACATCGCGGTGCGGCTGGCCGACCAGGTCTCGTCGGTGTTCGAGGCCTTGGCGGCCCACACCGCGCAGCCGCTGACCGTCTTCGTCCACACCACGCTCGCGCCTGCGGACGCACGGAAGATCCTGTCCTCGGCCCCGGCCGGCTGGCGCGTCTTCGAGGCCCCCGTGTCGGGCGGCCCCCAGGGGGCACGCCACGGCACGATGACCGTCTTCCTCGCCGGACCCGCCCCCACCGACGCCGAAAGCGCGCTGCTGGCCGACATCTCGGGCCGTGTCTTCCAGATGGAGTCCTACGGACAGCCGGCTCTCGTGAAACTCCTCAACAACGCCCTGGCCACCTACAACCTGGCCGCCACCGCACGGATGCTCAACCTCGCAGCCGAACACGGCGTGCCGGCCAAGGACCTCTTCGAGGTGATCGGCGTGTCGACCGGACAGAGCTGGATGGGTGACAACCTCATCGACGTTCAGTACGACCTGCTGCTGAAGGACGTGGGTCTGCTCCGCAGCGAACTCGGTTCACTACCCGCCGCAGATCTCGACGACGACGTCGAGCAGGCGATCCTGCAGGCGCGTGCGCTGTTGGGCTCCGATTCCGAACACGGGTGAGTTTGAAGGGGAATCGTTGCGCTGCAGATTAATTCGGTCGGAGAACGGCTGCCGGAGGTCATGGACCGGGAGCGATCATTCGTTCGTCGGCATCGATCTTCAGGGACCGCATCTTGCGGTAGAGCGTCGTGCGGCCGATTCCCAGGATCTCCGCAGCGCGGGACCTGTTTCCCCCGGCTTCCCGCAGCGCGCCGTCGATCGCATCGCGCTCGGCCTGCTCGTAGCGGCTCAGGGAGGGCCTGCGCGTCTGGCGCATCGCGATCGGCAAGTCCTGGGTCTGGATCAGGCCGCCGCGGGCCACCTGTGGCAGGTCGGTGAGGAGCCGGGTCAGCTCGGCTACGTTGCCCGGCCAAGGCCAGGCCAACAGGCATTGGAGCGCGGCGGGGGAGAACCGCGGTGCCGGCGCGCCCGGGTAGAGCCCGGCAGCGACCTCGCGCACGACAGCCGGTAGCTCGCCGCGAAGCTCCGCGAGCGAGGGGATGCGTACCGCTGCCGAGGCGGCGTCGGCACCGTCTGGGGGGCTGCCCGTGTCGTCGGTGCATTCGGTGAGAACGACCCGGGCACCCCGATCGACACCGGGGCGCGGAAGCCGCGCGAAGTCCCCGAGGCGCCTGCGCAGCTCGTCGGAGAGGCTTCCGTCTCCGGCGACGACGATCCCGCGCCCCTCGCGCAACGCGGCGTCACCGTCGGCCCAGAACGTGCCGTCCGGGGCAAGGTCGCGGACGGTGAAGAGCTCGGGCTCCTGTCCGGTGCGTTGTCGCAGCCACTTCGAGGCCTGGTGGCGCTTGCCGACGCCGGGGGCTCCGGCCACGCGCACGAGTCCGTTCGCGGCGGCGGCAGTGGTGAACTGCCGTTGGACAACCTCGTACGGCGACTGCTGAGGCCGAGGAGAGGCCGCGCCGGCCCGGAGGAGAGGCACGGTCCCACTGCCCGATTCGGAGACCACGGCATCCTGCTCGGATGACGCGGCACCGGCCGGCGTCAGGAACTCCAGCGCGAAGATGGCGTCCTGACCGCCGCGGCCGAGGCGCCGCACCATGGCCTCGGTGCCGAGCATGGGCAACTCGAGCTTCAGTGAATCGTCGTCCCAGTGGTGGAGGCGCAGCTTCTCCCACAGGACGGCGTGGGACTCTGCGTCGAGGTGGGCGAGGGAGGGCAGATCCGTCATGACAGTTTCCGAGTTCATGACCAGGACCGGACGCCGGGAGGAGCGGAAACAACGGTAGGCGCGCGCCAATTCGAGGTCCCGGGAATCGGCCATGTGCTCGAGCGCCTCGGCGATCTGGTGCCCGGCCTGCCGGACCATGGCGACCATCAACGGGCTGGCGACGTCGATGTGCGAGGCGAGGGAGAGCGAACCGACGATCCGGCCGGTGATGGGGTGCTTGATAGGAGCGCCCGCGCATGCCAGCCGGGCGAGGGCGTCGTTGAAATGTTCGTTGCCGCGGACGAATACGACGTCGCGCGCCTCGATGGGAGTGCCGAGTCCGTTCGTGCCCAGGGTGCGTTCGGAGAAGTCGAACCCCTCCGCTGCGTTGGCCCGGTCCAGCAGCCGCCCGTCCTGGGCGTCGACGATGCGGCGGGACACGATGCGGCCGTCCTCGTCGGCCAGGAAGAGAGTCATCCGCGAGTCCGTGAGGTTGGTCTGCCACTGGTCGAGGATCCGACCCGCAGCACGCAGGATGGCGGTGTCCGGGTCGATCTCGCCCAGAATGTGGGGTTCGGCCCCAGGGTCGACGCGGTGGGAGACCGAGCGGCGCCAGCTCTGCTCGATCTCCTTCGCGACGAGGGAGGCGGGCACGGAAGCCCGAACCAGGCCCTGCTCGACCAGCCGTGCGCGGGCGCTCCGCACCTCGTCCTCGCGATGTGGTCCATCCACCGGCATCACCCCATTGTCAAGCCGTCAAGACGATACGTCCAGCAACGCCACCGGCGGTCAGGTCATCCAAGGCCTGGGATACCGCGGCCGCCGACAGCGGCCGTTCCACAACAGGGATGTGGGGCAGTTCCCCGCGTTGCGCCAACCGCACCAGCTCCTGCATCTGGGCGAGGGTTCCCACGAAGCTGCCCTCGATGCGGATCATGCGCAGAGCCAGCAGTGCGGTCGGGATGGTGACTTCGCCGCCGAAGAGGCCGACCTGGATCATGATCCCCGCCTTGGCCAGTACCTCGAAAGCCACCGCGGCCGTGACGCCGTTGTTGACGAAGTCGATCACGGCGCTGGCCGGCCCACCGGCCGTGCGGCGGATGTCGTCGGCCCCGCTGCCGGGCCCGGAGAGGACTGTGCTCGAGGCGCCCATGTCCTGCGCCAGGGTGAGGTTCCGTTCGGCAACATCGACGGCACAGATGTTGCGGTGGCCCCGCGAACGGAGGATCGCGATTGCGGTGAGGCCGAGTCCTCCTGCGCCGAAGACGACGACGGGCTCGTCCGGCTCGAGGGGGAGGACCTTGTCCACGGCGCTGTATGCGGTGAGGCCGGAGCAGGCCAGGGTGGCGGCCCAGCTCGGGTCGAGGCCGTCGATGTCCACGAGGTACTTCTCGTCGGGCACGAGGATGTATTCGGCGTAGCCGCCGTGGCGGGCCACGCCCAGATTCTTTCCGGCGGCACAACGGTTGTCGTGGCCTTCACGACACTGGCGACATTCGCCGCACCCGATCCACGGGTAGATCAGCCGCACGTCGCCCACCCGAACCGACTCGACGCCGTCGCCCACCTTCTCCACGACCCCGACCACTTCGTGGCCGAGCACCATCGGGTATTCGATACCGCGGGCTTTCATGCTCATCATTCCGCGGCTGCCCAGGTCGTACCCGCCAGCACGCAGGTGGGTATCGGTGTGGCAGACACCGGCCCGCACGACCTTCAGCAGCACTTGCCGGCCCTCGGGGCTCGGGGTCGGAACTTCCAGGTCGTGGATGGTGGTGTCATCGGGCTGGACGGCGAATACACGCATCGGGAGAGCGCTCCGTTCGAAAGTCTGAGGCGATCAGGTATCCCTTCATCATGTCCAACTCGGTGTGAAGCATCCAATACCAAATCCGGTGCTGATTAGGTGGCATCGGAGTATCAATGCGCCACGACGCCGACTGTTTCACATTGGAACAGCTGTGGGCTGGAACACCACTCTACCTTTGAATTCAGGCGCCGTGGCGATCATCACATCGAGTGGTCGCAGCCGGAGGGAACACAACCCGGACGCGGCACCCACTCATCCCACCCGGAACAGGCTCGACATCACCGAAGGACGACCCATGACCAACATCTCCGAAACTCCCAGCACCGCTCCTGGCGGCGCCGCGAGCCCGGATGTGCTGCGCGACCTCTACGCCGACTGGTCCGAGATCATGGCAGCGACACCGGACCTGTCCATGCGCCTGTTCCGTTCCATGTTCGACGAGTGGCATCAGCCGACCGTCGAGCCGGAGGGCGTGACCTACCGCGAGGACACCGTAGGCGGAGTCCCGGGCATCTGGTGCCTGCCGGAGGGGGCGGACAAGTCCAAGGTGCTTCTGTACACGCACGGCGGCGGATTCGCCGTCGGCTCGGCCGCCAGCCACCGCAAGCTCGCCGGCCACGTCGCCAAGGCCCTCGGCGCCGTCAGCTTCGTGCTGGACTACCGCCGCGCCCCCGAGTTCCAGCACCCCGCCCAGATCGAGGACGGTGTGGCCGCCTTCGACGCGCTCGTCGCATCCGGCATCGCCCCGCAGGACATCACCACCGTCGGTGATTCCGCCGGCGGAAACCTCGCCATCGCCATCGCGCTGGCGCTCCGGGAGCAGGGCAAGCAGGGTCCGGGCACTGTCATCGCCTTCTCGCCGTGGCTCGACATGGAGAACAAGGGCGAGACCCTCGCCACCAACAACGACACCGATGCCCTCATCACCCCGGAACTGCTCGAAGGCATGATCGCCGGCGTCCTCGGGGACACGATCGACCCGAAGACTCCACTGGCGAACCCGCTGTACGCGGACTTCACCGGGTTCCCCCGGCTGTACATCACGGCCGGCAGCGTCGAGTCGCTCCTCGACAACGCCACCCGCTTGGAGAAGCTCGCCGCGTCGGCCGGTGTCGACGTCACCTTGTCCATCGGTGAGGGCCAGCAGCATGTGTACCCGTTCCTGGCCGGGCGCTCCGCCCTCGTCGACGACGAGTTCGCGAAGCTTGCCGCCTGGTACCAGAAGTAACCCCAAACTTTCTCTCTCCGAACTGAATGCCTGAGGATTCACCATGACCGCACAGACCATCCACACCGTCGACGCCGTCGTCATCGGCGCCGGATTCGGCGGCATCTACGCCGTCCACAAGCTGCACCACGAACTCGGCCTGACCACCGTCGGTTTCGACAAGGCAGACGGCCCCGGCGGCACCTGGTACTGGAACCGCTACCCGGGTGCCCTCTCCGACACGGAGAGCCACCTCTACCGCTTCTCCTTCGATCGCGACCTGCTGCAGGAGAGCACCTGGAAGACCACGTACATCACTCAGCCCGAGATCCTCGAGTATCTGGAGGACGTCGTCGACCGGTTCGATCTGCGCCGCCACTTCAAGTTCGGTACCGAGGTCACCTCGGCGCTCTACCTGGACGACGAGAACCTGTGGGAGGTCACTACCGATCACGGCGAGGTCTACCGCGCCAAGTACGTCGTCAACGCCGTGGGTCTGCTCTCCGCCATCAACTTCCCGAACCTGCCCGGCCTGGACACGTTCGAGGGCGAAACCATCCACACCGCCGCCTGGCCCGAGGGCAAGAGCCTCGCCGGCCGCCGTGTCGGTGTCATCGGTACCGGTTCCACCGGCCAGCAGGTCATCACGTCGCTGGCGCCGGAGGTCGAGCACCTCACCGTGTTCGTCCGGACCCCGCAGTACTCGGTGCCGGTCGGCAACCGCCCCGTCACCACGGAGCAGATCGCCGAGATCAAGGCCGACTACGACCGGATCTGGGAGCGTGCCAAGAACTCCGCGGTGGCCTTCGGCTTCGAGGAGTCCACCCTGCCGGCCATGTCCGTCTCGGAGGAGGAGCGCAACCGGATCTTCCAGGAGGCCTGGGACCACGGCGGCGGCTTCCGCTTCATGTTCGGCACTTTCGGTGACATCGCCACCGACGAGGCCGCCAACGAAGCCGCTGCGTCGTTCATCCGCGCCAAGGTCGCCGAGATCATCGAGGACCCGGAGACCGCTCGCAAGCTGATGCCCACGGGTCTGTTCGCCAAGCGTCCGCTGTGCGACAGCGGCTACTACGAGGTGTACAACCGGCCGAACGTGGAGGCCGTCGCCATCAAGGAGAACCCCATCCGTGAGGTCACCGCCAAGGGTGTGGTGACCGAGGACGGCGTCCTGCACGAGCTGGACGTGCTCGTCTTCGCCACCGGCTTCGACGCGGTGGACGGCAACTACCGTCGCATGGAGATCCGCGGCCGGGACGGCCTGCACATCAACGACCACTGGGACGGCCAGCCGACCAGCTACCTGGGCGTCTCCACGGCGAACTTCCCCAACTGGTTCATGGTGCTGGGCCCCAACGGTCCGTTCACGAACCTGCCGCCGACCATCGAGACGCAGGTCGAGTGGATCAGCGACACGGTCGCGTACGCCGAGCGCAACGGGGTGCGGGCGATCGAGCCCACGCCGGAGGCCGAGGCCGAATGGACCGAGACCTGCACCGAGATCGCGAACGCCACGCTGTTCACCAAGGGCGATTCGTGGATCTTCGGCGCGAACATCCCGGGCAAGAAGCCGAGCGTACTGTTCTATCTGGGCGGCCTGCGCAACTACCGTGCCGTCCTGGCCGATGTCACGGACGCCGGATACCGGGGCTTCGACGTGAAGTCCGCCGAGATGGTCACGGTCTGACGCTCATCCCCGGCCGCCCTTTTCACAATCTGACAGGAGAACCCCATGGGTGTGTACACCACCACCGATCCGGCCACTGGGGAAGAGGTCGCGCAGTACCCGGAGATCTCGGACGCCCAGTTGGACGAGCTCATCGGACGCAGCGCTGCAGCTTATCGTTCCTGGCGCACCACGCCGTTGGAGCAGCGACGGGCGGTTCTCGCCCGGGCCGCCGAGATCCACCGGGAGCAGGCCGACGAGCTGGCCGCGCTCCTCACCCTGGAAATGGGCAAGCCGATCACCCAGGCCAAGGGCGAGGTGGCACTGGTGGCCTCGATCTACCAGTACTACGCGGACCACGCGGAGGAGTTCATGGCGGATGAGCCCCTCGACATCGCCGGATCAGGTACCGCGGTCGTGCGCACCGAGGCGATCGGCCCGCTCGTAGGGGTCATGCCGTGGAACTACCCCTACTACCAGGTGGCCCGCTTCGCTGCCCCCAACATCGCCCTGGGCAACACGATCATCCTCAAGCACGCGCGGAACTGCCCGCAGTCCGCGCTCGCGATCGAGCGGGTCCTGACCGAGGCCGGGTTGCCTGACGGTGTGTACCTCAACGCGTTCATTTCCTCCGCCCAGGTCGCGGCGGCCATTGCGGATCCGCGTATCCAGGGTGTTTCGCTCACCGGATCCGAGAAGGCCGGTTCCGCCGTCGGTGAGGTCGCCGGCCGGCACATGAAGAAGTGTGTGCTGGAACTCGGCGGCTCCGACCCGTTCATCGTGCTCGGCGACGCCGATGTCGACGCGGCGGCCTCTGCCGCCGTCGTCGGCCGGCTCGGTAACGGCGGGCAGGCCTGCACGGCGTCGAAGCGCTTCCTCGTGGAGGAACCCGTGTACGACGAGTTCGTTCGGAAATTCCTCGACGGAATGACCGCCTGGCAGCCCAGCGACCCGGCCAGCCCCGAGACGAAGCTCGGACCGTTGTCTTCACACTCGGCAGTCGACGAACTGGACGAGCTGGTGCAAGATGCCGTCTCCCACGGCGCCGAGGTTCTGACCGGTGGGGACCGGCCGGACGAGAAGGGTGCCTACTATCCGCCCACCGTCCTGGTCGGCGTCACTCCCGAGATGCGCGCCTACCACGAGGAGCTCTTCGGCCCGGTGGCGGTCGTTCACCGCGTCGGTTCTCTCGACGAGGCGATCGAGGCGGCCAACGATTCACCCTTCGGTCTCTCGTCCAGCGTGTTCACGTCGGACCCGCAGAAGGCCGACCGCGTGGCCGAGGAGCTCGAGACCGGCATGGTGTGGATCAACAGCACCAGCAAGAGTTCGCCGGACCTGCCGTTCGGCGGCGTCAAGCGTTCCGGCGTCGGCCGCGAGCTGGCCCGGTTCGGCTTCAACGAGTTTGCCAACAAGAAGCTCGTGAGAAACCCCGGGGGGAAGAAGTAGCCGAGCGCGTCGACGGCAAGACTGCCGTGCGCCCGAGGGTGCAGTGCGGTCGCTGACGAAGGTGGAGTGAGCGACCGTCACTGCCCGGGCGGCGGACCTGCCGGTCGGCCGCCCGCGGGGCCGCCCCCCATCCCGCCCTGCGGCGGCGCATCGGACTGGATGTTTGCGGACTTCTCGGCGACACCGACCGTGATGTCGACGGCGTAGCCGCTGTCGATGCTGCCGGTGACGGTCGCGAGTTCGGCGTCCCAGCCGTCGCCGAAGACGTTGTCGGAGTCGAGGCTGATCTGCGCCAGGTTGCGGGTGCTCTGCGCGTATCCGTCGACGCCGGCGTACACCGTCTCGCACACGTCCTGGGGGAGGGCGATCTGCGAGGTCAGCCGCGCGTTGTCGCCGGCGACGGCGACCTCGAGGGAGTCGTACACCTCGAAGTGGATGTGCGGCCAGCGCCCCGAGTAGCAGGCCGGGAAGATCGAGGTGAACGAGACGGTGCCGTCGGCGTCGGCGACCTGCACGCCGCGCAGGTAGTTCTGGTCCGTCAGACCGTCGCTGTAGAGGGAGTACTGCCCGTCGCGGTCGCAGTGCCACAGGTAGACGGCCATGCCCTGGCCGGGGCTGCAGCCGGCGGCGAGATCCTGCAGGTGCAAGGTGATGGTGGTCGGCACGCCCTCGGCGGTGCCGGTGTAGTCACCGAAGCTGATGGTGATGTCCTTGCGGACGATTCCCGACTCGATCAGGACATTGGGGCCGTTCGATCCGTCGCCGGGGTACGGGCCGGCCGTCTCCTGTGGTGCGGCGGCGACGCACTCGCCCGCGGCGGTCGCGGAGGTCGTCGAAGCGGCGGTGGTGGTGGCCGACGCGGACGCCGAGGTGGACGTCGACCCGCCCGTCGAGCACGCAGCGAGGGCCGCGGTGCCGGCCGCGCCGAAGACGGCCAGCATCTGCCGGCGCGACAGCATCGTCCTCATGTCGTGGGCCAGGCCCAGGTCGTGCTCGTGGAGTTCGGGGTCGGTGGGAACGCGACGCGCCCGGCGTGAACTCATTGCGGTGTCCTCTCGGCTCGGTTCGGTGAGTTTCACGCTACGAAGGGAAGCTTGGGAAACACCGGACGGATGCTGGGGACTTGCTGGCAGCCGGGCGCGGGTGGATCCGTCCTTCGGTCGTCGAGCCCGGCTCGCGCCGGGCGGGCGCGGGTAGGATGCGAAAGGTCGGCGCTCCCGCCGATTCCCGATCGCCACGACATGAGGGATGCGATGTACTCGTACAAGGTTGTCGAGGTCCGCGAGAAGATGCTCGGCGGGAAGATGTCCGGTGACAAGCTCGAGGATCTGCTCAACGAGCACGCCCGGCAGGGGTGGCGCCTGAAGGCGATCACCTCCGCCGAGATCAAGGGCCGCGTCGGCCCGGGCGGGGTCGAGGGATTGCTCGTCACCTTCGAACGCGAGGGCTGACGGGCGCCGATCAGCGCGGCGCGTGGGGTGACAGGCCCGCGAGCACGTAGCGCCGCACGTAGCGCAGCACGGCGTCGTCGTTGTCGGGGTCGAGGGTGTTGCCGGGCACCGTGGCGAGGCTGATGAGCGAGCGCGCCACCCACTCGGCGGCCTCGACGGGATCGACGTCGTCGCGGACCTCCCCGCGTTCGATCGCCGCGACGACGAACTCGAGCCAGAACGCCGCGAGGTCGGGAACGAGTTCGCGCACCCCTGCGCCGGCGCACGCCTCGAACTCCTCGGGCTCGGCGGCGCGCAGCCGGAGGGGGAGCGCTCCCGGATCGTCGTAGGTGGCCCGGCCGATCCGGACGCCGGCCGCGAGCTGCTCGGCGACGGAGCCGTACCCGGCGAGCGCCGCTCGGGCGGCGGTCCAGTACGCGTCGTCGAGCCGGACGATCACGCTGCCGACCAGGCTCGCCTTGTCCGGGAAGTGCCGGTACAGCCAGGCCCGGGACACACCGGCCTCCTCTGCCACCTCGGCCATCGTGGTTGCCCGGATTCCCTTGGCGCGCAACGATTCTTCGGTCGCGGCGAGCAGCCGCTCGCGGACGCTTCCGGGTTTGGTCTCGGTGGGCACGCGCTGTTCCTCTCGGCTCGCGGACCGCGCGGCCCGCGAGCCGACCCTACGCGGAGTAGACACTTTCCGGAATGTGTATACACCCGCGGTGAACATGTTCTACATTGTGGTCGTCGTCACCGGACGCGCTCGCGCCGGAGATCGGACCGGCTCACCGGGTGGCCGGAACCTGCACACGAGGAGCTGCGACATGCCGGCACCGACCACCGCCGTCATCGGCGCGGGAATCAGCGGTCTGACCGCAGGCAAGATGCTCGGGGACTACGGCGTGCCCTACACGTGCTTCGAGTCGTCGGACCGGATCGGCGGCAACTGGGCGTTCGGCAACCCCAACGGGCACAGCAGCGCCTACCGCTCGCTGCACATCGACACGTCGAAGCATCAGCTCTCGTTCAAGGACTTCCCGATGCCGGAGTCCTTCCCCGACTTCCCGCATCACACCCAGATCAAGCAGTACCTCGACGGATACGCCGCGGCCTTCGACCTCGAGTCGCGGATCGAGTTCCGCAACGGTGTCGTGCATGCCCGCCGGAACGCGGACGGCCGGTGGGAACTCGACACCGAGGACGGGCGTACCCGGTACTTCGACTTCCTCGTCGTGGCGAACGGCCACCACTGGGATCCACGGATCCCGGACTTTCCGGGCGAGTTCACCGGCACGTCCCTCCACTCGCACCAGTACATCGATCCGCGCACGCCGATCGACTTCTCGGACAAGCGCATTCTCGTCGTCGGGATCGGCAACAGTGCCGCCGACATCGCGGTGGAGCTGTCGTCGAAGGCACTCGGCAACGAGGTCACCCTGTCCACCCGCTCGAGCGCCTGGATCGTGCCGAAGTACATCGCGGGCCGTCCGGCCGACAAGTACTACCGGACCAGCCCCCACCTTCCGCTCTCCTGGCAGCGCAAGCTCGCCCAGCTCGGTCAGCCCGTCATCGCCGGGCGTCCCGAGCGGTACGGCCTGCCCACGCCCAACCACAAGTTCTTCGAGGCCCACCCCACCCAGTCGGTGGAACTGCCACTGCGCCTCGGTTCCGGCGACGTCGTCGCCAAGCCCGACATCCGCCTGCTCGACGGCGCGACGGTGCACTTCGAGGACGGCACCTCGTCGGAGTTCGACGTCGTCGTCTACGCCACCGGCTACAACATCACCTTTCCGTTCTTCGACGAGGACTTCGTCAGCGCGCCCGGCAACCACATCCCGCTCTACAAGCGGATCTTCAAGCCCGGCCTCGACAACCTCGCCTTCGTCGGGTTCGCACAGGCCACGCCCACCCTGTTCCCGTTCGTCGAATGCCAGGCCCGGCTCGTCGCGGCCCACGTGATCGGCCGGTACCGGCCGCCGCCGGTCGACGAGATGGAGCGGGTGATCGAGGCCGATCAGCGCAAGTACACCGGGCACATGCTCGACCGGCCCCGGCACACCCAGCAGGTCGACTACTTCCTCTACGAACACGACCTGCGGGTGCACGAACTGCCTGCGGGCAGGAAACGTGCCCTCACGCACCGGTAGTCGCGTTCGTCCGACCGCCCTCCCCGAGAAGGTACCCGAATGACATACCGACACCACACCTTCCGATCCGGCGACGACCGCTGCGACGCCTGGCACTTCCCCGGCCGGGGCGAGGCGTTCGCCGGCGACGACGGCCGCCCGGTCGTCGTGATGGCGCACGGCCTCGGCGGCACCAAGGACTCCGGCCTGCAGGCGTTCGCGGAGCGGCTCGCCGCGGCCGGTCTCGACGTCCTCGCCTTCGACTACCGGGGATTCGGCGAATCCGGTGGTGCGCCGCGTCAGCGGGTCGACCTGCGCGGCCAGGCAGACGACTACCGGGCCGCCCTGTGCGCCGCCGCCCGGCTCGACGGCGCCGACCCGAATCGTCTGATCCTGTGGGGTGTGTCGCTGTCGGGAGGACACGTGCTCTCGGTGGGGGCGCGCCGCCCGGACGTCGCCGCCGTCGTCGCCCTCACACCGTTGGTCGACGGTCCCGCCGCGGGCCTGCTGGCGGCCCGGCACCATTCGACGCTGTCGATGCTGCGGTCCACGGCAACCGGAACCCGCAGCCGTGTCGCGGTCCTGCGGGGCCGCCCACCCGTGACGATTCCGATCGTGGGCCGTCCCGGCGAGACCGCGGCACTGACCCTGGACGGGTATTTCGAGGACTACACGATCCTCGCCGGCCCGACGTGGCGCAACGAGATCGACGCGAGCGTCGCGCTCGAGCTCGGCACCTACCGTCCGGGCAAGGACGCCGCCGGACTGCGGTGCCCGCTACTCGTCCAGATCGCGGACTTCGACCGCAGCGCACCGCCGCACGCCGCCGCGGTCGCCGCCGCTCGGGGGCGGGCCGAGGTCCGCCACTATCCGTGCGACCACTTCGACGTCTGGCCGGGGCACGAGTGGTTCGATGCCGCGGTCGCCCATCAGATCTCGTTCCTGTCCCGGCATCTCGGTGCCGGGAGTCCGGCCGCCGGGATTCCCCGGCCCGACGATGCCGCCCCCACGACGACGAGGTAGACCATGGCAGAGACCGTCCAGCAAGCCCTGCGCGAGCGATGCGACCAGGACACCACCGCGGTCGTGTACGGCGACCACACGTGGACGTGGCGCGAGCACCTCGGCCGCGCGTCCGCCCAGGCCGCGGCCCTGCTGGGCGTGGCGGACCCGGACCGCCCGATGCACGTGGGCACCCTGCTCGGCAACACCCCCGACATGCTCGAAGCCATGGCGGCGGCCGGACTCGGCGGATACGTCCTGTGCGGCATCAACACCACCCGCCGCGGCGACGGCCTGGCCCGCGACATCCGGCGCGCCGACTGCCAGATCGTCGTCACCGACCCGGAACACCGGCCGCTGCTGGACGGGCTCGAGCTGCCGGGGGTGCGGATCCTCGACACGTCGTCGCGGGAGTGGGCCGATCTGCTCGCCGGCGCCGGTGCCCTCCGGCCATACCGCGAGGTCGGGGCCATGGACACCCTCATGATGATCTTCACGTCGGGCACGAGCGGCGATCCGAAACCGGTCCGCGTCGCACACCTGATGGTGCTGTTCGCGGGACAGAACCTCATCGGCCGGTTCGGCATCACCGGCGCCGACGTCTGCTATCTGTCGATGCCGCTGTTCCATTCCAACGCCGTCCTCGCCGGTTGGAGCGTGGGCATCGGCAGCGGCGCGGCCATGTCCCCGGCCGCCTTCTCGGCGTCCCGGTTCCTCGACGACATCCGCCGCTGCGGCGCCACGTACATGAATTACGTCGGCAAGCCTCTCGCCTACGTGCTCGCGACCCCCGAACGCCCCGACGACCGGGACAACCCGCTGCGTGTGGCGTTCGGCAACGAGGCCACCGACCGCGACATCGAGGAGTTCGCGCGCCGGTTCGACTGCACGGTGTGGGACGGCTTCGGCTCCACCGAGAACGCCGTCATCGTCACCCGCGAACCGGGTACGCCGCGCGGGTCGATCGGCAAGGGACTCGACGGCGTCGCCGTCTACAACCCCGCCACCGTCACCGAATGCCCCGCCGCGGAGTTCGACGCCATCGGCGCCCTGATCAACGCGGACGAGGCGATCGGCGAACTGGTCAACACCCACGGCGCGGGGTTCTTCTCCGGGTACTACAACGACCAGGAGGCCACCGACGAACGGCTCCGGCACGGCATGTTCTGGTCCGGCGACCTCGCGTACAAGGACGCCGACGGATGGATCTACCTGGCCGGCCGCACCGCGGACTGGATGCGGGTCGACGGCGAGAACCTCGCCACCGCCCCCATCGAACGGATCCTGCAGCGCCTGCCCGCCCTGAACCGCGTCGCCGTCTACGCGGTGCCGGACGAGCACGTCGGCGACCAGGTGATGGCTGCGATGGTGCTGCAGGACGACGCCGAACTCACCCCCGAGATGTTCGAGGAGTTCCTCGCCGCCCAGCCCGACCTGTCGCCGAAGGCGTGGCCGCGGTACGTGCGGATCGCCGCGGACCTGCCCAGCACCGCCACGAACAAGATCCTCAAACGCGAACTGGCGCAGCAGGGCCCGACCCCCGGCGACGGCGTGCTGTGGACCCGCCGCGACCGTCGCGCGCTGGGCGCGGGGACGGGGGAGGGGTGCCGCTTCGTCGCGACCCGATGACCCGGCGGGTACGCCGTTCGCGGGGGTCTCGCTGAGCGGGATCTCGCCTGGGGCGGGCCGGGTGCGCTCATAGCATCCGCGCCATGACCGCAACCACCGGCGCCGCCTCCGACGTGCACGCGCTGCTCGAACGCCAGCAGCAGGAATCACGCTCGCGGCGGACGAGTTCCGCGGCGGGCCGCCGTGCCCGGATCCAGCGGGTGATCGACCTGCTCGTCGCCCGCCGCGACGAGATCGTGGAGGCGATCGACGCCGACTTCGGCGGGCGTCACCCGGGATACTCGACCCTCAACGACGTGCTCGGGTCCCTGACGGCGCTGAAGTACTCGCGCGACCACCTCGAGGAGTGGATGCGGCCCGAGGAACGCGCGGTCTTCTCCCCTTACGACCAGCTCGGTGCCACCGCCTCGGTGCACTACCAGCCCAAGGGGTCGGTGGCGATCATCGGAACCTGGAACGCCCCCGTCTTCACGCTCCTGAGCCCGCTCGCCGGGGTGCTGGCCGCCGGCAACCGGGCCGTGCTCAAGCCGTCCGAACTCGTGCCGCGCACCGCACAGGTGCTGGCCGCCGCGGCCGCGGAATTCCTCGATCCCGCCGAGATCGCGGTCGTCACCGGCGGACCCGACGCCGCGCAGGCCCTGACGTCCCTGCCGTTCGACCACATCGTGTTCACCGGCAGCCAGGCCGCCGGGCGCTCGGTGATGGAGAACGCCGCCCGCAACCTCGTGCCGGTCACCCTCGAACTCGGCGGCAAGTCCCCGACGATCGTCGGACGTTCGGCCGACCTCGCGGCGGCCGCGTTCCGGATCGCGGTCGGAAAAGCCACCAACGCCGGTCAGCTCTGCGTCAACCCGGACACCGTGTACGTCCCGGCCGGGAGCCTCGAGGCGTTCGTCGCCGCGGTCCGCGAGTCCTACACCGAGCTGCTGCCCACGGCCGCCGGCAATCCCGACGTCACCGCCGTCGTCGCCGATCGGCACGCCGCCCGCATCGACGGCTACATCCGCGACGCCGCGCAGCTGGGGGTGCGCATCGAGACCGTCCCGCCGGAACCGATCAGCACCACCGAGCGGCGCCGCCCGCTGCGCATGGTCGTCGACCCGCCCGAGTCGGCCGCGATCTCGCAGGAGGAGATCTTCGGGCCCGCCATGGTGGTGCGGACCTACGACGACGTCGGGCAGGTCCTCGCGCGGATCAACGCCGGACCGAAACCGCTGGCGCTGTACTACTTCGGCCGGGATGTGGAGGAGCAGCGCACCGTCGTCGACTCCACCACGTCCGGCGGCGTCACGATCAACGATGTGATGATGCACCCGGGCATGCTCGACGCGCCGTTCGGCGGAATCGGAGCGTCCGGCACGGGGCACTACAACGGCCGCGAGGGCTTCCTCGAATTCAGCCACGCCCGAACCGTGTTCGTCGCCCCGGAACAGGACCCGCGGCGCGAATGGGGGATGCTACCGCCCTACGGCGACGGCTACCGCGCCACGATGGCCGCTCAGGTGTGTCCCTGATTCCGGCCGCCCGCAACGACCACCCCCTACGAATCCCGGAGGAACCCGATGAGAACCCGCGGCGCGATCATCCGTCAGGCACCCGGCGCATACGAGATCGCCGACCTCGAGCTGGACGAGCCGCGGCGCGGCGAACTGACGGTGAGGATGGTGGCGTCGGGACTGTGCCACTCCGACGACCACATCGCCACCGGCGACCACGCGGTGGGCAGCTACCCGATCTGCGGCGGCCACGAGGGCGCCGGCGTCGTCGTGCAGGTCGGCCCCGAGACAGCCGGCTGGAGCGAGGGCGACCACGTGGTGTTCTCGTTCCTCGCCGCGTGCGGGCGGTGCCGGTGGTGCGCCAAGGGCCTGCAGAACCTGTGCGACCGCGGTGCCGCCATCATGACCGGCAGCCGCCCCGACGATCCGACGAGTTTCCGGATGAGCCTCGACGGAGTGCCCGTCGCGCAGACGTGCGGACTGTCCACGTTCAGCGAATACACCACGGTCAGCGTCGATTCGGCGGTCAAGGTCGCCAAGGACCTGCCCCTCGACACGCTGTGCCTGCTGGGGTGCGGCGTCGGCACGGGATGGGGTGCGGCGGTGAACTCCGCCGAGGTGTATCCCGGGCAGACCGTCATCGTGCAGGGCATCGGCGGAATCGGCATCAACGCCGTCCAGGGTGCCGCGCACGCTGGGGCGGCGCAGATCATCGCCGTCGATCCGGTGCCGTTCAAGCGCGAGAGCGCACTGCGGTTCGGGGCGACGCACGCGGTCGCGGACATGGCGGAGGCGACGGAGATCGCGCGCTCCCACACCGACGGGCAGGGCGCCGACGCGGCGATCGTCACCGTCGGCGTCACGACCGGCGAGCACATCGCACAAGCGTTCTCGGCGATCCGCAAGGCCGGCACGTGCGTGGTCACCGGTCTCGGCAAGATGACGGACTTCGGAATACCGATCAGCGCCCTGGAACTGGTGCTGTACCAGAAGCGGCTGCAGGGCTCGCTGTTCGGTGCCTCCGCCCCGACGGCCGACATCCCCTGGATGATCGAGTTGTACACGTCCGGCAAACTGATGCTCGACGAACTGGTCACGTCCACTTACAAGCTCGACGACATCGCCCAGGGCTTCACCGACATGCACGAGGGCAGGAACCTGCGCGGAATCGTCGTTTTCTGACCGACGACGAGAGGTCACGACATGGAGAGGGTGGCGTCGCTGCCGGCGGACACACAGCTGAGCCGGGTGGCCGAGCGGGTACGCCGGATCGAAGCGCTGGGGTACGACACCGTGCACGTGTCGGAGACGGTGCGGGACCCGTTCGCCGTGTGCGCACTGGCGCTGGAACACACCTCGCGGCTGACGGTGCGCACCAGCATGGTCGTGGCGTTCGCCCGAAGCCCGATGGTGACCGCGTATTCCGCGTGGGAGCTCGCCCGCTTCTCCGGGGGCCGCTTCCAGCTCGGTCTCGCGACGCAGGTCCGCGGCAACATCGTCGGCCGGTTCTCGATGCCGTGGAGCGACCCCGCCGCACAGCTGCGCGACTACCTCGACTCCCTGCGAGCGATCTTCGGATCGTTCGCCACGGGAGAGCCTCTGTCGCACAGCGGACCGCACTACACATTCGACCGATTGCAGCCGTACTTCCGACCGGGCCCCGTCGACGTCCCGGCGCCGCAGTTGTGGACCGGTGGCGTCAACCGGCGGATGTGTGTGCTCGCCGGTGAGCGCTCCGACGGATTCGTCACCCACCCGACGAACTCGCACCCCACGTTCCTGCGCGAACGTGTCCTGCCCGCGCTGCGCGAGGGCGCCGACCGCCGCGGCCGGCGCGACGGCGGTCCCCGCGTCGTGGTGGTTCCCAAAGCGATCACCGGCGGCGACGACCGGACCGTCGCCGCCGCCCGCGAGAGGGCCCGCTCCGAATTCGCGTTCCTGTACTCGACGCCCGCCTACCGCCGAACGCTGGAGACGCTCGGTCTCGCCGACCTCGGCGACCGGCTGACCAGGATGGCGCGGGAGCAGCATTGGAACGAGATGCCGCAGACGGTGACCGACGACGCGCTGCGCACCCTCGTCCCGCAGGGCACCTACGCTCAGCTGCCGGCCGTCCTCGAATCCTGGTACGGCGGCACGTGCGACGGGCTGTCGATCGACCCGCCCGAGGATCCGGCCGACGACGACGAATTCGCGGACCTTCTCGACCGCATCCGCGCGATCCCGGAGCGGCCGGTGCGGTGAGACCCCCGGCGCCCCACCTGTCGCCTCGTCAGGCCGGTCCGCCCGGGGTCTGTCCGTTCCGCTCGGCCTTTTCCTTGCCGGCCAGCTCCTCCATCCGCTCGGCGCGGGCGCGCTTGTCGGCGGCCTCGCTCTGCTTGCCGGCGGCGTCCTTCAGCTGCGCCTCGGCCGGGGCGGCGGCGGCCTGCTCGGCCGCCCTGATCTGCTCCTGTTCCTTCCGCCGGGCCGATTCGACCGCCTGCGTGCGCTGTGCCGCCTCGGCGTCGGCCTGCCGTTTCGCCGCCTCGGCGCGTTGCTCGGCCTCCCGTGCGGCGGTGCGTTTGCGCTCCTCCTCACGCGCCCGGGCCTGCGCCACCTCACGCCGCTTCGCCTCGTGGGCCTCCGACTGCTGCGCCCGCGCCTGCTCGCGCTCGGCGCGTAGCGCGGCGTCGGCCTCCTGCTCCTTGCGGGCGGCCTCCTCCTCGAGGACGCTCGCCCGGGCGAGCGCGTCGGTGCGCTCGGTCATCGCGGCTCCGCGCTGCTGCACGTCGCGCGCGCCGAGGACGGTTCCCACGGTCCCGTCGAGCATGCCGAGGCCCCGCTCGTACATCAGTCGTGGGGGTGCATCGGGCGGGAATCGCGAGAACACCTGCTGCTCGATCACCTGCAGCGGGAATCGGAAGATCTGGTACTGCAGGCGCAGCACGGCCAGGGGCACAGTGGTGATGTTCATGTCGTCTCCGCTTCGTCGGGTATGAGAGGTCAGGGCGTTTCGGCGTCGTCGCCGAGGCTCTCGGCCTTGTGCCGAGCGCGCGCGGCCTCGGCACGCGCCTCGGCGGCCTCGTCCATCGCCTCGCGGTGGTCCTCGGTGGCGTTGATCGCGTCGGCGGTGGCCCCGGCCACCCGAGCGCGCTCGGCGGCTTCCGCGCGCGCCGTCTCGGCGCGGGCGTCGCGTTCGGCCTCGAGCTGCCCGGCCGCGGCCCGGTGCTGCGCCTGCTGTTCGGCGGCCACGTGCTCGGTCTGCTGCCGGCGGCGCACGTCCTGCTCGGCGGCCGCGGCCTCCTGCCGGACCGTGTCCCGCTCCTGCGCGCCCTGCTCGCGGACCCGGCCGAGTTCCTCCGCGGCCTCCTCGGTCTCGGCCCGCGCGACGGCTTCGGCGGTGTTCGCCTCCTTGCGCTCGTGGGCCTCGGCCTGCTGTAGCTGCCCTTCGGCGGTGAGCGAGTCGTTGCCGGTCACCGCGCCCGCGACTTCCTTCGCCTTGCCCTTGATCGAGTCCAGCAAGCCCTCGCGAGCCTCCGCGGACGTGCCTTTTTCGTCCATGACGTCGTGCTCCTCGGTGGTAGGGAACGTCTGTGCGGGGTTGTCCGCTACCGGGGGGTAACCGGAAATGTTCCGCTCCAATCACGCAGGCGGGGATTTCCGAGTGCGGATCCGGGCCCGTCCGCGTGCGCTCCGGCGGACAATGAGGCTCGAGGATCCGGCTCAGGGGGAGGCGACGTCGATGACCGGGAACGACGGCTCGGGTCCGGACGGGACGCATCGACAGGTGTTCCCGGAGGCCGGGGCGCACGTCGGGGGCGGCCGCTACCGGCTGGTGGAGCGGCACGGCACCGTGGGCGGCCTGCAATGCTGGCGGGGGCGCGACACGGCCATGAACCGGACCGTGGCGCTGACCCTCGTGCCCCGGCCCGCTCCGGATGCCGGGTTCTTCCCGGAGCTGTGCGTGCGGACCGCCTCGGCGGCCTTCGATCGGGTGGGGGCCGCGGCCCGCGTCTTCGACGTCGTCGACGACACCGACCACTGCGTGGTGGTGGCCGCGTGGACGCGGGGCCGGTCGCTGCGCGACGTGGCCGGCGACCGTCCGGACCCGGCCGCGGCCGCGCGGATGACCCTTCGCCTGGCCGAGACGGTGCGTGCCGCGCACCGGCAGTCCACGGTCCTGTGCCTGGACGATACGGTCCGCGTCCGCGTCGGCGAGTGCGGTACCGCCGTCCTCGCGTTCCCTGCGATCCTGCCCGGGGCGGGCGAGGCGACCGACGTCGCCGGGCTCGGCGCGGTCCTGCGCTGCCTGCTCGGCGGCGGCGAGCGTCCCGGCCCACGCCCGCTGGGGACGCTCGCAGACGATGCCGTAGACGGGCGAGTGTGCACCGCAATCGATTTCGTCGAACGTTTGGTCCGGATGCTCCCCCGCGACGACGTTCCGATCCGGGGCGCGGAACACGGGGCCGAGGCTGTACGTGACGTAACCCCTTCGCCGGTGTCGGACCGGCTCGCCGTGGATCGGCCGTCCGAGACCGCCTCGCGCGGCGTCGGGGTCGTGTCCGCCTCGGCTGCAATGGTTCTGGTGGCGTGCCTCGCCGCGGTCGGCTGGGTCGCCGGCACCGCTGTGAGCGGCCCGGGTGGCGACACCGCGGTGACGGCACCGACGCTGCCCGCAGTCGCCGTCGCGGCGCCGCCGGTCGGTGCCCGGGCGGCATCGTCCGGCGTCCCCCTCGTTCCGCTGTCCGTGCGCGCCCAGTCGCGGGACGCGACTTCCGACAATGCGGTGACGGCGGACCTTGCGGCGGACGCCAACCCGAACACGGCCTGGAGCACCGACCTGTATCCCCGGCAGGTCCCGGCCGGGCGGAGCGGCGTGGGCCTGACGATCGCCTTCGCGCGGCCGGTCCGGCTCAGCGAGGTCCGGATCGACAGTCTCAGTGCCGGTTCGCGTGTCGAGATCCGAACCGCGCCCCGCGGGGGCGGTCCGCACCACGCGTCGCAGACGATCGGCGGCGCTGTCCTCGTCTCCGGCGTGACCCGCATACCGGTGGCGGCGACGGCGGCACCGATGTCGGAGGTGCTCGTCTGGATCACGGAACTCGCGGCGGCCGGGCCCGACCGCTTCCGGACGTCGCTGTCCGAGCTGGGATTCAGCGGAGACACCGGACCGTGATCGTCCGCTCGTACCTCGTCAGTCGTACGCGCGGACGTGCCGCACGACCACCCGCGGACCGTACCGTGCGCGCGCACGGGCCAGTGCCTCCGACCGCACCTGCTCCTCGGTCACTCCCGTCGGCAGGGACAGGATCAGGCTCTGCGCGGGGTGGTCCGGGTCGGCCGGATCCTCGACCAGGCACATCCAGTCGAACGTTCCGCCGGCGCGTCTGCGGGCCAATTCGATCCGGGCCGCCTCGACAGGTCCGCACCCCACGGCGGCATCGTGCGTCGTGCTCTGGTCCACGAGCCGAACGAGATGCTCGGTGGACCACCGGTGCACACCGCTGTTCAGCCGGACAGGATCCATCGCGTCACCGCCTCCCCGCGGCACATTCCCGGACCTTTCGTTGCGTGCGTCGTATCCGGTGCGGGATCTTTCCGGTGATTCTTCCACCTGTGCGGCCGGACGAGAAGGCCGGTTGCGGCGAATCCGCCGAGCGGACCGACCGGATGCCGGGCGTGGCGCCGGGGCACCCCGTCGGCCACGATGACTTCACACACCGTACGTCGAATCGAAGGACGGTCCCGCAATGAGCACCCCCGAGCTGGCCCGGCACGCCTCGCGGTTGCGGGCCGATCTGCACGTGTTCGATCGGCGTATCAAGGAACTGAGCGATGAGTTCGGGCGGATCGATCGCCATTCCCACGGAGACTCCGCCGAGGCCGCGCTCCTCGAGATCCTCGACCTCCTCGCCGACGCGCGCCTGGATCTGCGCAGCGTCGACAAGCATCTGGAGACGGCGGTCCGGCACGCCGAGAACCTGCACTGATCGCCGCGAGGGCACGCCTGGTCCGCCGTCGGTGGCGTCTCATTCCATAATTCCATAGAATGTCGTAGCGACGTCGTTCGCGTCTCCCGCCGGGAAGGCCCGGCGCGCGGCGACCCCGATCCCACACGTCCCCCGGAGGGCGGCTCATGAACACCCCCACGCGCCCCACCACCCCGTTCGGCGAACGGATCGGACTCGGCCTGCGCCGCAACGCCGCCCAGTTCACGCTGCTGGTGGTGGTCAACGCCCTCGTCGGCGGCATGCTCGGCCAGGAACGCACCGTGCTGCCGCTGCTCGCCGAGGAGGAGTTCGGCATCCGCGCCTACACCGCCGGCCTGTCGTTCATTCTCGTCTTCGGCCTGTCGAAGGCGCTCACCAACTACTTCGCGGGCACCTTCTCCGACCGGTACGGGCGCAAGCCGGTGCTCGTGGCCGGCTGGCTGGTCGCGCTCCCGGTGCCGCTGCTGCTCATCTGGGCTCCGTCGTGGGGCTGGGTGATCTTCGCCAACGTGCTGCTCGGCATCAGCCAGGGACTGACCTGGTCCACCACGGTGGTGATGAAGATCGACCTGGTCGGCCCGGCCCGTCGGGGTCTCGCGATGGGACTGAACGAGGCCGCGGGGTATGCCGCCGTCGCCGCGACCGCGCTGGCCACCGGCTACCTGGCCGAGGCCTACGGTCTGCGGCCGGCACCGTTCCTGCTCGGCATCGCCTTCGCGGCCCTCGGCCTGGGACTGTCCACGCTCGCCGTGAAGGAGACCCGGGAATACGCGCGCCTCGAGGCCGTCGGCCATGTGGCCCGTGCCGACGGACGCCACGACCACCTGCACGACAAGCTCACCGACGGGCAGGTGTTCGTCCAGACCAGCTTCAAGGAACCGGCGCTGTCGTCCGCCAGCCAGGCCGGCCTGGTCAACAACCTCAACGACGGCCTCGCCTGGGGCCTGTTCCCGATCCTGTTCGCCGCCGCCGGTCTGTCCGTAGGGAAGATCGGTGTGCTCGCCGCGCTGTACCCGGCCGTGTGGGGAGTCGGCCAGCTGGTCACCGGCGCGTTGTCGGACCGGTGGGGCCGCAAGTGGATGATCGTCGCCGGCATGTGGCTGCAGGCCCTGGCCCTGGCCGTGATCGCCGTCTCGGATGCGTTCCTGCCGTGGGCGATCGCCGCGGCGGCGCTCGGCGCCGGCACCGCGCTGGTCTACCCGACCCTGCTCGCCTCGATCGGCGACGTCGCCCACCCCGCCTGGCGGGCCCGGTCCGTGGGCGTGTACCGGCTCTGGCGCGACGGCGGATTCGCCGCCGGCGCCCTGCTGGCCGGTATCGTCGCCGACGCGTTCGGCGTCCACGCCGCCGTGTGGGTCGTGGCCGCGCTGACCGCCCTGTCCGGGCTGATCGTCGCGGTGCGCATGTACGAGACCCACCCCCGACCTGCCCGCGTCGCACAGGAGGACCCCGCCCATGGCTGACCGAGCCGCCAAGGACGCCCTCTTCGGGGAGTTCGCCGCCGTCGGCAAGGTGCTCGGCAACCCCGCGCGCCTGGAACTGCTCGACCTGCTCGCGCAGGGCCCGCGCAGCGTGGACGAGCTCGCCGCCGCCGCCGGGCTCGGGGTGAGCACCTGCTCGGCGCACCTGCAGACGCTGCGCGCGGCCGGGCTGGTGCAGTCCCGCCGGGACGGCAAGCGGATCTTCTACTCGCTCGCCGGGGACGACGTGGCCGTCCTGTGGGACACCCTGCGCCGCGTCGCCCAGCGGCACCGCCCGCACACCGAACTCGCCCGTCGCGCCTATCTCGGCCCGGACGACACCACGGCCGTCGACACCGAGGAACTGCTGCACCGCCTCGAGACCGGCGAGGTGGTCCTGCTCGACGTGCGCCCCGAGGCCGAGTACGCCGCCGGGCACCTGCCCGGCGCGCTGCACGTGCCACTCGACGAGCTGAGCGAGCGGCTCGCGGACCTGCCGGCGGGCCGCGAGATCGTCGCCTACTGCCGCGGCCGGTACTGCGTGCTCGCCCACGACGCCGTCCGGCTGCTGCGTACCCACGGCGTGCCCGCCCGGCGCGCCGCCGACGGTGTGCTCGAGTGGAGACTCGCCGGGCTGCCCGTCGACTCCGACGTCGCCTGACCGCCTCAGCGACGTTCGCGTCCGGTTCAGTTCCGGGTCACGCGCCGTCCACCGAACCGGGCTTTCCGGTACCTACGGTCCGAAGGACTCGACCGGATCGATGGAGGTATCGGAAACAGTGACGACGGCACCACTGAATCGCCGCGGGTTCCTCGGACGCACCGCGCTGGCCGGCCTCGGCGTGGCCCTCGCCGGCAGCGTCGAGGCGCTCGTCCGCCCCGGACTCGCGTCCGCCGTGCCCGGCACGGCGATCGGCTACGGCCCGCTCGTCCCGGATCCCAACCGCATTCTCGCCCTGCCCATGGGCTTTTCGTACACCGTGGTGTCGCGCTCCGGGGAGACGACCCTCGACGACGGCACGCCCGTCCCCAGCGATCCCGACGCCAACGGCGTGTTCGCGCACGGCAACGGTTCCACGATCGTGACCAACCACGAGATCGGCAAGGACGAGCCGTTCGGCGTGCCCGTCGTCGACGGCCTGACCTACGACCCCGGCGCCCGAGGCGGCACCACCACCGTCACGGTGGGGCCGAACGGGCAGCGCACGGGCCAGTACGTCAGCCTGGCCGGCACCGTGAACAACTGCGCCGGTGGAATCACCCCGTGGGGCACGTGGCTGACGTGCGAGGAAACCGAGGCACGCGCCGGCTCCAAGGGATTCACACTCGACCACGGTTACGTCTTCGAGGTCGACCCCGCGAGCCAGGAAGCCAACCGCGACAAGAGCCCGGTGCCGCTGAAGTTCCTCGGCCGGTACGCGCACGAGGCGGTCGCCGTGGACCCGGCAACGAGCGCGATCTACCTCACCGAAGACGCCGACGAGCCCAACGGCCTGTTCTTCCGGTGGACGCCGCCGCAGGGTTTCCGCGGCGGGCCGGGCGCCCTGCGCGAACTCGCCGTGTCGCCGGGCGGCGACACGGCGGGCAGCCTGCAGGCGATGAAGTGCCTCGACGGCGGCACGCACGTGCCCGACCTGTCGCAGGCCACCGAGCCGGGCGTGCGCTACGCGGTGGAGTGGGTCGACGTCCCCGACCGCGACGCCGCCACCACGCCGGTGCGCGCACAGTTCGCCGCCGACGAGGTCACCCGCAGCCGCAAGCTCGAGGGCCAGTGGTGGGGCGACGGCGGCGCCTACTTCGTCGCCAGCTACGCCCGCACCAGCGACGGCAGCGTCGCCGAGCACGACGGCCAGGTGTGGTTCTACGATCCGGCCTCGCAGACGGTCACGCTGAAGACGCTGTTCGGGGTCAACCCCGACCCGTCCGTCGACACCGGCAACTACGACGGTCCCGACAACATCACCGTCTCGCCGTACGGCGGCGTGATCCTCGCCGAGGACGGCGACGGCATCAGCCACCTCATCGGCGTCACCGCCGAGGGACAGCCGTTCGCCATCGCCCGCAACGAACTCAACGACAGCGAGTTCTGCGGACCGGCGTTCAGTGCCGACGGCAGGACCCTGTTCGTCAACATCCAGTCGCCCGGGCTGGTCCTTGCCATCACCGGGCCGTGGCGTCGTCCGATCAACTGATCGCACGGCCCGCGCTGCGCCGCGGGCCGTGCGCGTCAGGCGGACCAGGACCGCCAGCGCAGATCGGCGATCCGGAGCACCGGCCCCGCCGGGCGGGCGGCGCGGTACTGCGCGTACTTGACGGCGAGCGCATCGAGACCGGCCGTGCCGACCGCGGAGCGCGGGTCGTGGACGGTGGCGGTGCCGTCGAGGCGGACCCACCACAGGTGCGTCCAGTCCTCCTCGTAGTGGTCGACGAGCACGGTGACGTGCGGGTTGCCCTCGATGTTGCGCAGGCGCCGCAGCCGGCGCGTCGTCTTCGGTTTGTCGTCGACGCAGGTGTAGAGGACGTCGCCGGCGAGCACGAACACGATCGGGACGAGGTGCGGGCGCCCGTCCGGCCCGGCGGTGGCGAGCCGTGCGACGCGGGCGGCGGTGACGAGAGCGCGTGCGTCCACGTCCCCACGGTAGGCGCCCGCCGGCCGTCACCTTCTCGGTCCGGGGATCCGCCTGTCGGGGCCGAATCGCGGGCCCGCGAGGCCCGGCGGGGCCGGCCGCCAGTTGTACTGGTTCTGCGCCGGCGGGGATTCCAGGTCGGCCCAGGCTTCCCGCGCCCAGGTCTCGGCCTCCGGTCCCGGGCCGAAATCGATGCCCAGCGACGGGTCGTGGGTGCAGATCACCCAACGGTGACCGTCGGGAGTCTCGTGGATGCGGTAGTGCCGTGCCGTCGTGGGGTCGGGGAGAGGTGCCATGGGGACCGGGTTCCCCGCGGCGCGGCGAATCATGTCGGGCGCGTCCCTCAGGTGCTGCCGAGGCGCTGCGGCCGGGCCGTGTCCGCTTCCGCCCGAAGCACATCGAGGACGACGTCGCCGTCGACGGTCTCCTCCTCGACGAGGATCGCGGCCAGCCGGTCCAGCGCCGCCCGATGCTGCGTCAGGAGCGCGACCGCCCGTTCCTCGGCGGCCCGCAGCAGCCGGGCGACCTCGCGGTCCACGAGCTGCTGGGTGTGTTCCGAGTAGGGCCGCACGAGGCTCCGCTCACTGGTGTCGGCATGGAGGTAGTTGGGATCGCCGGAGCCGTACCCCACCGGGCCGAACGCTTCGGACAGCCCGAATTCCCGCACCATGCGCACGGCGATCCGGGTCGCGCCGCTCAGATCGTCGGCGGCGCCGGTCGAGCCCTCCCCGAACACGACGATCTCCGCGGCCCGCCCACCCACTCGCACGGTGAGCAGATCGTTGAGATACCCCTCGCTGTAGAGGTGGCGTTCGACCTCGGGGAGCTGCTGGGTCGATCCCAGCGCCATGCCCGCGGGCAGGATCGTCACCTTCGCCACCGGGTCGGCGTGCGGGCACAGGGCCGCGAGCAGCGCGTGACCCGATTCGTGCACCGCCACCGAGGTCCGTTCCTCGGGGAGCAGGGCGTTGGCGCTCTCGCGGCGGCCGAGCAGCAGGCGGTCGCGCGCGGACGACAAGTCGTCGGCGCAGATGACGGTGCGGTCGTCGCGGACGGCGTTGATGGCGGCCTCGTTGACCAGGTTCGCCAGATCCGCACCCGAAAACCCCGGGGTGGCCCGCGCGAGCACGCTCAGATCGACGTCGGGCCCGAGGTGTTTGCCCTGCAGGTGCACCGAGAGGATCGCGGCCCGTTCCGACTGGGTGGGCAGGGGGATGACGACCGTGCGGTCGAACCGGCCCGGCCGCAGCAGTGCCGGATCGAGCGCCTCCGGGCGGTTCGTCGCTGCCAGCACCACGATGCCGACGCTCTGATCGAAGCCGTCCATCTCGGCCAGCAACTGATTGAGCGTCTGCTCCCGCTCGTCGTTTCCGGCGTAGGTCCCGACGCCGCGTTTGCTGCCGATGGCGTCGATCTCGTCGATGAAGATGATCGACGGGGGGGTCTTGCGGGCCTGCTCGAACAGGTCCCGCACGCGGGAGGCGCCGACGCCGACGAACATCTCCACGAACTCCGAGCCCGTGACGGACAGGAAGCGCACCTCTGCCTCACCCGCCACCGCGCGGGCCAGCAGCGTCTTGCCGGTGCCCGGCGGGCCGATCATCAGGACCCCGCGGGGACCCTTCGCGCCGGCGGCCGCGTATTTCTCCGGATCCCGCAGGAAGTCGACGACCTCGCTGATCTCCTGCTTGACGCCGTCGTATCCGGCGACGTCGGCGAATCGGGTGGTCGGCCGGTTCGCCTCGATCACCCGGGCCTTCGAGCGGCCGAACGTTCCGATGCCCCCGATACCGCCGGCGCCTCCGCTGAATGCGCGCTGCGCCCGGCGGCCGAGCCACAGCAGCAGTCCCGCGAACACCACGAAGGGCAGCATGCTGAACAGAATCGCCCCCCACGGGCTGTCGTCGGTCTGTTCCGCGCTGACCCGGACCTGCTTCGCCTGCAGCTTGTTGTCGAGCCCGGCGAGGTCCAGCGCGGTGGGCAGCTGGGTGACGAATTCGGTGCCGTCGGAAAGGGTTCCGGATACCGATCCCTTGTCGTCGATCGTCACCTGCTCCACGGTGCCCGCGTCGACCCGGTCCACGAAGTCGCTGTAGGACAGGGTGCTCGACGTCGGGGTCTGCAGGGCCAGGGCGACCACCAGGCCGCCGAGCAGGACCGCGACCGCGACCAGTTGCCACCACAGGCCCGAGGACGGCGCCGGCGGGGGCGGCGGGTCCGGGGGAGGCCCCGATCGCGCCGACCGTGAGAGGTGAACGGAGAAGAACCTGGTCCGTGTGATCATTCGGCGCTCTCCTGACCTGTCCGTGTCGGATCCACGGTATCCGCACACACGGCGGTCCTCACCCGTGTCAGCAGGATCGACGATGGGCTGTGGAGTGTGGCGGCGAACCTCGGCGTCGGTATCGCAGGGTTCGCCGCCACGGTCCGGGGCTCAGGCCCGGACGGGGACCGGTCGGGGCGGCGGTGCCTCGGCAAGCTCGCGGACGAGGTCCTCGGCGGCGGGCCAGGGGCCGTAGCCGGCGGCGGGGTTGAGGTGCCCGACCGGTCCGACGTCGACGAGTCTGCTGCCCCAGTGCCGCGCGAGAGTGGCGGCCCGGTCGAACCCACAGAGCGGGTCGTTGCTGCTGGCGGCGACGATGCTGGGAAACCGCAGCGGTGTGCGCGGGGTGGGATACCAGCCGTTGTCGCGTAGCTGCTCGGGGGTGGGGTAGCCGGCGGGCAGCGCGACGGTGAGGTCGGGTGGGGTGGCCAACAACGCGCCCACGATGGGGTGGTGGTGGCGCTGGGCCCACGCGACGGTGATCATCACACCGGCGCTGTGCGCGACCAGCAGCACCGGGCCGGTCGTGCCGGCGACGACCTCGTCGAGGGCGGCGACGCGGGCGGCGAGACTGAACTTGTCGCGGTGCAGCGGCTCGACCGTGGCCACCTTCGGCAGCCGCGCGGCGAGCAGGGTCTGCCAGTGCTCGGCGACGTGGCCGCGCAGGCCCGGCACGATCACCACGGTCGTGGTGTCGAGGGTGCTCACTTGTCGGCTCCGGTCTGCTGCGCGGGGGCGGCGGACAGGGTGGCGAGCTTGCGGACGCTGGCGGGGTAGACGCGCTTGCCGACCAGCAGCACCGCGACCGCGCCCAGGTAGACGAGCGGCGCGAGTTGCAGAGCATTGGCGAGGCTGATCTTGTCCGCGAGGACGCCGACGACGAACGGGCCCGCGGCCAGCCCGAGCAGGCTGTTGGCCAGGGTGGTGGTGCCGAACGCCGACGCCCGCACGGTGGGGTGGGTCAGGTTGGCGACCATCGCGGTGACCGCGCCGGTGGAGCCGGCGGAGAAGAACGCGCCCAGTCCGAGCAGCACCAGCTGCGCGGTGCCGACCGGCAGCTGGAACCCGACGATCAGCAGTACACCGGCGGCGAGGCTGATCGCGATCGCGACCGTCCACTTGCGGGCCGGGTCGATGCGGGCGGCCCGGTCGGCGACGATGCCCCACACGATCATGCCGGCGCCGATGAGCAGCACGAAGACCGCGGCCATCGCGGCGGCCTTGTCCGCGGCCAGCCCGTAGGAGCGGCCGAAGAAGCTGGGCAGCCACGCCATCAGCGCGGCGGCGGTGAACATCTGCAGCCCGCCGCCGATGTAGGCGCACAGCACCGCGGGGTTGGTGAACAGGCTCGAGATCGGGGCGCGCGCAACCGTGCCCGGCGCAGCGGTGTGGGTGGTGTTCGCGTCGTCGTCGATGGCGTGGCGGGCGAGCTTGCGCTCGCTGACCAGGGCCCAGAACAGCGCGACCAGGACCAGCCCGAAGACCGCCATCGACGCGAAGGACCAGCGCCAGGACAGCTGCACGGCGATGACCCCGCCGAATGCGACGCCGATCACCGACCCGAACGAACCGCCGGCCATGAACGCACCCGAGAGCGAGGCCCGCAGCCGCGGCGCGAACACGCTGAGCACGACCGCGATACCGACGCTGCCGTAGGCGGCCTCACCGACCCCGACCAGGAACCGGGCGCCGAGCATCTGCTCGTAGGAGCCCGCCACCGCGCACAACAGGGTCGCCACGCTCCACAACGCGGCCATCACGACGAGGCTGCGCACCCGGCCCCACCGGTCGGCGAGCATCGACAGCGGCAGGGTGAGCAACCCGACCATCAACGCGACCACGCTGTTCAGCGATGCGAGGTGCGAATCCGACAGCGACCATTCGGCTTTCAGGAACGGGAACACCGCACTGAGGACCTGCCGGGACATGTAGTCCGACAGCAGCAGCCCGAAGGTGAGTGCGAACACGAGCCACGGGTAGAACCGGGATCGCCCGCTGCGGCGAGACGGCGCCGACACGGTCGCGGCCCGCTCCGGCGCGGTGGTGGTGAGAGAGGACATGATCTTCCTAAACCTCGGGTGGGGTGGGGGAGAAGCGCGATGGCTGGGGTGGAACTTGTGGTGCTGACGGCTGGTGGGAGAAGGGGTTTCGCGTGCCCGGGGCGGGGCGCGGCACCGGGCGTGGTGTCACGCCCCGCGGGTCACGCGGATGCTCCGTCAGGCGTGCTGGGTGAAGCCGCGCTGGCCGGGGCGGCGGTTGGGTGCGAAGCCGATCTTGGCGAGGGTCTCGTCGGCGTCGGTGTAGTGCTCGTCGAGCTTGTAGATCTCGCGGGCCTCCTTGCCGGTGGCGACCTCGCGGCCGAGCTCGTTGGCGATGCGGACGAGCTGTTCGACCTGCGCCACGGAGGTCATCTTCTCGCCCTTGCGGCCCCACAGGGTGTCCTCGGTGCCGCAGCGGGCGTGCAGGCCCATCGCGATGGCCATGGTGTTGACCGGCAGCACGCTGCGCATCAGGGTTTCCAGGGTGAGCACCGCCCCGTCGGGGGTGCGGCGGATGAACTCCATCAGGTTGTACGGGTTGGGGCCGTCGAAGCCGCCGCCGATGCCGACCCAGGTCACCATCAGCGGGCCGGTGTAGACGCCGCGACGGATCAACCGCTCCACGGTCTCGAGCTGGGCGATGTTGGCGAGCTGGAAGTGCGGCTGGATGCCGTTGGCCTGCAGCCGGCGCAGGTGCTCCTCGACCCAGCCCGGCCCGGCCGGGACGGTCATCTCGCGGTAGGCGTCGTAGACCTCGGGGCGCTGGAAGGAGGTGCCGGCGATGTCGTCGGCGGTCATCAGCTCGACGATGTTCATCTGGTTGGTGTTGATGGCGATGGTGACCTGGTCGGGCTTGGGGTCGAGTTCGGCGAGCAGGTGGCGGGTGTCGTCGGAGAGCCACTTCGCGTCCGCGCCCTCGCCCTCGGGTGCGAACGAGATCGAGCCGCCGACCTGCAGGATCATCTCGGGCACCGCCTCGCGCAGCCGGCCGAGCAGCTCGTTGAACTTCGAGAGCCGCTTGGAGCCCTTGCCGTCGAGTTCGCGCACGTGGATGTGCAGCACGGTGGCGCCGGCCTCGTAGCAGTCCACCGCCTTCTGCACGTGCTCGTCCATGGTCAGCGGCAGGTCCTCGGCGAAGTCGTCGATGTCCCACTCCGGGCCGTAGGGGGCGACGGTGATGACCAGCTTCTCCTGGTTCTCCGGGAACAGGGCGTCGTCGTGGAAGTGCATGGTGGTGCTCCGATCAGAGTTGTTGTGTGGTTGGTGACTGGGAAGGGGGATGAGTCAGAAGGGGCGGTCGCCGACGATGCCGGCGCGCTCCATCTTGCGCACGGCGGGCCAATAGTCCTGCACCGCATAGTGTTGCGTGGAACGGTTGTCCCAGATGGCGACGCTGTTGCGCGTCCACCGCCAGCGCACCTGGTACTCGGGGATCGCGGCCTGGCTGATCAGGTACTGCAGCAGATTGCCGGCGCCGGGGGCGTAGTCGATCCCGAACCGGACATTGTCGGGGGTGTGGTAGTTGACCAAGTGCGTGGCAAAGGCGTTGACGAACAGGATCTTCTCCCCGGTCTCGGGGTGGGTGCGCACCACCGGGTGCTCGGCGTCGGGGAACCGCTCGTGCAGCGCGTGGCGGGCCTCGATGGGCATGTTCGCACCGAAGCTGGCCTCGATGCTGTGCCGGGCGCGCAGCCCGTCGATCCGGTCCTTCACCGATTGCGGCAGCCGCGTGTAGGCCTGCGCCATGTTCACCCAGATGGTGTCGCCGCCGACCGGTGGGATCTCCACGGCCCGCAGCACCGAACCCATCGGGGGGTTCTGCCGCCACGTGGCGTCGCAGTGGTAGGCGTTCTCGTAGTGCTCGGGCGCGCTGTCGAGGTCCTTGTAGATCCGCACCAGCCCGGGATGGTCGGGGTCGCTGCCGGCCACCGGGTGATCCTCGAGCGGACCGAACCGCTCCGCCAGCGCCACGTGCTCGGCGCGGGTGAAGTCCTGATCGCGCAGGAACAGCACCTTGTGACGCAGCAGCAGTGCGCGCAGCTCGGCGAACAGGGCGTCGTCGCGCGACACCTCGCCCAGGTCCACGTCGAACAGCTCCGCACCGATCGTGGCGGTCAACGGCTCGACCCGGAACGGGGTCACCGTCCGTGTCCGCCGGGGCGTCTCGATCGTGACAGACATTGCATTGTCTCCTAAAAGAAGTGGGGTTCGGTTCCGGTGTCGGGTATTCGCCGGTTCAGAGGGTGAACACCGAGGTGCCGATGCTGGCGCCGGCCTCGAGATCGCGGTGTGCGGCCACCGCGTCGGCCAGCTCGTAGCGCTGGTTGATGTCGATGCGGATCCGGCCGGCGGCGACGTGGCCGAACACCTCGCCGGCCAGTTCGGCCCGCTCGGCCGGGTCGGCGATGTAGTCCGCGAGCGCGGGACGGGTCACGAACAGCGAGCCCTTGACCGCCAGCGACATCGCGTCGATCGGCGGGATCGGTCCGGAAGCGGTGCCGAAGCACACCAGCAGGCCGCGGCGGGCCAGCGAGTCGAGCGAGGTCGCGAAGGTGGAGGCGCCGATGCTGTCGAACACCACCGGCACTCCGACCCCGTCGGTGATCTCGCGGACCCGGGCGGGGACGTTCTCACGGGTGTAGACGATCACGTGCGCACAGCCGTTGGCGCGGGCGATCTCGGCCTTCGCGTCGCTGGACACGGTGCCGATCACGTTGATGCCCAGGAGATTCGCCCACTGGGTGACGATGGAGCCGACCCCGCCCGCGGCGGCGTGCAGCAGCACCGTGTCCCCGGCGCCCAGCGCGGCGATGCGCCGCAGCAGATACGCACTGGTGAGCCCGCGCATGGTCATCGACGCCGCGGTCTCGAACGCGATCCCGTCCGGGAGCGTGATCAGGTGCTCGGCCGGCATCACCCGCTCGGTGCTGTAGGCGCCCAGTGGGCTGCCGGTGTAGGTGACCCGGTCACCTTCCCGCACGTGCGACACACCGGCGCCGACGGCCTCGACCACACCCGCGGCCTCGACGCCCATGCCGGCCGGCAACGCGGCCGGGTAGAGCCCGGTCCGGAAGTAGGTGTCGGCGAAGTTGAGGCCGACCGCACCGTGGCGGATCCGGACCTCGCCCGGGCCGGGCTCCCCGACCTCGGCGTTCTCCCACCGCAGGACCTCCGGTCCACCGGTCTCGTAGAAACGAACGACCTTCGCCACTGTATTCTCCTTCTCGGTCCCGGGCGCTCGCGTCGTGACGACTCGAAGATCCGAAACGTTATGCTGTGGAACAACTTTTGGATTCGCTCGGGTGTGCCGGTTCGGCTTGTGAGGTCGGTCACCGGGTGGCCCGTGCTGTGATGAACCCAACTTTAGTCGGACCATCCCGTTGATACTTATCCTGGCGGGACTCCAAATATTCACTTCGAGACGCTCCTGCGTTCCAGCGGTCTCGCCGGCCCGGGACATGGATCCCGCCGGGTTGGAGCCGGCTGCATCCCGGGTGCGGTGGCGGTGGGGGTGCGTGGTGGTGTGCGACGAGGGTGTTCATCGGATTCGCGTGGAACGCAGGCGGTGTCGTCTGTGCGCCACCGACGCTGTCCCGATACGAATAGTCTGCTGACCCGATGAGATAAGTACGGTGGGTGCGGTTCGGCTACCGTGGAGTGGCAAGCCGAAGACCCGCATGGGTTCTCGATCGAGTCCCGCACTCTGCGGGCCACGTCACCACTACCGGGATCGTCGAGGCAGCCGGCCGACGTGGCCACCTGCCCGACGTGCTCGAACGCACCCGCCGCCACCCCACCAGGAAGATCGATGACCAGGACCATCTATGCCGCCGACCACCTCGCTTTTCGTGACACGGTGCGTGATTTCACGCAGCGCCACCTGATTCCGGAGCACGAGCGGATCATCGAGCAGCGGTTCATCGACCGCGAGATCTGGATCGAGGCGGGCAAGCTCGGCCTGCTCGGGCTGGAGGTGCCCGAGCAGTACGGCGGCAGCGCGGCGGGGGACTATCGGTTCAACGCGGTTGTGGGGGAGGAGCTCTCGCGGGTGAGCGCGGCGATCGCGTCGAGTTTCGGCATCCACTACGACATCGTGGCGCCGTATCTGGTGGAGCTGACCACCGAGGAGCAGAAGCAGCGGTGGCTGCCGGGATTCTGCACCGGCGAACTGGTCGCCGCGATCGCGATGACCGAACCGGCCGCGGGGTCGGACCTGGCCGGGTTGAAGACCACCGCCCGACGCGACGGGGAGGACTGGATCCTCAACGGGTCCAAGACGTTCATCACCAACGGCTACCACGCCGACCTGGTGATCGTGGCGGCGAAGACCAGTCCGGAGAAGAAGGCCAAGGGCATCACCCTGTTCGCGGTCGAGACCGGCACGGCGGGCTTCGAACGGGGCCGCAAGCTGGACAAGGTCGGCCAACCCGAGTCCGACACCGCCGAGTTGTTCTTCACCGACGTCCGGGTCCCCGCGGCGAACGTGATCGGCGAGGTCGACGGTGGGTTCGCGCACATGATGCAAATGCTGCCGCAGGAACGGATCTGCGCGGCGGTGTCGAATCTCGCGCACGCCGAGGCGATCCTCGCCGAGACCCTCGACTATGCCCGGGAGCGCAAGGCGTTCGGCCAGGCGATCGGCTCGTTCCAGTACAACAAGTTCCTCTTCGCCGAACTGGTCACCACACTCGAGGTGGCGCAGGCGTTCGTCGATCGGTGCGTGCAGGCGCACACCGAGGGGCGGCTCAGCGCGGTGGACGCCGCGAAGGCCAAGTGGTGGAGCTCGCAGGTGCAGAACCAGATCCTCGACAGTTGCGTGCAGCTGCACGGCGGCTACGGGTTCATGAACGAATACCGGGTCGCGCGGGCGTGGAAGGACGCCCGGGTGACCAAGATCTGGGCCGGGTCCAACGAGATCATGAAGGAGATCATCGGACGGGACCTCGGACTGTGAGCATCACCGCGCCGGCCACTCACGCGAGCGAACCCACCGAGTGGCTCGCCCGGCTGACGCCCACCCGGTCCGGCGCCGGCGCACGCATCGCGTGGCTGAGCTGGGTGCTCGGCTCCATGCGCTGGGCTCCGGCGCTGTGCGTGCCCCCTCGGCCCCGTCCCGGTTCGTATACGACCACTGACCACGACCCCTTTCTCGAACCACACCGGAGACCCACCACATGACCAACCTCAGTACCAATCTCGTTGTGTCGGCGCGCAACTACCCCGACAAGACCGCGTTGCGGTGCGGCGAGGACACGCTGTCGTTCGCCGAGTTCGACGCGGCCGCGGCGCGGGTGGCCACCCTGCTCGAGCGGGCCGGGATCGCACCCGGTGACCGGGTCGCGGTGATGCTGCCCAACACCGCTGCGTTCGCGATCGTGTTCTACGGCATCCTGCGGCGCGGCGCGGTCGCGGTGCCGATGAACCCGCTGCTGAAGGCCCGCGAAATCGAGTTCTTCCTGACCAACACCGCCGCGTCGGCGCTGTTCGCGACCCCGGTGTTCGCCGAGCAGGCCCATGCCGCGGCCGATGCGGCCGACGCCCGGTTGTGGCTGGTGGACGACGACGACCTCGCCCGGCTGATCGCCGACCTGCCGGCGCAGGCCGCGCCGGTGGCGCGGGCCGGTGAGGACACCGCGGTGATCCTGCACACCTCGGGCACCACCGGCAAGCCCAAGGGCGCCGAACTTACCCACGCCGGACTGGCCGGCAACGCAGAGGTGACCGCCCGCACCCTGATCCAGATCGGACCCGACGACGTGGTGATGGGCGCACTGCCGCTGTTCCACGTCTTCGGGCTCACCTGTGGGCTCAACGCCTCGGTCCTCGTGGGTGCCACGCTGACACTGGTGCCGCGGTTCGACCCGCGGATCGCGCTCGAGGTGATCGCCCGCGACCGGGTCACCGTGTTCGAGGGCGTGCCGACCATGTACGCCGCGATGCTCGGTGTCGCAGGGGAACTCGACGCGGCGGCGACGGCGAGCCTGCGAGTGTGCGTCTCCGGCGGCGCGTCGCTGCCGGTGGCGGTGCTCACCGACTTCGAGCGGACCTTCGACGCGGTGATCCTGGAAGGGTACGGGCTGTCGGAAACCTCGCCGGTCGCCTCGTTCAACCACCCGGACCGCGTCCGCAAGACCGGCTCGATCGGCACCCCGATCGAGGGCGTGCGGATGCGGGTCGTGGACGACGCCGGTGTCGAGGTACCGGCCGACCAGCCCGGCGAGATCCAGATCGCGGGACCGAACGTGATGAAGGGCTACTGGAACCTGCCCGAGGCGACCGCGGCCGCGATCGACGCGGCCGGCTGGTTCGCCACCGGTGACATCGGCCGCGTCGACACCGACGGCTACTTCTACATCGTGGACCGCAAGAAGGACCTGATCATCCGCGGCGGGTTCAACGTCTACCCCCGCGAGGTCGAGGAGGTCGTCTACGAGCACCCCGCCGTGGCGGAGGCCGCAGTGGTCGGCGTCCCGCACGACAGCCTCGGCGAGGAGATCGGTGCCGCGGTCACCCTCAAACCCGGCGTGAGCGCCGACCCCGCCGAGATCGTCGCGTTCGTCAAGCAGCGGGTCGCCGCCTACAAGTACCCGCGTCACATCTGGATCCTCGACACCCTGCCGCAGGGGCCGACCGGCAAGATCCTGCGCCGCGACATCACCATCCCGACGTTCGAAAGCAGCAGCAACCGACCATGACCACCACCACCAATCCGGCACACCGCCCCGACGAGCTCGCCGCGCCGCTGGACCTGCTGCTGGCCGGCTCGGCCCGCGGCGTGGCCGGCCGGATGCTGCCCAACCGATCCTGGGCCCGGCTCGCGGGCGGGCTGGCCACCCGTCCGGGCACGCTCGCGCACCGCGGCGGCACCCTGGCCAAGGAACTCGCCGCCGTCGCCGCCGGCCGCGCCGACCGCGCACCCGGCAAGGGCGACAAACGATTCGCAGACCCGGCGTGGCAGAGCAACCCCTGGTTGCACCGCACCATGCAGGCCTACCTCGCCACCGCCGACACCGCCTACAACCTGCTCGCCGACGCCGGCTTGGACTGGCGCGACGCCGAACGGATGCGGTTCGTGCTCGACAACCTCGTCGAGGGCCTCGCGCCGAGCAACAATCCGCTGCTCAACCCGCTCGGGTGGAAGGCGCTCATCGACACCGGCGGCCTGTCCGCGCTGCGCGGGGCTCGCGCGTTCGCCCGCGACATGGCCACCAAGCCGCGGGTGCCGGCGATGATCGAAGCCGGCGCCTACACCCTCGGCGAGACCGTCGCGGTCACACCCGGGGCAGTGGTGTTGCGCACCCCGGTGTTCGAGCTGATCCAGTACGCGCCGCAATCCGCGACCGTGCGCGAGGTGCCGCTGCTGATGGTGCCGCCGGTGATCAACAAGTACTACATCACCGACATCGCCCCCGGCCGCAGCATGATCGAGTACTTCGTCGCCCAGGGCCAGCAGGTGTTCACCATCTCCTGGCGCAACCCCCACGCCGAGCATCGGGGCTGGGACCTCGACACCTACGGCGCGGCGATCCTCGAGGCGATGGACGCCGTCCAGGGGATTACCGGCACCGACCGCACGCACCTGCAGGGCAGCTGCTCGGGCGGGATCCTGGCCGCGACGACCGCCGCGTACCTGGCCGCCACCGGCCACGGCGACCGGGTTGCCGGGCTCACCCTGGCGGTGACCGTGCTCGACCAGGCCCAGGCCGGGTTCGCCGCCGCCGCCCTCGACGAACGCACCGCCGAGACCGCGATCGAACGCTCGCAGTCCAGGGGCTACCTGGACGGGGACGAGCTGACCGAGGTGTTCGCCTGGCTGCGCCCGACCGACCTGGTGTGGCGCTACTGGGTCAACAACTACCTGCAGGGCCGCCCGCCCGCGCCGTTCGATGTGCTGCATTGGAACGCCGACACCACTCGCATGGCCGCCGGCCTGCACCGCGACCTGGTCCGCATCGGCGCCACCAACGCGCTGGCCACCGCCGGCACGATCGACCTGTTGGGCACCCCGATCGACCTCGGCGCGGTCACCGCCGACGCGTACGTGATCGGCGGCATCGCCGACCACATCTCGCCGTGGCAGGCCTGCCACCGCAGCGCCGCCCTGCTCGGCGGCGCCGACACCCGGTTCGTGCTCTCCACCAGCGGGCACGTCGCCGCGCTGGTCAACCCACCCGGAAACCCCAAGGCGTCCTTCCGGATCGGGCCCGTCGACGCGGACACCCCGCAGCAGTGGCTCGACCGCGCGGCGGTCACCCGCGACTCCTGGTGGCCCGACTACACCACCTGGCTCGCCGCGCGCAGCGGCGCCATCGTCGCCGCACCCACCACGCTCGGCGGCGCCGACCACTCCCCGCTCGACCCCGCACCCGGCACCTACGTACACCACACCTGACCCACCACGACCCCAGGAAGCGACATCATGACCACCACACTCGACAACCCGAAAGCACTGCTCGACCTGGTCGGGCGCGAAGTCGGCCGCACCGACTGGCGCGAGATCACCCAGGAGCAGGTGAACCGGTTCGCCGACGCCACCGGCGACCACCAGTGGATCCACACCGACCCCGACCGGGCCATGGCCGGACCGTTCGGCACCACCATCGCCCACGGCTACCTCACCCTGTCGCTGACGCCGATCGTGCTCGCCGAGGTACTCGCCATCGACCACCTCGGGATGGCAGTGAACTACGGGGTGAACAAGGTCCGCTTCCCCGCGCCGGTCCCGGTCGGAGCCGAACTGCGCGCCACCGTCACCCTCACCGCCGCAGTGGAGAAACCCGCCGGCATCGAGGCCGTGTTCACCCTCACCTACGAGATCCAGGGCGGGGCGCGGCCGGTGTGCGTCGCCGAGGTCGTCGTCGTCTACCGATGACCGGCGACGCTCACACCACGCAGCGCACCATCATCGTGGGCCGGCAACGCATCCGGGTCCGCATCCGGCGCGGGTCCGGGGTGCCGCTGGTGCTGTGCAACGGGATCGGCGCCGGGCTCGAGGTGCTCGACCCGTTCGTCGCCGCCCTCGACCCGGCCACCACGATCGTCCGGTTCGACGTACCCGGCGCCGGCGGGTCGCCGACCTCGTTCGCGCCCTACGGATTCGGTTACCTCGCGCGGCTGCTGGGGCGGGTCCTCGACCGGCTCGGTATCGGCGTGGTGGACGTACTCGGCCTGTCCTGGGGCGGCGCGCTGGCCCAGCAGTTCGCCTTCCAGAACCCGCGCCGGTGCCGGCGACTCGTGCTCGTCGCCACCGCCACCGGGGCGCTCATGGTGCCCGGACATCCCCGGGTGCTCGCCAAGATGCTCACCGGTCGCCGGTTCACCGACCCCGACCACGCCGCAGCGATCGCCGGCCAGATCTACGGCGGCACCGCGAGAAGCCGCGGCAACGACATCGCCGCCCTCTTCGACGCCCAGACCCACGCCGGATCGACGATCGGTTACCTGCACCAGCTGCTCGCCGGTGCCGTGTGGACCAGCCTGCCGATGCTTCCCGCCATCCGCCAACCCACGCTGATCGTCGCCGGCACCGACGACCCCATCGTCCCGATCATCAATGCCCACATCCTGCACCGGCTACTGCCCCACGCCACCCTGCACCTGCACGACGGCGGACACATCGAACCGATCACCAACGCCGGCAGACTCGCCCCGGTGATCGACGCCTTCCTCCACGAACCCGAACAGCGACGATGACGATCAGCCACGACCGTCGACGCATGCAGTCGCCGCGGCCGCCGGCGTGGGGGACCGTCCTCGCCCCGGCGCTGCGGAGCAGCCGTCGAAATCGCCACCTGCCGGGGCGTGTCTCACCGCCTGATCGAGCGTATCTTGAGGTGACATAGGTGTTCTCTCTGGGTCGAGAGGTGGGGCCGGACATGAAGCCGTTGGCCCGCTACGCCGCGATCACGGGGTACGCCGACCTGTGCGCGTCGCTGGGCACGGATCCGACGCCGCTGCTGCGCAGCGTCGGGCTCGATCCCGCCGGGTTGGGGCTGCCGGACCGGTGGGTCCCCGCCGTCGCGATCGCCCGCCTGCTGGAACGCTCGGCCGCCGCGACCCGCCGCCCCGACTTCGCACTGCGGCTCGTCGAGCGGCGGCGCTTCGCCAGCCTCGGCCCGGTGAGCCTGGTCATCCGGGAGGAACCCGACGTCCGCAGCGCACTGAAGTTCCTGATGCGCTATCAGCACATGTACAACGAGGCCCTGCGACTGCGGTTGGTCGAGGCAGAGGACGTGGCGACGATCCGGGTGGCGCTCGAGTTGGGCGAACCCGCCGACACCCGGCAGGCCACGGAACTGGCGATGGGGGTACTGCATGGGCTGTTACGCGATTTCCGCGGCGGCCGCTGGCAGCCCCTGGCGGTCTGCTTCACCCACTTCGCCCCCGAGGACATCAGCGCCCACCTCGAGGCGTTCGGCCCGATGGTCAAGTTCGACCAGGAGTTCTCCGGAATCGTCCTCTACACAAGCGATCTCGACGCACCCAACGCCATGTCGGGCCCCTCGATCGGCCCGTATGCACGCCAATTCCTCGACACCATCGACACCCGGCCCGAGGCGACGCCCGTCGCCCGGGTCCGCGAGCTGATCGAACTGCTGCTGCCCACCGGGCGATGCTCGGTCGAACAGGTCGCCCGCAGTCTCGGGGTCGACCGGCGCACCGTACACCGCCATCTCGCCGAGGCGGGGCAGAACTACACCGCGGTGCTCACCGCCACCCGCGTGGACCTGGCCGAACACCTCGTCGCCGGCCGCCGCTACTCGCTCACCGAGGTCGCCGACCTGCTCGGTTTCTCCTCGGCAAGCAACTTCTCCCGCTGGTTCAGCAACGAATTCGAGTGCAGCCCGAGGCAGTGGCGCGCCAAACATTGGACGGACGCCGGCGTGCGGGCCGGGACCGCGCTGGTGTGACACCGTGCTGCGAGCCGCCGGAGTGCCGGCGGCGACCTCGGGGGTCCGACAGTCGGTGGATGGGTATCCGGCGAGTTGCCGGCACGAGCCGGGGCGTGCCACCACGCCGACTCCGCTGGTGTGCCGCGTCGTCGATCGATGTGGTTCGGAGGTCGGTTTCGACATCCGCACGAACACGGTGTCCCATATCGAATACACCGTGTCCCGATAGGGACAGTATCCCGTGCCGGATCCGGATACCGTGAGGTGCGTCGCATTTCGGGCCCTGCAGGGAGATCCCCGGCCGGGTCGGGGGTGACCGCGGCCCGCTCGATCGCGGCGACGTTCACCCCAGCGAGCCGGTCACCGCAAAGTGTCCGTAATACACCCGCATGGAACAGATCTCGGTCACCCACCGGGAGTGACGGACCCGACCCTACGTCGAATACCTCGGCCGGGCCGGGTTGCCCGGGCCTACATGACGAAGAAAGAGAGTGTGCAGCGTGCTGGATGCTACCGCGGCCGCGGAGTCCGACCGCAGAGATCCCGACCACGACACGTCGGTCGGAGCGGATACGCGGCCGGCCGCGGGCGTGGTGACCGGCCAGGCCGAGTCGGGCGACCGGGGCGGGGAAGGGCGCAGCGGCGGCCGCGGCACCTGGCTCAACGGGACGGTCGCGCTCGAACGGGCGCGCGCATCGCTGCCCGGATTGGTGTTGTCTGCCGCGGCGGCGGCGGTGGCAGTTGTCGCGGCACCCCTGCTGGGTGGGATCAGCCCTCTGCTGATCGCGATCCTGCTCGGCGCGGTGGTCGCGAATCTGGGAACGCTGCCGGCGGTTTTCGAACCGGGTGTGACCGTCGCGTCGCGGCGGCTGCTCCGAATCGGAGTCGCGCTGCTGGGTCTGCAACTGCTGCTGCCGAACGTGCTGGCACTGGGGTGGGGGACGCTCGCGGTGGTCGCAGCAGTGGTCGGCCTGGGCATCGCCGGGTCGATGGCGCTCGGAAAGTTGCTCGGGATCGGCTGGACGCAACGGCTGCTGATCGCGTGCAGTTTCTCGATCTGCGGTGCCGCGGCCGCGGCCGCGGTCGACGGCGTGGTGAACGCACGCAAGCGGGAACTGGTGACCACCATCGCGCTGGTCGTCGTCTTCGGCACCGTGATGATCCCGGCTCTTCCCGCGGCTGCGTCTGCCCTGGGTCTGGATTCGACTCAGGCGGGAATGTGGGCCGGCGCCGCGATTCACGAGGTGGCGCAGGTGGTCGCGGCCGGCGGCGCGCTCGACGCGGGGTCGTCGGCCGCGGCGGTGGGCGGAGGAGCCCTGGCCATTGCGGTGACGGTCAAGCTGGCCCGGGTGGCGCTGCTGGCGCCGGTGGTCGCGTGGATCGGGGTGGCGTCACGACGCCGCACCGCCACGCCCATGCAGACGCGGCGACCGCCCTTGGTGCCGCTGTTCCTGGTCGGGTTCCTCGCCTGCGTGGCGCTGCGGGCCACCGGTGTTCTCGGACCGGCGTGGCTCGACGCCGCGCGACTGACCCAGACCGCGCTGCTCACCGCCGCGATGTTCGCGCTCGGCACCGGGGTCCGGCTGTCCGTGTTGCGCGGTGTCGGGTGGCGGCCCTTCGCTCTCGCCGCCGCATCGACGATCATCGTCGCCGCGACCGCGCTCACCGGGGTGCTGCTGGTCGGCTAGCTGGTATGTGGGGGCCAACCCGTCAACGACGAAGGCCCCGGCTGCGCGGTGCGCCGACCAGGGCCTTCAGGAGAGCCGATGACGGGAATCGAACCCGCGTATTCAGCTTGGGAAGCTGATGTTCTACCATTGAACTACATCGGCACGCTGGGCTTTTGCCGATTTCTCGGCTCCGTCCAAGCTCGTCGCACACTGTAGCAGACTCCGCGCGGCCGCCGTCACATCCACCCCGGAGCGTTCCGTTTCGAGGGGGAGGTTGTGGCGGCAAACGCCGAGTGGATGCCTCCGGAACCGCCCCCTCGTCGCCGGAACCTCCCGCTCGCACCCGCCGCGACAGCGGCGCGTCGCACCCGCACACTGGGAACATGAAGGCCACGGGGGAGCGGTCCGAGGCGTCCGAGCTGGCTCGGCTGCTGCTGGACGAGGTGGGCGCGGCGACCGGGGGCGTCCAGGCGATGCACCGCAGCATCTCCGACCGGGTGTTCGGGGCGGTCGCACTGGGTGTCGGGACGCCGGCGCTCGCGGTGAAGGCCGCGCACGACGCGATCGCCGACGGAGTCTATTCCGCGATCAAGGGTGCCGCCGCGGCGACGGGGAAGCTGGCCGTGCTCGGGCTCGCGGAGTCCACCGGCGACCGGTTGCCATCGGAGAGCGTCCGCGGGGCGATGGCGATCGCCGCGGTCGAGGGCCTCATCGGCGACGTCCTCGAGGCCGAGGGCTCACCGCTGGCGCTGCCGATGTCGGTGCGGGTGGACGGCCGGGCCGTGCCGCTCACGGCCGAGGGCCTCGCCCGCGCGTTCCCGCACGCGACGGGCCGCGTGGTGGTGTTCGTCCACGGTCTGATGGAGACCGAGACGACGTGGCGGTTCGGTGGCCGCCGCACCTACGGCGAACGACTCGTCGACGATCTCGGCTGCACGTCCGTGTTCGTCCGCTACAACACGGGCCGGCGCATCTCGGCGAACGGCCGGGACCTGTCGGCGCTGCTCGACGCGCTCGTGCGGGCGTGGCCGCGCAGGGTCGAGCAGCTCGCGCTGATCGGCCACTCCATGGGTGGGCTCGTCGCGCGCAGCGCCTGCTTCTACGGCACCGAGACCGATGCGACGTGGACTCGTCCGGTGCGCCATGTCGTTTCGCTCGGATCCCCGCACCTGGGGGCGCCGCTCGAGCAGGTGGTGCACTACGCGAGCGCCGCGCTCGTCGCGGTCCCGGAGTTGCGGCCGTTCGGGACGCTGCTGCGACGGCGCAGCGCCGGCATCCGCGACCTGAACCAGGGCGCCGTCGTGGACGAGGACTGGGCCGGCCGCGGCATCGACGACCTGCGCCGCGCCGTGTGCCGGGAGGTGCCCCTGCTCGACGGGGCGATGCACTGCTTCGTGTCGGCGACCCTGACGCGCAGCCCGGCTCATCCGCTGGGGCGGTTGCTCGGGGACGGACTCGTCCTCGTGCCGAGCGCGTCGGGGCACGGCCGGACCCGGCGCATCGGCTTCCGCATGGAGGACGGTATGCACCGGGCGCCGGCGCACCATCTGACGCTGCTCAACGACGACGAGGTCTACCGGCAGCTGCTGATGTGGCTGCGCACCGGCCCCGAAGGGCCTAGACCAGCGGACGGCCCGTCCGGATCCGCCAGCGCAGATCGGCCATGAGCAGCCGGTAGGGGGCTTCGCGCAGCACCACCGGGATCCGCGAGTTGATCGCACCGAGGGTGCGCATGAGCCGGTCGAAGCGGCGCTGGTCGCGCGGGCTCCACGGCAGCCGCATCCGGTCGCGGAACATCGGGGGCAGGAAGCCGGTGGTGAGGAACAGGTTGAGCCGGCCGAACAGCAGCGAGACCGGGCGGGGCAGGAACCGCATGGTGGCGATGGCGTAGAGGTGTTCACGCACGACGTCGTCGATGTCGACCTTGGCGAGCGCTTCGTTCCAGTACTCCTCGAACGCCTCGCGGTCGGCCGGCCACATGTCGGGCTTGACCTGCAGGGTGGTGCCGAATGCGGCGCCCTTGCGGTAGTACCACTCGACGGCCTCGGCCGGGATCGGTCCGTAGAGCGCGTTGTGCACGTCCTCGAAGCCGCGGTAGATGCACGCGGCCACCCACAGCTGCAGTTCGGGGTCGAAGGCGTTGTATTCGACCGGGCTCGCCTCGGTGGAGCGGACGTGGCGGTGGGCGGTGTTGACGGCGCGCCGGAAGTGCTGCTTCTCCTCGTCGGTGCCGGTGGCCGCGACGGCCAGGTAGGTGAGGGTGGTGCGGGTGCGCTTGATCGGATGGTCGAACAGCCGGCCGGAGGCGACGCGGCTCTCGACGACGCCGTAGCCGACGCCGGGGTGGGACAGCTGCATGATGACGTTCGCCGCGCCGGCCATGAGGCCGAGGCCGTCCATGACGTCGTCGAACTCGGCAGGCTTCTCGAGGGTGGTCACGAGGTCGATCCCTTCGTCCGTCCTATATGTGAACACGAATGTAGTCACATATATGATCGGGGTAAAGGGCTCTCCTGAGAAGATGGACGAATGGTGACAGGACGGCTCTACGGGGGACGCGGGGGAGAACAGCGGCAGGCGGAACGGCGGGCGCAGCTCATCGAGGCCGGGCTCGACATCCTCGGCGGACCCGACGGCGATCACACCCTGTCCGTCCGCGGCGTGTGCAAGCGCACCGGCCTGGCCTCGCGCTACTTCTACGAGAACTTCCCCGACCGCGACGAACTCACCGTCGCCGTGTACGACCACGTGATCCAGCGCATCGCCGAGAGCACTCTGCGCGCGGTCACGGAGGCGCCGCGCGACGAACGGTCGGTGGTCCGTGCCGGCGTGGAGAACATCGTCCGCGAGGTCGCCGAGGACCCGCGCATGGGCCGGCTGATCTTCTCCGTCAGCCAGGCCAATCCCCAGCTGGTGAGCCGGCGACTCGAGTCGTCGCGCATGTTCGCCGGGCTGGTGACGGCGCAGGCGGTGGACTTCTTCGAGGTGAGCTCGACGCCCCGGCTCGACCTCGCGGCGCACTTCGTCGTCGGAGGCCTCGCGCAGGTGCTCACGGCGTGGCTCGAGGGCGACAGCCCGCTGAGCCAGGACGAGGTGATCGAGGCCTGCACCGATTTCCTGCTCACGATGTCGTCGCAGGCCCGCTGACGCGCAGGCGCCCGCTCGCCACCCCCGCCGCGGCCGCGACCACCGCGGCGCCGGCGAACACCGCCGCGAACCCCCACCCCGCCGCGTGCGACAACCCGAACACCACCGCGCCGACGGACAGCCAGAGCGACTGGCCGACGGCATCGTTGACCTGCATGGCCGCCGTGTTCGCGCCGGTGTGCTCGGGCGGCGACCAGTCGAGCAGCAGCACCGACGCCGACACGAACGCCAGCCCGATCCCCAGGCCCGCCAGGCCCCAGCCGAGCAACGGAACGATCGACCGGACCGCGGGCGCGGCGACCGTCGCCGTCGCCGGGATCGCCGCCACCAGCGCGACCACGCCGATCCGGATCCGGCGCACCGGATCCGCGAGCATCCGCGCGTGCGCCGCGAGCCACGATCCCGCGAACCAGGCCACCGCCGACAGCGTGAGGAAGCCGCCGGCCGCCGCAGGGGAGTAGCCCCGGAACTGCACCAGGGCCAGCGGCACGTAGACCTCGACGCCGAAGAACGCCGCGCCGGCCAGGGTCCGCGCCGCCAGCAGCGCGGGCAGGCCCGGGTCGAACCGCCACGTTCCCCGCGGAAGCAGTCGCGGCACCGCCCACGCCACGGCCACCAGCGAAACCAGCAGCACCACCGGCCATCCCGTCACGGACCGCTGCCCGGCGACGCCGAGTCCCATCACGGCGACCGCCGCAACGGCGCCGCGGCCGAGCGACCACGGTTGATCCCCGGCGCCGCGGGCGTTCGTGCCGCGCAGCGCCGGGATCAGCGCCGCGACCGCGACCACCGCGGGAACGGGCGCGACGGCGAACACCCAGCGCCACCCGAACCCGTCGGCCAGCGCGCCCGCCAGCGGTGGACCCAGCAGCGCCGGCAGCAACCAGGCGCTCGTCAGAACGGTGAACACCCGGGCCCGCAGCTGCTCCGGGTAGGCGGCGGCCACCACCACGTAGAGGCTCACTCCGACCAGTCCCGCGCCCAGGCCCTGCACGGCGCGGGCGGCGAGGAACACCGTCATGTCCGTCGCCGCCGCCGCGCCGACCACACCACCGGCGAACACCGCCACCCCGGTATACAGCGCCGGGCCGGGGCCGGCCCGGTCGATCCACGGCCCGGCGAGCCGGATCCCGAAGACCGACACCGCGGTCGGTGCCGCGAACGCCAGCGCGTAGGAGCCGTAGTCGCCGAACTCGTGGCCGACGAGCGGCATCACGGTCGCGACGGCGAACGACTCGAACGCGACGAGGAACGCGAGTGCGAAGACCCCGGTCGTGGTGACCCGGTCCCGCGCGGACCACAGGGGTTGGTCCGCGACGGTGGTCACCGGGCCACCTCGACGTGTTCGACGACGAGAACGTCGGGGCTGCCGAATCGGCGTCGGACGACGGCGCGCATGGCTCCTCCTGGCTGTCCGCGAGTACGGAACCCAGCGAACAACCTCGAGCCGACTCGAGGTCAAGCGGCGCGGTTGTTAACCTCTACCTCGTGCTGCTCTCCGATCGCGACATCCGCGCCGAGGTCGCCTCCGGGCGTCTCGGCATCGACCCCTTCGATGCGGCGATGGTGCAGCCGTCGAGTGTGGACGTACGGCTCGACAGCCTGTTCCGCGTCTTCAACAACACCCGCTACACGCACATCGACCCCGCGCAGCGCCAGGACGAGCTCACCTCGCTCGTGCAGGCCCCGCCCGGGGAGCCGTTCGTGCTGCACCCGGGCGAGTTCGTGCTCGGCTCGACGATGGAGACGTGCAGCCTGCCCGACGACCTCGCCGGCCGTCTCGAGGGCAAGTCGTCGCTCGGCCGCCTCGGGTTGCTGACCCACTCCACGGCGGGGTTCATCGACCCGGGCTTCAGCGGGCACATCACCCTCGAGCTCTCCAACGTCGCCAACCTGCCGATCACGCTGTGGCCGGGGATGAAGATCGGGCAGTTGTGCCTGTTCCGGCTGACCAGCCCGGCCGAGCACCCCTACGGCAGCGCCGCCGTCGGGTCGAAGTACCAGGGCCAGCGCGGCCCGACGCCGTCGAAGGCGTATCTCAACTTCGTGCGCGAACACCCCGACGCCCGCCCGAGCTGACCGGGCGGTTGTCGCGTCGAGGGGGCGGTTGCTGCGCGGGCCTCTCGGCGTTCGCCGCAACAACCGCCCCCTCGAGAACGAGATCCTCCCGCTCAGCCGCCACATCGCAGTCCGGACCGCGATTTCCTGCCAGCGTTCCCACGGTGCCCGGCATAGTGTGAACGGGACAGGGGAACCGGGTGGGTCCGTCCCGCGAACAGTTCGTCGATGCGGCACTGCGGTGCAGGAGGAGGCGGCCATGTACGGGTGCGAACGGATCGTCCCGGGTGGCGGACGCGACCTCGGGGGTGTGCGATGACCGCTGCCCCGCACCCGGACGTCGCCGACCTCGTCCTCGCCGGCGGCGGGGTGAAGGGCATCGGCCTCGCCGGTGCCGTCGTGGCTCTGGCCGACGCCGGATACCGGCTCAACCGGGTGTCGGGCACGTCCGCGGGGGCGGTGGTCGGCGCCATCGTCGCGGCCGGATCGAAGGCCGGATGGACGGGCGAGCAGATGCGCGACGCCGTCTTCGGGATCAAGTACCGCAAGTTCCTGGACCCGGGGCCCGTCGAACGGATTCCCCTGCTGGGTCCCGCATTCGGGGTGCTCCGGGGGTCGGGGATCTACCAGGGCGACTACGCGCACGCCTGGATCCGGGACACGCTGAAGGACCTGGGCGTCAGCACCTTCGGGGATCTGCGGATGGAGGACGACGACATCCCCGAGGAGCGACGGTACCGGCTGGTGGTCACCGTCACGGACATCACGCGGGGCCTGCTGGTCCGGCTGCCGTGGGACTACCGCTCGGTCTACGGCCTCGATCCCGACGAGCAGTCGGTGGCCGACGCGGTGCGCGCGTCCATGTCGATCCCGTTCTACTTCCGGCCCGCGACGCTCACCGCCACGTCCGGGTTGACGTCGACACTGGTCGACGGCGGGCTGCTGTCGAACTTCCCGATCGACTCGCTCGACCGGATCGACACCGAGCAGCCCCGCTGGCCCACCTTCGGCGTCACCGTGCTGCCGAACCTGCCCGCCGACAACGACAAGGTCCTCCCACCGCTGCGGCTGCTGCGTCCGTTCTCGGCCCTCGGCGACTCCCCGGAGCTGATCGAGGGCATCGTCACCACCGTGCTCGTCGGCCGCGACCAGGCCCACCTCAACCAGCCGTGGGTCAGCGCCCGCACGATCCGGGTCGACTCGACCGACGTGGGGGTCCTCGACTTCCGCCTCGACAAGTCCGAGATCGAGGCGCAGTTCGCCAAGGGGTACGAGGCGGCGCAGGGGTTCCTGTCGACCTGGAACTGGGTGGAGTACGTCAAGCGCTACCGGTCCCACGGAAAGAGATGGTGATGCCATGACGGCGGCCGCAGACAGTATCGAATCACTCTTCGCTACAACGAAGATCGGGGCCCTCGTCACGCTGAAGCGGGACGGGCGGCCACAGCTCTCCAACATCGTCTACCACTACGACCCGGGCGCCCGGACCTTCTCGGTCTCCATCACCGACGGGCGGGCCAAGACCGCGAACATGCGCCGCGACCCGCGCGTGAGCCTGTACGTCAGCGCCGCCGACGGCTGGGCGTACGCGGTCGCGGAGGGCACCGCCGAACTCTCGCCCGTCGCGAAGGACCCGCACGACGACACCGTCGAGGAACTCGTCGCCCTGTACCGGGCGGTGCAGGGCGAACACCCGGACTGGGACGAGTTCCGGGAGGCGATGGTCACCGACCGCCGGCTCGTGCTGACGGTGCGGGTCGAACGGTTCTACGGGATGGCCGGACCGACCGGCTGATCCGGACGAAGGGGGGAAGGCGATGCCGCGTGCGTCGACAACAGATTTCGCAGCCACCACTGCGGGGAGGCAGTTCCACCGCGCCTACGATGCCGTGCTCGCGAAGTGGCCGGCAGACGTCGGCGCAGTGACGGTCGAATCGGAATTCGGCACAACGCATATCAACGTCTGCGGCCGCGAGGACGCGCCGCCGGTCCTCCTGCTGCCCGGAGGGGGAGCGACGTCGACGGTGTGGTTCGCCAACGCCGCCGCGCTCGCCGCCCGGTACCGGGTCCTGGCGGTGGATCCGATCGGTGACGTGGGACGGAGTCTCGCGCACGGAAAGCCGATGCGCAGCGTGAACGATCTGCTGTCGTGGCTCGACGGCATCGCGGCGACGCTCGGCCTGTCCTCGTTCCGGCTGGTCGGCCACTCGTACGGGGCGATGATCGCGCTCGCCTACGCGCTCGAACGCCCCGAGCGGATCTCGAACATGGTGTTGCTCGATCCGAATTCGTGCTTCGCCGGGATGCGCGCACAGTACCTCGTCCGGGCGGTCCCGCTCCTGCTCCGGCCGAGTGGACACCGCCAGCGCAGATTCCTCGAGTGGGAGACCGGCGGCCGGCCCCTCGACGAGGACTGGCTGAACCTCGCCGCCCTGGGTGCCGAGCACTTCCCGACGGCCAAGCTCGTCGTCCCGAAGCGGCCCGCACGTCCCGCCCTCGCCGGGCTCGGGGTCGACACGAGGGTGGTTCTCGCGGCCGGCAGCAAGGTCCACGACAGCGCGCGGGTGGCGGCCGCGGTCGCGGCGGCGAGCTCGCGGCTGCGGCCGGTGATCGTTGAGGGAGCAACGCACCACACGATGCCCATGGTCCCGGCGGCGGAGGTGAACGCCGTGCTGCTCGGGGGGCTCGGCTGACCGTCGATTCCTAACGGTCTCGTTCAGTGGGAACGGCGATGTGCGGCATGTCACAAGCCCTTACGTTCGGTCGGCAACAGGCCGTGCGCATCGGCGTCCGTCCTGAAATCGACTGTGCGCGCGAGCGCTTCGAGGAAGGGGCGAGATGCCGGTCGCAACGGGCAGGTTTTCCATCCGGCGGTGGACGGCCGCCCTCGGGACGTGCGCGGTGCTGGTGGCCGCGTGCGGCTCCGAGGCGTCCGAGAACTCGGGCGTCACCGACCCGGCGATCCCCCTGCGCTATGCGACGGTGTTCGGCGCGTCCTCGTTCGACCCGCACAAGACCAAGATCACCAGTGACGCCACGATGCTCAACCTGGTCTACGACCGGCTCGTGCACCGCGACGTCGACGCGCAACCCGTCCCCGGCCTGGCCGAATCGTGGGAGCTGACGGACGAGTCCCTCACCCTGCATCTGCGCGAGGGGGTGAGTTTCGCCGACGGTTCCCCCGTGGACGCGGCCGCCGTCCGGGCCAACCTGAACCGCGCACTCGAACCGGACTCGGTGACCGCACCGATGCTCGCCGGGGTCACCGGCATCACGACCCCCGACGATCGCACCGTCGTGCTCGCGCTGGACCGGCCCGGCGCACAGCTCGTCCTCGCGCTGTCCGACCTGGCCGGGATGATCGTCGACCCCGATGCATTCGGAACTCCGGAGAAGAACGCCGCGCTGGCGCTCACCCCGGCCGGTGCCGGCCGCTACACGGTCACCCGCGCGCAGCCGGGCGCCGAGTACGAGTTCACCGCGCGGCCCGGCTACTGGGATTCCGACGCGGTTCGCGCAGACAGCGTGGTGTGGACCGTGATGACCGATCCGCAGGCCCGGCTCAACGCCGTGTCCTCCGGAGACCTGGACGCCGCCATCACCACGCCCCTGACCATCGATGCCGCCGAGCAGCAGGGCCTTCGGGTCGAGACGGCGCTGCGGCTCGACCACATGGCCATCAACCTCAACCGGTCGCGCGGGGAGTTCGGCAAGCTCGAGGTACGCCAGGCGCTGGCGCATGCGATCGACCGGCAGGCCATCGCCGACACCGCGATGGAAGGCCACGCCGAGGCCGCGACCCAGAACTTCCCGAAGGACTACTTCGCCTACGAGCCCGACCTGGCCGGAGCCTACCCGTACGACCCCGACAAGGCACGGGAGCTCCTGGTACAGGCGGGACTGCCGAACGGGTTCTCCTTCACTGCGATCCTGCTCAACCTGCCCGAGAACGTGCAGGTGGCGCAGATCGTGCAGCAACAGCTCGCCGAGGTCGGCATCGACATGCAGTTGAAGCCGATGCCGCCGTCCGAAGCCTCCCCGACGTTCAACCGCGGGGACGCCGACGCCGTCGTCACCACTTTCACCGGCCGGTCCGATCCCGCCCTGCTGTTCTCCTCGCTGTACGGCGAAAACTCGCCGCAGAACCCGTCCCGCAGCACGGCCCCCGGATTCCAGGAGGCCCTGGATGCGGCCAACCGCGAGTCCGATCCGCAGGCGCGTGCCGGCAAGCTCGGCGACGTGTCGAATCTGGTCAGCGACAACGCGCTCGCGATCCCGTTGGTGTTCTTCGAGCTCGGCTCCACCCTGACCGATCAGGTCGTGGGCTACGAACCCACCCTGCTCGTCGACGAGTGGCGCGGCGTCGGCGTCGCCGCCCCGTGAACCCCTCGACGACCCGAAACCCCCCGAGGAATCTGATGTTTCGTAGATCAATGAAGGCCGCCCTGTCCGTGCTCGCCGTCGCCGTCGCGGTGGCCGGGTGCGGCAGTTCCGCGGCGACGGACGCCGCGCAGACCGTCGACCCGAACGCGACGTTGCGCTATGCCACCACCTACGGTGCGTCGTCGTTCGACCCGCACAAGACGAGGATCACCAGCGACTCGATCATGCTCAATCTGGTCTACGACCGGTTGGTGCACCGTGATCGGGACGCGAATCCGATTCCCGGCCTGGCCGAATCGTGGGAGTTCGCCGACGACGGATCCACGCTGACGCTGCGCCTGCGGCAGGCCGTGACATTCTCCGACGGCACCCCGTTCGACGCCGCCGCGGTGGTGGCCAACCTCGAACGGGCGATGCAGCCCGACTCGATCACCGCCGCCATGCTCACCGGCGTCGCCGCCGTCGAGGCCCCCGACCCGCAGACCGTGGTGCTGCGGCTCGACGGGCCGGGCGGGCAGCTCGTGCTCACCCTCTCCGACCTGCCCGGAATGATGGTCAACCCCAACGCGTTCGGCACCCCCGACAAGGACGCCGCCCTGGTGCTGACCCCCGCCGGCACCGGCCGCTACACCGTCGCGCAGGCACAGCCCGGTGCGCAGTACGAGTTCGTCGCCCGGGACGGCTACTGGGATCCGGAGGCGGTGCAGGCCCGCGCCTTCGAGTGGATCGTGATGACCGATCCGCAGACCCGGGTGAGCGCGGTGGCCTCCGGTCAGCTCGACGCCGCGATCGCCACCCCGCTGTCCGTCGACCCGGCCGAGCAGCAGGGTCTCGAGTCGCACGTGCAGACCACCCTCAACAACTACGTGCTCAACCTCAACCGGACCCGCAGCGAGTTCGGGAACCTCGAAGTGCGGCAGGCGCTCGCCCACGCCGTCGACCGGGAGGCCGTCGTCGAGACCGCACTCGAAGGACACGGCGAGGCCGCCAGCCAGAACTTCCCCTCCGGGTACTTCGCGCACAACGCCGCCCTCGACGGCCAGTACGCGTTCGATCCCGAACGCGCGAAGGCCCTGCTCGCACAGGCCGGTGTGCCGAACGGATTCTCGTTCGTCGCCGGCGCGTCGAACCTGCCGGAGAACCAGCTCATCGCGCAGATCATGCAGGAACAGCTGGCGCGGGTGGGCATCACGATGGAGATCCGGTCGATGACGCCGACCGACCTCAATCCCGCATTCAACCGCGGCGAACTCGACGCCATCCTCACCACCCTGACCGGTCGCGCCGAACCGTCGCTGCTGCTGACCTCGTACTACGGGCAGGACTCGCCGCAGAACCCGTCGCACGACGATATTCCTGGCTTCCGGGCGGCGATGGAAGCAGCCAACCGGGCCACCGATCCCGACGAACGTGCCGCCCTGCTCGGGGAGGTGAATGCGGTGGTGATGGATCACGCCGCGATGTTGCCCGTCGCGTTCGCCGACCTGGGTGCAATCACGTCCGGCACCATCGTCGGTTACGAGCCGAGCCGGGTGCTCGACGAGTGGCGCGGAGTCGGTGTCGCCGCGCCCTAGCCGACCCCGGCGTCCGTCGCCACCACTGCCGACCCCGGCGTCCGTCGCCACCACTGCGAGAACGGAGAACATCATGGATCGTCGCTCGAGACTCGCCCTGGGCGCCGCGCTGGCCGCCGTGCTCCTCGCCGGCTGCGGCTCCCCGGACACCACCGACGCCGCGTCGACCACCATCGACCCGCAGGCGACGCTGCGGTACGCCACCACCTACGGGGCGTCGTCCTTCGATCCGCACAAGACCCGGGTCGCGCAGGACAACATCATGCTGACCCAGGTGTACGACCGGCTGGTGCACCGCGACCGGGACGCGAACCCGATTCCGGGACTGGCCGAGTCGTGGGAGTTCTCCGACGACGGCCGCACCCTCACCTTCCACCTGCGGGAGGGCCTGCAGTTCCAGGACGGCACCCCGCTGGACGCGCAGGCGGTCCGGGCCAACCTCGAACGCGCCCAGGAGCCGGACTCGATCACCACGACGATGCTCGCCCCGGTCGAGGCGATCGAGACCCCCGACCCCACCACGGTGGTGCTGCGGTTGACCGGACCCGGCACGCAACTCGTCCTGACCCTGTCCGATCTGCCCGGAATGATGGTCAGCCCGAATGCGTTCGGCACGCCGGAGAAGGACGCCGCCCTGGTGCTGCGGCCGGTCGGCGCGGGACGGTACACCGTCGCCGACGCCCAGCCCGGCGCGTCGTACGACTTCGTGGCCTGGGACGGCTACTGGGATCCGGAGTCGGTGACCGCCGAGCGCTTCGAGTGGGAGGTCGTCACCGACCCGCAGACCCGCATCAACGCGATGGCGTCGGGCGAACTCGACATCGCGATGGCCACGCCGCTCTCGATCGACCCCGCTGCCGCACAGGGCCTGGACTCGCAGGTGCAGACCAGCCTGAACCACTACGTCCTGCACTTCAACCGCACCCGAAGCGAATTCGGCAACGTCGACGTGCGCCGGGCGCTGAGCACCGCGATCGACCGGCAGGCTCTTGTCGACTCCGCCCTCGAAGGTCACGGCGAGGCGGCCAGCCAGAACTTCCCGCAGGGCTACTTCGCCTACAACCCGGAACTGGCCGACCGCTACGCCTACGAGGAGCGGGCCGCCCGCGAGACGCTCGCGGCCGCCGGCCTGCCGGACGGCTTCACGTTCACTGCCGGCGTGATGAACCTGCCCGAGAACGAGCGGATCGCCCAGATCGTCCAGCAGCAGCTCGACGCGATCGGGGTCACCATGCAGATCCGCCTGCTCAGCCCGGCCGAGATGTCACCGGTCTTCAACCGGGGGGAGCTCGACGCCGTGCTCACCACCTTCTCCGGACGCGCCGATCCGTCGCTGCTGCTGGCCACCTACTTCGCCCCGGATTCGCCGCAGAACCCGTCGCACGACGTCACTCCCGGCTTCGCGGAGGCCCTGGCCGCCGCGAACGCCGAACCGGACCAGCAGACCCGGGGACGGCTCATCGGCGACGTCTCCGCCACGGTCGTGGACCAGGCACTGATGATCCCCCTGGCCTTCTCCGACCTCGGCGCCACCCTCACCGACCGGGTCGTCGGATACCAGCCGTACCGCGCATTGGACGAATGGGGAGGGATCGGCCTCACGGCCGCCGAATGACCGCTGCGGCAGCGCCCGAGCGATACCTCGAGAGATGTAAAGGACCGGCAGGATGCTTCGATTGATCGGGCAACGGCTGCTCGCGGTGCTACCGCTGCTGCTGATCGCCACCGCCATCACGTTCGGCCTGATATTCCTGATCCCGGGCGATCCCGCCCATCGGATCGCCGGGGAGAGCGCGACACCGCAGCAGATCGAGGCGGTGCGCGTGGATCTCGGCCTCGACCAGCCCGTCGTCGTGCAGTATCTCGACTTCCTCGGCGGTCTGGCGCGAGGTGACCTGGGGACGAGCTTCACCTATCAGGCCCCCGTGCTCGAGATGATCGTCGACCGGCTGCCGGTGACCGTGTCGCTGACCCTCGTGTCGGTGCTGGTCGCGCTGGCCGTGGGCATTCCGGCCGGCATCATCGGCGGCAGCCGCCCCGGCAGCTGGCAGGACCGGACCACCAGCCTGGGGTCCACGCTGGGCGTCGCGACACCGAACTTCGTGCTCGGTCTCATCCTGGTGCTGGTGTTCTCCCTGCAGTTGAAGGCACTCCCCGCGACCGGGTACACACCGCTCGCAAAGGGGCTGTGGCCGTGGCTCAGCCACCTGCTGCTCCCGGCGATCGCGCTGGGACTGGCTGCCGCGGCCGAGATCGCCCGCCAGTTGCGCAGTTCCATGATCGACGTGATGCAGCAGGACTACGTCCGCACCGCCACGGCCAAGGGGCTCGGGCGACGTGCCGTCCTGTGGAAGCACGCCCTCAAGAATGCGTTCATCCCCACCGCGACGGTGCTCGGCATGCAAATCGCTTTCCTGCTCGGCGGCACGGCGGTCATCGAGTCGGTGTTCGGGCTCAAGGGACTCGGGGACTTCGCCGTGCAGGCGGTGCTGTCCGGCGACCTGCCCGCTATCCAGGGCGTGGTGATCTTCGGTGTCTTCGCGACGGTCGTGATGAGCCTGCTCGTCGACATCTCGTACGGCTACCTCAACCCCCGGACCAGGAGCGCCGCATGAGCGAAACCATCACGCCGACGAAGACCGTCGAGGATGCGTCCCCGGTTGTCGTCGAATCCCCGCGCCGCCGGTTCCTGCGCCGGTTCCGTGGCCGCCGCGCAGCCGTCGCGGCGGCCGTGTTCCTGACGCTGATCACGGTGCTGGGTCTCGCCGCGCCGCTGATCGCGCCGCACGATCCGCTGGTGCAGGAACTGACGGCCCGCCGGCTGCCGCCGCTGAGCGAGGGCTATCTGCTCGGCACGGACAACCTCGGCCGGGACACGCTGTCGCGGTTGCTCTACGGCGCACGGGTCGCCGTCTCGGCTGCGGCGATCTCGGTGTCGGTGGGGCTGGCTTTCGGCGTGATCCCCGCGCTGACGGCGGGGTTTCTCGGCGGCCGCTGGGACGCGCTGCTGTCCCGGATCGCCGACGCCTTCCTCAGCTTCCCGCCGCTGCTGCTGGCGATGGCGATCGTCGGCGTCATGGGACCGAATCTCACCAACGCGATGATCGCCATCGGAATCGTCTTCGGGCCCAGGTTCTTCCGCGTCGTGCGCGGCGCGGTGATCGCGGTGCGGGAGAACACCTTCATCGAGGCGTCCCGCAGCATCGGCACCCCGACCGCGTGGATCGTGCGCAAGCACATCCTCCCGCATACCCTGTCCCCGCTGATCGTGCAGGTCAGTCTCGCCTGCGGCTTCGCTATGCTCGCCGAATCCTCGCTGAGCTTCCTCGGCCTCGGGGTCCAGCCGCCCGACCCGAGTTGGGGGCGGATGCTCGCCGAGGGACGCGAGGCATGGAACTACACCGCCTGGCCCGTCCTGATTCCCGCCGTCGCCATCATCCTTGCCGTGCTGGCCTGCAACACCCTCGGTGACGGCATCCGCGATTCGGTGGGCCGCGAGAACCGGAGCGAACGATGACCGAACCACTGCTGAGCGTCGACGGCCTCGGCGTCGAATTCGCCACCGCGTCCGGCTGGACGCCGGTCCTGCAGGACGTGTCCTTCGACGTCGCGGCCGGCGAACTGGTCGGGCTGGTCGGGGAGTCGGGCTCCGGCAAGTCCGTCACGTGCTCCTCGGTGCTGCGGCTGCTGCCGCCCCGGCAGTCCCGCACGGTCGCCGGCAGCATCCGGTTCCAGGGACGGGACCTGCTGACCATGCCTGCTCGGGAACTGGAATCCGTGCGCGGCAACGACATCGCCATGATCTTTCAGGAGCCGATGACCAGCCTGAACCCGGTGTTCACGGTCGGTGACCAGATCACCGAGGTGGTGCGCCGGCACCGCCGCGTGAGCCGGAAGGACGCCACGGCCCGGGCCGTGGAGGTACTCGACCTCGTCGGAATCCCGAATGCCGCACGCCGGGTCCGGCAGTATCCGCACGAGTTCTCCGGGGGCATGCGGCAGCGGGTGATGATCGCGATGGCCCTGGCGTGCGAGCCGAAACTGCTCGTCGCCGACGAACCCACCACCGCACTCGACGTCACCATCCAGGCGCAGGTGCTCGATCTGATCCGCGAGATGGCCGGACGATTCGGCATGGGGGTGCTGTTCGTGACCCACGACCTCGGCGTGGTCGCCGACCTGTGCACGGAGGTGGTGGTGATGTATGCGGGACAGGTGATCGAACGGGCCCGCACCGAGGCGCTCTACGCGGCGCCCCGGCATCCGTACACCGAGGGCCTGCTGCGATCGGTGCCCGACATCGGCGGCCGGACGGACCTGCACACCATCCCCGGCTCACCACCGCCGCCCGGCTCGATCCCCGGCGGCTGCCGGTTCGCGCCGCGCTGCGCGCACCGGGCCGACGAGTGCGCCGTCGACGTGCCGCTGCGGCCGGCCGGCGACGACCGCGTATCGCGCTGCGCGCGGGTGACCGATCTGATCCTGGAGGGAACCTCATGACTGTGGACGTCGTCGAATCGGACGCGAGCGCACCGTTGCTCAGCGTGCGGGGCCTGCGGGTCGAGTTCCCCGTCCGGGGCCGGATGTCACGTAAGAAGCGGACGATCCGCGCGGTGGACGAGGTCGGCTTCGACATCCGGTCCGGCGAGACCTTCGCCCTGGTCGGGGAATCCGGATCCGGAAAATCCACCACCGCCCGCGGCATCCTGCGGCTGGTCGACGTCGCCGCCGGCTCGGTGGTTCTCGACGGCGTCGACCTCACCGCGCTGAACCGGTCGGAACTGCGGGGTGCCCGGCGCAACATGCAGATGGTGTTCCAGGACCCGTACTCCTCGCTGGATCCGTCGCGCACGGTCGGGGACGCCGTCGCCGAACCGCTCGAGGTGCACACCGATCTCGATGCGGTGGCCCGCCGCCGGAAGGTCGGGCAGCTGCTCGAACAGGTGGGACTGCGGGCCGAGCATGCCGAGCGCTACCCGTACGAGTTCTCCGGCGGCCAGCGTCAGCGCATTGCCATCGCGCGGGCCATCGCCGTGGAGCCGAAGCTGGTGATCGCCGACGAGGCGGTCAGTGCGCTCGACGTGTCCACCCAGAACCAGGTGATCGCGCTCCTCGAGGAGTTGTCCGCGGAGCTGGGCATCGCGTATCTGTTCATCGCGCACGACCTGGCGGTGGTCCGGCACATCGCCCACACCACGGCGGTGATGTATCTGGGCCGGATCGTGGAGTGGGGGCCGTCGGAGCGGCTGTTCACCGAGCCCGCGCATCCGTACACGCAGGCGCTGCTGTCCGCGGTGCCCGTCCCGGACCCCGCGCGGCAACGCAACCGCGCACGGATCCGGCTCGACGGCGAGCTGCCCGACCCGGCGAATCCCCCGGCCGGGTGTGCGTTCAGCTCCCGCTGTCCGCAGGTGATGCCGGTGTGCCGGGAACGCCGACCGGAGACCACCGAGGTGCCCGGTGGCGGGCAGGTGGCCTGTCACCGGGCGTGACGCGTTCGCCGGTGCGACGATCACGCGGCCGGCGAACCCCGGGAGCTCTCGTCCTCCACTCGATCCGGCCGGTTCATCGGAACGTGCCGACGTGCTCTGCCTGGTGCAGGGCCCAGGCGGCGTTGACCAGTCCGATGTGGCTGAACGCCTGGGGGAAATTGCCCAGCTGTTCCCCGGTGGCGGAGTCGATCTCCTCGGCGAGCAATCCCACGTCGTTGACGTAGCCCACCGCGCGTTCGAAGAACTCGGCACCTTCGTCGGTGCGACCGGCCATGGCGAGGGCCTGGGCGAGCCAGAAGGTGCACAGCAGGAAGGTTCCCTCCTGGCCTTCGAGGCCGTCCACCCCCGCCCCGGTGTGGTAGCGGTGGACCAGGCCGCGTGCGTCGGTGAGCCGCTCGCGGACGGCGTCGATGGTGGACAGCACCCGCGGGTCGTCCGGGGGAAGGAAACCCACGATCGGCAGCAGCAAGGCGGTGGCGTCGAGGTTCGATGCGCCGAAGGACTGCGTGAACGAACCGAGGGCCTCGTTCCACCCCTGCGTGAGCACCGCATCTCGGATCTCCTGGGCAGCGGCCGTCCATGTCTCGACATGGCCGTCGGCGTGTAGCCAGTCGGCCAGGGCGACAGCACGGTCGAGGGCCACCCAGCACATGACCTTGGAGTGCACGAAGTGCCGCGGCTCGCCGCGGACCTCCCAGATGCCGTTGTCGGGTTGGCGCCAGCGGGCCGCGGCGGCGTCGGCGAGGCCCACCAGGAAGTTGCGAGTCGGTCTGTCGAGCGCGCCGACCTGGTCGCGGAGCTGGGCGGCGGCGTCGAGCAACTCGCCGTAGGTGTCGAGCTGGGGCTGGGTCCAGGCACCGTTCCCCACCCGGACGGGCTTGCTGTCGCGCCAGCCGGAGAGGTGGGGGAGGGTCCGCTCCGACAGGTCGTGCTCCCCGCCGATGCCGAACATGATCTGAAGAGGGTGGTCGGTGTAGGAACAGGCAGCGGCGGTGGCCATGAAGTCGAAGAACTCGTGTGCCTCGTCCGGACAGGCAGCGACCCACAACGCTTGCATGGTCATGCTGGCGTCGCGCACCCAGGAGTAGCGATAGTCCCAGTTGCGCGCACCGCCGACCTGTTCGGGAAGCGAGGTGGTGACTGCCGCCACGATCGCGCCGGTGGGCTGGTAGCTCAATGCCTGCAGCACCCGTCCCGAGTGGTGGACCAGATCGCGCGCGCGGCCCTGATAGGCCTGGTGCTGCGCCGACCAGTCCTGCCAGCCGGTCGTCGTGTCGTCGACCGCTGCCCTGACGGCGGCTCCGGGACGCACCGGCGGGACGGGTGCGCCGAGTGCCGCGTGCTGCAGAGCGAAGTACGCGCTCTCACCGGCGTGCAGGTCGAACTGGGCCCGGGCTGCGCCGCCGCAGACCTCGAGGGGGACCGTGCTCGACAGGGTCAATCGGCTCGCCCCACCGGCGGCCGTGATCCCGCCTTCGACGGCGGTCAGCACCGGCGCGACGAGACCGTACTCCGGACGAGGCCGGAACAGCAGCTCCGCGCTGACGCTGCCGCGGGTGCAGGTGACGGTCCGGGCCAGCATGTGCGGCGCATGCTCCCCCAGGCGATGGGGGTCCTGCGCATCCCCGAGGATCAGGGCATCGCGCAGCTCGAGGATCCCCCCGCCGGTGTGGAAGAGCGTGCGAAGAACCATGCTGCCCTCGACGTACTCGCGCTGAACCCGGAATTCGCCGACCGGCCGGATCGACCAGTGCCCGGCGTTGTCGTCGAGGATCGAGGCGAAGATCGAGGGGCTGTCGAAGCGGGGCATACACAGCCAGTCGATCGAACCGTCGGACGACACCAGTGCGGCCGAGTGCCGATCCGAGAGCAGTGCGTAGTCGCCGATGGGCAGCGAGGTCATGCCGGTGCCGGCCCGGTCGTTGCCGTCGGTGCGTCACGGGTCTCCTGGTCGGCGGGGTCACCGGCTGCGAGGGTGGTGTCCACGACGATCTCCGAGTGCAGGGTCCGGTGCACCGGACAGCGGTCGGCGATGTCGAGCAGACGCTGCCGCTGTTGCTCGTCGAGATCACCGGCGAGGTGGATCACGCGTTCGATCTTGTCGAGCCGCCCGGTCCGGGTCTCGCAGTCCGCGCAGTCCGCGGCGTGGATCCGGCTGTGACGCAGGGAAACCGTCACGTTCTCGAGGGGCCATTGCTTGCGGTCGGCGTACATGCGCAGCGTCATCGACGTACAGGCGCCGAGGGAGGCGAGCAGCAGGTCGTACGGCGAAGGTCCGGTGTCGTCGCCCACCGGTGTGGGCTCATCGGCGGTGATCAGGTGCCGGCCCAGGGTGATGCGCTGCCCGAACCGGGTGGCTCCGTTCCCGGAGACCTCGACGACGCCTTCGGCCGAGCCCGGCGCGGTGGGCGCCTGCGCCGGAGTGTTCTCGTCGAGGTACCTACTCGCCCATGTCGCCAGCATCGAGGCGACGAACCGGGCGTCGGACTGCCGGGTGAGCAGGTGGTCGGCGCCGTCGAGGGAGAGGAAGGACTTGGGGTGGCGGGCGGCATCGAAGATCTGTCGGGCGTTGTCGATGCCGACCGTGTCGTCGGTGGGGGAGTGCATCACCAGCAGTGCGGTGCCGAGCCTGGGGATCCGCTCGGTCCCGGCCGGGGCGCCGATCGTGATCACGGCCCGCGTCTCGGGCACGTACTCGCTCGCCGCGAGGACGGCCGCGCCGCAGTGGGAGTGGCCGATCAGGATGCTGGGAGCGGCGTGGTGGGCGCGCAGGTAACCTGCCGCGTGCACGAGGTCGGCGGCATCGGAACCGGAGGTGGTGCCGGCACAGTCCCCGCCGGACCCGCCGAGACCGGTGAAGTCGAAGCGCAGGACGGCGATGCCGTGCTCGGTGAGGACCTCCGAGATCCGCGCCGCCGCCGGTACGTCCTCGCTGGAGGGGAAGCAGTGCGCGAACAGTGCGAACGCGCGCGGCGTGTGCTCCGGCAGGTCCAGCCGGCCCGCCAGTTCCGTAGCGCCGGAGCCGGCGAAGTGGAGTTTCTCGCTGTGCATGGTGCCGCTCCCTCTCGCCCTGTCGCCCGAGGCTATCTCGTCCTCGGGGGACCCGGTGAGAACCGCGGAAGATCCGCACCCGCAGGGGTGATCACGGCGTCTCGCCGATCACCCCGGATCGGCTCACCGGCACACCGTCGGCCGGGTACCGCGGCACCGGCATGCGCTCCGGCCGGCCGAGCGGGTCAGGTGCGGCTGCGGACCAGACGCCGAGCCTCCTCGAGGACGTGCGCCGCAGGCGGGTAGTCCCCGAGGGTGCGACCACGGTGAAGCAGGCGCACCGTGCGGTCGGCATCGATGATCGCCAATCCGGGGGCTTGCAGGGGGTGGTCGGTGACGCGGCCCTGCCGGGCGCGGCGCGCTGCCGGCAGATACTTCCACCAGGTACGTGGGTTGAGCATCATCCACCAGCGGATTCGGTGCACATCCAACGCCTGATACAGGGTGTGGTCGGGGCCCAGGAGCAGCGGGTACCCGATGCCGTGGTCCATCAGGTGAAGGGCCTGGTAGTCGGCGGCGCCGCCGACGGCCGCGACGTGGACCCCTGCGCCCTCGAAGTCCTCTCGGAGGTCCTCGAGTTCCTGGAGGAACGCCTTGCAGGGCATACAGCCGTAGTACCGGACCAGGGGCACCACGACCGGTGTGTCGAGGAGCGCGTCGAGTTCGACCCGCCCGCCGTCGACGTCGTAGAGGGTGATCGGGCCGATGCGGTCGCCGATGCCGGTGAGCTGTTTCATGTCGTTCTCGTTCTGTCGGTGCGAAGTGGAAACGGGCCGCTACGTGCGGGTGCCGGTGGCGCTGACGTCCACGCCGTTCCAGAAGGCGATGCGTCCTTTGATCCGCCGTGCCAGTGGTGAGGGGTGGTGGTAGGTGAAGGCGGCGCTGGGTAGGGTGACTCCTCCGGCGGTCACGTCGTAGTAGCTGGCGACGCCTTTCCAGAAGCACAGGCTCTTGGCCTTGTTCGCGCGCAGCACCCCGTCGACGATGTCGTGTTCGGGGAAATAGACGTTCCCTTCGACGACGATCGGGTCGTCGGTGGTCGCGATCAGCGTGTCTCCCACGCGGGCGGTGGCGGTGGTCATGGCGTCCTCGTGTGCCCGAGCGCTGGGTCAGCGCCGCGTCGACGGCAACAGGACCAGCGCCGCCGCGACACCGAACATCAGGTGCTCGACGAGGAAGGTGCCGTATCCGACCATCGAGGCCATGTCGGTGATCTGGTCACCACTCGAGAAGATCGCGGCGGCGAGCGGGAGACCGATCCAGGCGCTGACCGCGAAAACGAGTACGCCGTAGATCATTCCGCCGATGATCAGGGTGATTCCGTGCAGTTTCGCCACCCGCGCGATGAGCGCGAAGACGATGCCGTACATGACCCCGACCATCATGTGTACGACGGCACCGACGACCGCGGGCCCGAACGCGAAGTAGAAGTCCGAGCCGGCCATGGCCTGTTGCATCGATGTCATCATCGTCGACGGATCAACGAACACCGATCCGATGTGATAGAGCGGGGTGAAGAATCCCGAGTTCTGATAGGTGACGGCGGCGATCATGGCGTACATCGCCATGACCAGCGACGCAATCAGTCCGGCGACGGCGCCGCCCGCGACGGTACGACCGAATCCGGTCGTGGTCCCGGCGTGTGCGGTTGTGATGTGGGCGGTGTTCGAAGACATGGCTCGGCTCCCTTGTGGGTGGACTCGGATCGGAGGGAATCTGACGTCCTCCTCAGTGTGGAAACCCGCTGAGCGCGGCCACTGCTTCCCTGCCGGACAAGGTTTTTCGGAGCTACCCGGTGTCTTTCGGAACTACCCGGTCCGCATCCGAAGCCACCGGTTGCGGGCACGGGCGAGCGCCGCGAGCGGACGGGAGACCGCGGGCCGGGCCAGTTGGGCCCGAACGTCGGCGATCGAGGCGTTCCACGGTCCGTCGTTGTACGTCGGGTACGGGTGGGTGGCGCCGGCCAGGTCCCGTGTGCGCAGGCCGTGCTTGACGGCCAGAACCAGTTCGCCGATCGTCTCGCCCGCCCGCGGGCCGACGATCGTCGCCCCCACGATGTGGTGTTTGCGGTCGAGGACGAGTCGGGTGAACCCGCGCGTCGCGCCCTCGGTGATCGGACGATCGAGGTGGCGGTGGGCGAGGGTCGTACCTGCAGTCCGGGAATGCGTCCGGCGGTCTGCGTGTCGATTCCGGCGACGGCGATCTCGGGGTCGGTGACCGTCACGCGCGGCGTGCCGGTCCGGTCGATGGTGCGGCACAGCCCCAGGATCGCGTTGGCGGCGGCGATGCTGCCGTGCATTCCCGCGGTGTGGGTGAACTGCGGGTGACCGGTGAGGTCACCGGCCGCCCAGATCCTCGGGTTGGAGGTGCGCAGATGATCATCGACGGTGACGTAACCGCGGCGATCGACGGTGACACCGGCCGTGTCGAGTCCGATCGACTCGGTTCGTGGGATGCGACCGACGGCGACGAGCACTCGGTCGAACCGGATGCCGCGGCCGCCGTGGCCGCGGCGAGCAGTGATTTCGACGGCACACATCCGGTCCACAGACAGTCGCCGCCGGTGCGGTCACGTTCGATCAGCAGGACCCTGGCGCCGAATCCGGCCGCGGTTGTCGCCGCGACGATGCCTGCCGTTCCTCCGCCGATTACCACCAGATCCGCGGCGCGGGGTAACCGCGACGCGGGCACGGCCCCGGCAGTGGTGTGCCCGGCCCGGGTCACTGCAGTTCACCGCGAACGATGCGGTCGACGACCTGGTGCATGTGCGTGACGCTGGTGGGGTCGACCATCCGTCGTGCAGCCCACCGGGAGAGGGCGGTGTTGATCTGTCGGTACTCGGCTGCGGCGGCACTGCACTTGTCGCATTCGGCCAGGTGTGCCTCCAACCGGCGGATCTCGTTCGGGTCGAGCAGCGCCGCGGGGTCGGCGTCCAGGTACCGCTGGATTCGACGCCGCGACCAGTGGCACGTCAGCATCATGCGCACAGTCTTGATCATCGGTTCCCTCTCGTGGTGGGGGCGAAGTTGGGTCGCAGGTACTTGCGCACGCGGTCGCGTGCACGGCTGAGCCTCGACATCACCGTCCCCACCGGAACGCCGAGGACATCGGCGGCTTCGCTGTAGGTCAGTTGATCGACGTCGATCAGGAACAGCACGGTCCGGAACTTCGAGTCCAGTGCCTGCACCGCCCGTTCGAGATCCTCGGGCAGGATCGATTCCAGGACGCGATCCTCGGTGCTGGGCGGATCGATTCCGAAGGCGGGCCTGGCGCCGGCGTAGGCGGCAACATCGTCGACACTGTCCGGGCGCTGACGTCGATGCATGTTCATGTTCGTGTTCCTCAAGATCGTCAGCAGCCACGCCCGCGGATGGCGGCCATCGAAACGGTCGACACTGCGCCAGGCGCGGACCAGGGTCTCCTGCACCAGGTCCTCCGCATCCGCCGGTCCGGTGAGCGTCAGCGCTACCCGCAACAGCACCTCGATCTCGGGCTCGACATACTGCCGGAATCCGCGTGCCTGCGCGTCGTGGTCGCCTACCTCGGATAGATGCACGCTGGGGGAACCCCCCGAGAACGTCCGGGTGTTCCCGTACCGGACAAGTTGTGCCGAGACATCAACGAATGGTGCCCGTCACCCTTCGTCGGCTACCACGGCCCAGCACCACCCGCCAGTTACAGTTGGGGGGCCGACGGGCCGCGTCCAGAGCGTGGACGCCGTCAACCAACCCGCCGGGCGGGCCCGCACACGGAGGTCGTGTCATGACAGCAGTGGACGTCGAGACCGAGATCACCATTGCGCGGCCACGGAACGAGGTCGCCGACTATTCGTCGAACCCCGACCACGCGACAGCGTGGTACACAAATATCAAAGAGGTGCAGTGGAAGTCCTCGAGACCAGCGAAAGCTGGCTCCCGAATCGTTTTCATCGCCGAGTTCCTCGGTCGGCGTCTGACCTACACCTACGAGGTCGTAGAACTGGTTCCGGACGAGCGTTTCGTAATGCGCACTGCCGAAGGCCCGTTCCCGATGGAAACCACCTACGAGTGGAGGTCTACATCGAGCGGCACCACAAGGATGACGCTGCGCAACCGTGGTGAACCGTCAGGATTCTCGCGACTTGGCGCCCCGCTGTTGGCCCGCGCTATGCGTCGAGCGAACAACAAGGACCTCGCTCGCCTGAAGACCATCCTCGAAGCCACACCCGGGAACCAGTGATCACAATCGGGTCGCGCATCATGGACGCCGGCCGCCGGGCCGCGGATCAGTACAGCGGGCCGCCGCCGAACGCGGCCCGATGCGAATCCGGTTGATTGCCTTCGACGTCGACGACCCCGTAGTCGAGGGCGGTCTCGGCGGTGATCAGGGTGTGCCCGCTGCGCTCGTTCACCTTCGGATCGTTCGCCAGTGCGACGATCACGCGGCCGACGAACTCCGGGGTCTCGGCGTTGGCGAGGGAGAAGCCCTCGAAGTTGTCGATGCCGCGGGCGAGCATCGCCTCGTTCTTCACCAGCCCCGGCCACAGTGACAGGGCGGTGACGCCGGTGCCGGCGAGGTCGACGGCCATGTCGGCGGCCATCTTGTCGAGGCCGGCCTTCGAGATGCCGTACAGCACCGAGTGCAGGTAGCCGCGGGTGCCGAACGACGAGATGTTGACGATCATCCCGCTGCCGCGCGGCACCATCAGCTGCGCGGCGTCGACGGAGGCCACGTAGTGGGCGCGCAGTCCGACGTCGACGAGACTGTCCCAATCGCTGATCGGGCGCTTCCAGAACGGCTCGGAGAAGCCCGCGAACCCGGGCGGGCTCGCCCACACGTTGTTCACCAGCAGGTCCAGCCGGCCGCCCTGCTCTTCGGCGATGCGCCGAAACAGTGCCCGGATCTGCTCGTCGTCGGTGTGGTCGCATTGCACCGCGATGCCGAGCCCGCCGCGTTCGGTGACGTCCGCGGCGGTCCGGTCCAGGGGGCTGTCGGTGCCGACCGGGCCCCGCGCGGTGACGTAGACGGTCCAGCCGTCGGAGCCGAGGGCGCATGCGATGCCCTTGCCGACGCTGCGGCTCGCGCCGGTGACGAGGGCGACCCTGCGTTCGGTCATGTCAGAACACCACTTTCACGTCGTCGGTCAGGGCTCGCTCGATGGACCAGTGGACGCGCACGTGGCACCGGGCGATCTTCCACCTGCCGTCTTCGACCACATAGTCGTCGTCGTAGTCGAGTGCGCTCACCCGCTCCGTGCGGGCACGCAGGTCGACCTGCCGGAACCGCAGCGTCCAGGCGCCGGTGGCGGCGCCGTCGCCGGTGAGTTCGATGCTGGGGTGCAGGCCGTGGTGCATGTCGAGCACGATGTACCGGTCGTCGACGCGTTCGAGGGCGATCCGGGCGTAGACGTCGACGAGAGCGTCGGCGTCGTCGAAGCTTCCCAGGGCCGGGCCGTAATAGATGTCGGCGCCCGTCGCGACGAAACAGTCGCGCATGGCCTTCGGGTCCTTGGCGTCGCACGCGCGGAAGTACCGGTGCTTGAGCATCCGGATCTCCTCGAGCGCTTCGAGGCGGGCCAGTCGCTCTTCGACGGTCATGGCGTCCTACTTCCGTCCTGCGGATACTGCGGCGACCGGACCGTAGCGCCGGTGGGCTCCTCTCGGCATCGGTCGTCCCGGTGATCGGACTGTGGCGCCATCCTGTCATAGAACTTGTTGCAGGAATATCGGCGCAACATCTTCCGTGGCGGTACACACGTGTGCAGAATGCTCGGCATGCCGATGCGCACCGCCCGACTGCTCACCGCGGCCCTGACGATGCTGCTGGTGCCTCTCGTCGCAGGTCCCGTCGCGGCCGCCGCTCCGACGGGGTCCGCGTCGGGCACGGGCTACGACGAGTTCTACCTCCCGCCCGATCCGCTGCCCGGCGGCGGGCCCGGCGACGTCCTGCGCGCCGAACCGGCCGTCGCGCCGGCGCTCGACGCCACCGTCACCCGCGTGATGTACCGCAGCGAGAACGCCACGGGCGGCCCGATCGCGGTCACCGGCACGGTGTTCGTGCCGTCGCAACCCTGGGCCGGTGACGGCCCGCGCCCGACGATCGTCCTCGGCCCGGGCACGCAGGGCATGGGCGACCAGTGCGCGCCGTCGAAGTTGACCAACCACGCCCAGGAGTACGAATACCTGCACATCGTGCCGCTGCTCGCGCGGGGCTACGCCGTCGCGATGACCGACTACGAGGGCCTCGGCACGCCCGGTGTGCATCCCTACCTGAACCGCGTCTCGCAGGGGCACGCCATGCTCGACATGGCCCGTGCCGCCCTGCGGCTGACCGACCGCGGCATCGACGAGGACACCCGCATCGGCTTCTGGGGCTACTCGCAGGGCGGCATGTCGTCGGCCGCGGCCGCGGAGCTGACGGACACCTACGCGCCCGAGCTGCCCGTCGTCGCTGCGGTCGCGGGATCACCGCCGGCGTCGCTCGCCGATCTCGCCGTCGCCGGCGACGGCTCGCTGCTCTCCGGCGGAATCGGCTGGGTGGTCAACGGATTCGCCGCCGCCTATCCGCAGTTGCGAGAGGAACTGCTGAGTGTGTTCAATCCCGCCGGACGCGACATCCTCGCGCGCGCCGAGACGTACTGCATCTACGACGCGCCGCGGATGAATCCGTTCTTCCCGACGACCTGGTACACGGTCGACGGCCGGCCCATCGCCGACCACCTGGCCGCCGAACCGTGGGCGTCGCTGGTGCACGAGCAGCAACTCGGCAACATCGCCCCCGCCATCCCGACGTTCGTCGCGCAGAACACGACCGACGACTTCGTCCAGGTGAGCGGAGTCGACACCATGGTCGGGAAGTGGTGCGCGGGAGGCACATCCGTCATCTATCGCCGCTACGTCATCCCGCCGGTGCTCACCGGGACGGGTGCGGGTCACGGGATCGGCCTGATCCCCGCCGCCGTGGAAGGCCTGGACTGGATGGACCGGCGGTTCGCGGGGGCGCCCGACGAGAACACCTGCGCCGGCTGACGGCCGCCGGCCGCTCGTGGTGACATGATGCGGTCGACGACCGCGGTGGCATGATGCGGTCGACGACCGCGGCACCGGGAGGACCTCGTGATCGACGAATCGGAGATGACGCACCTGCGGCGGTGTGTGGAACTGGCGCGGGAGGCGCTGGACGCCGGCGACGAGCCGTTCGGCTCGGTGCTGGTGTCGGCCGACGGCACGAGCCTCGCCGAGGACCGCAATCGCGTCGCGGGCGGGGACCGGACCCGGCACCCCGAGTTCGAACTGGCCCGCTGGGCCGCCGCGCACATGGGCGAGGCCGAGCGCGCCGGCGCGACGGTGTTCACGTCCGGCGAGCACTGCCCGATGTGCGCGGCCGCGCACGGATGGGTGGGGCTGGGCCGCGTCGTGTACGTGGCGTCCTCGGCGCAACTGGTCGGCTGGCTGGTGGAGCTGGGCGTGCCGCCGGCGCCCGTCCGGGCCCTGCCGATCCAGGAGGTTGCGCCCGGGGTGACCGTCGAGGGGCCGGTACCGGAACTCCTCGACGAGGTGCGTGCCCTGCATCGTCGGTGTTACGGACACGCGGTGTGACTGTTCCGTGACACGCTGGGTCACGGCCGGATGACAGCCGATCGATGTTGATCACGGGTTGTGTTCGACTGCGGCGCTTTGCAGTTCCTGTACCCGTACCTGGGTCGACCATTGAACCGGTCGGGGCTGGTCAACGGTCGAAAGGAACGCCCATGAAGGGCTCGAAGCTCGGACGCGCAGCGGTCGCCCTCGCGGCGCCGCTCGCATTGATGACGGGCCTCGCGCCCACGGCATCGGCAGTGGATCCCTACCCGTACGGCAGCTGGAGCGTGAGCGTGCGGGAGCACACGGTCACGGTCAAGTTCATCTACTACCGCGCCCCCGAGGCGGACTACCCGCACTACTGCAACGCGGTGATCAACGGAATCCCCGACGTGCGAGTGGCCGAGATCTACTACGCCGACTACGAAACCGTGAAGTTCGACAACGTGCCCGACGGCGACTACACGGTCGACGCGGACTGCCAGGACGACGACCACGTGTACCGGAGCGTCGGTTCGATCGACGTCTCGATCCCCGGCCCGGCGCAGACACGGTTCGTCGGCAGCCACCACTTCTCCTTCGGCTGAGTCCTGACCGCTCGCCGTTGCCGTCCACAGAGGATCGGGCCCGCACTCGCGGACGCCGAGCGCTGGTGGACACAGCGGGAGGCACGTCCCTACCATGCCGTTATGGCGGGGGAAGGGCCGCTGATCGGACGCACCGAAGAATTGCGTCTGCTCGAGGAGGCGCTCAACGGCACCGACGGTTACCGCGGTTGTGTCATCGCGGGCCAGGCCGGGGTCGGCAAGAGCCGACTGGCGCACGAGTTGATGCTCAGAGCGTCGTCGGTCGGTCTTTCCGTGCGGTCGGCGGTAGGGACGGCATCGGCGCGGACGGTGCCGCTGGGAGCCCTGGCCGGATGGTGTGACCACCCCACCTCCAATCCGCTTCAGCTGATCGACCAGCTCGTGCAGTCGTCCACCTCTGAGGGTTCGGACGAGGTGTTGTCGGTGGACGATGCACATCTGCTCGACGAACTGTCGGCATTCGTGATCCACCATGTGGCATTGCGGGGGACTGCCCGGCTGATCGTCACGGTGCGGTCCGGAGAGCCGGCACCCGATGCCGTCACCGCCCTGTGGAAGGACGGCATGCTGCGCCGGCTCGACCTTCAGCCCTTGTCGCGATCGGACTCCGACGCACTGCTCGCCAGTGTGCTCGGCAGTCCCGTCGAAGAGAAGTCGGCGTCGCGAATGTGGAATCTGACGCGGGGCAACGCCTTGTACCTGCGCCATCTCGTCTCGCAGGAGGTGAGCGGCGGCCGGCTGCGAGAATGCGGCGGGTCATGGTGCTGGCAGGAAGAATTTACCGTCTCGGACAGTATCGCGGATCTGCTCGGCGAACAGATCCGTCGGCTCCCGGAGGCGGTGCGCACAGTCCTGGACATGGTCGCGGTGGCGGAACCGCTGCCCGTCGCGGTGCTGTCGGAGCTGTCCGACATCGATGCGGTGGAAGAGGCGGAGAACCGCGGACTGATCCGAATAGACGCAGTAAGTCGGCCGAGAGCTGCGCGAATGGCTCACCCGTTGTATGGAGAGGTTCGGCGAGCACGGGCCGGGGACACGCGACTGCGGCGCCTGCGAGGGCGCGTCGTGTCGGCGCTGGCGGCTCGTCCGCCGTCCGGACCCGAGGACGTCGTACGGCGGGCGGTCCTGCACGCCGAATCGGATCTTCCGGTCGACCCCGACCTGTTCCTGCGCGCCGCCCGAGGCGCGATGGCACTGCTGGATCTGTCGCTCAGCGAGCGGCTGGCTCATGCGAGTTCCCTCGCCGGAGGCGGGGCTGAAGCCGACCTCTGTCGTGCTCACGCCCTCCTCCTGTTGAACCGGGGAACCGAGGCCGAGAATGTGCTCGCCGCCATGCCACTCGAAAGCCTGACGGACGATCGACTCGCCCGTCTGCTGACGCTCCGGGCCACGAACATGCTGTGGATCCTGGCGCGCCCGGAGGAGTCGAAACGGATTCTCGACGATGCGCTCGGCGACGTCTCGCCGGCCGTGGTGGAGTCGTTGCGCGCCGTTCGGGCCGTGCAGAGAGCCGTCGCGGGTGACCCCCTGGCCGCACTCGAACTCGGCCGGGATGTCGACACGACGCGGGTGCCCGCGTTGTCGGCGATGTGCGCGATCTGGGGAACTGTCATCGCGGCAGGGGATGTGGGCGAGTCGAAACTGGCCTCGGATGCGGCATCGAAGGGCTACAGGCTGGCGGCATCCTGTCAGGAGGCCTCGTACCAGCGTGTCGGCCTCGTCGAGTTCCATGTTGGTGCCTTGCTCCTCGCCGGCGAGGTGGCCGAAGCCGAAGCCGTTGCCGCTCGCACCTATCGCGAGTGTATCCGGCTCCCCGGTGTGACGAGCGCGGTGGGAACGGCGATCGCGGGCATGGCCGCCCTCGGGCAAGGGCGACTGGCACTCGCCCTCGAACGCCTCGATCGGGCCTTTGCAGAGTTCACGTCGCTCGACTACCCGGTCCTGATGTATCGGTACGGCGTACTTCTCGCTCAGGCACTGGCGATGGCAGGCCGCGGTACTGCGGCGACGGCGCTGCTCTCCAGCGTCGACCAGAACCGGCACCCGGCCTTCGACTTCGTCGACTCGGAGCGGTTGCTCGCCCACGCCTGGGGCCATGCGGCGCTGGGGGCGGTCAGCACAGCGGCGGCGGTCGCGCTCCGGGCCGCGGAGTACGCCGCTGCGCATCGGCAACATGCCCGGGAAGTGATGTGCCTACAGGTCGCAGTTCACCTAGGTGACGCGACGGGAAGAAGGCGGCTGGCGCATCTTGCGGAGAGCACGACAAGTCGTCGCGCGTGCATCGCGGCCGCGTTCGCCTCCGCTGCGTCCGACCACGACGGAGAGGCGTTATCCTCGGTTGCAACGCAATTCGAGGATATGGGGGATACGGCTGCAGCCGCCGATGCCGCTGCGCGTGCCGCCCTCGCGTTCGCTCGCGCGAATCTGCGCGGGTCGTCGTTGACACTGGGCGCCCGCGCGCAACGCCTTGCCCGGGAATGCGGAGGGCTGACCACCCCCGCCCTCCGCGAGACGGCGGATCGCGACCTCCCCCTGACACCCCGTGAGCGCGAGATCATTTCGATGGTGACGCGGGGGCTGACGAACCGTCAGATTGCCGAAGCGCTGACGATGTCGGTACGAACGGTCGAAGGTCATCTGTATCGGGCACAGAAGAAGACCGGAACCCGCAACCGGCACGAGCTCGCGGCTCTGCTGCGCGAGCAGTGCCGTTGACGCACAACCGAAACGGGAGATCGATGTCATCGATTGGGGAGGGTGCCCAGGAGTTTTCCGAGCTCGTCCCGGCTGCAGACCCCGGTCCTCCGGCAGGCGCGGTACAGATGACCCTCCACGGTGCGCACGGAAACCACCAGTCGTTCCGCGATCTCCCGATTGGACAAGCCCCGTTGCACGAGCTCCACGATCTCTCGTTGGCGTCCGGTCAACGGAACCGGCTCCAGATAGGCCCGCAACGCGGGGGTGCTCGCTCCCTCGCACGCATCAGCCAATCGTCGTGCGACGGCACACGCAGTCAGCGCGGGCCCGCGGCGGCCGGCCCGCCGGAAGGTCGCGGCGGCGTGGGCCGCGGCGTCCGCAGCCGCGACGAGATCTCCGAACACCTCGTACGCACGGGACGCTTCGAGCAGTGCGTCGCCGTCCCGTCCGGCCAGCGCGGTCGCGTGGGCAGCGGCGGCAGCCACCCGTGGACCCGAGACGACGGCCGACAACTGCAGTAGCCGACGCGCCGTCGTCGCGTCACCGAACTGGGTGGCGATTTGCAGGCATTGCACTTCGCGGGCGGGTCGGCCCTGGTCTGCGGCCACGTCGGCCGCTCTGCGCACGGTGGTGATCGCCTCGCTGAGCGCGCCGGCCGCGGCCCTCACCCATCCCTCGGCGGCGGCGATATCCGGGTCCCACATCGCGAAGCCGGGTCCGATGCGGACATCGACTCCGGCGAGAATGCGTTCGGCCTCACTGGGCTTGCCGGACATCGACAGTGTGGCAACGAGCAGCGTGGCGGAGAGAAGGCCGGGCGTGGTGTTGTCGGCGGATCCGGTGGATTGCGCAACGGCCTCCCGGAGATGGCGTTGAGCTGTCGCGAGACGGCCGTGCGCGGCCTCGCACATCCCGAGCATGAAGTTGACGCCGACCGCGTGAGGCATGTCAAGGCCATGTTCGTACAGGCGGTGGGTGACGGCGTCGGCGTCGGCGAGCCGTCCTGCCAGCAGATACGCGGTCAGCTCCAGCAAACCGAGTCCGAAGCGCAGGTGCGCGGCCTCGAACGAGCCCTCGGCGAGGGCGTAGCCGGTCGCCGCGACGTCAGAAACGGCATCGACGTCGCCGAGGTCGCCGAGACCGATGACGAGGCTCCAGATCGCCATTATCGTCTCGTAGTCGTCGATCCCGCCGTCGTGAAGAGCGTCGCGTGCGAGGTTGACGGCGGTGCGGCAGTGCCCGCCCGCCGCGGCGGCGGCCGAGCGCAGTGCCCGGTGTGCGCTGCGCCGGTCGAGGCTCGCGGCCAGCTCTCCGGTGGCAGTCAGAATTTCTTCGGCCTTGCACGGTGCTCGCTCGACCCAGGTCGAGTTGCCCGCTCGGATGAGTGCGATTCGCAATCGAAGCGCACCGTCGGGGACCGTGCTCGCCAGTTCGGAGAGGAGATGATCGGCCTCCTGCCCCCGCTCGAGCAATCCGAGAGTGAAGGCGCGCGTCAGGTGGGCCGCGGCACCACCCCCCGCGGCTACGGCTGCGCGGGCGAACTGGTCGGAAAGGTGCGCGTCGAGCAGTTGCATCGCTGCCGATGCCGCCTCGAGGAGGGTTGCCGGTGTGGCCTGACAGTCGGAGTTCATGGTCAGGAGGGTCCGCCGCACGGTCGTCCGGGGATCGGTGTCGCCGGTGGCGGTGAGCGCGGCGGCGACGCGTCCGCGGATGGTCCGAAGCCGGAGGGTGCCGGCTTCGGCACGGCGGACCTCTCCGATCAGCGGGTGAGCCAGCCGTACGGTCGGTGCGCGGCTGTCGGTCTCCACCACGACGAGCCTGCTCGCTTCGGCTGCGTCGAGTGCGGCGGGATCGACCACTGTTCGCAACACCGCGAGGTCGAGGGGCTCGCAGGTGGACAGGACGTCGAGCACCTCGCAGACCGACGCCGACTGCCGGCCGATGCTCGCTTCCACCAGACCGAGAAGTGTCGGTGACAGGCCCGACGGACCTGGCCACAGCCAGACGCCCGACGACTGCGTCAGCCGACCGCTTGCATATTCGTCTTCCAGGAGGTGGCGCAGATAGAGCACATTCCCCTGCGTGCAGGCCCAGAGTCGCTCGGCGCTGGACGCCTCCATCGGTGCTTCGAGCACCGTCTCGACGAGCGTGCGTGTGTCGTCCCGGGACAGCGGACGCAGGTCGAGTCTGCGCAGCGGTCCATCCTTGCAGCACCGGGCGAGCGCATCCGGCCAGCGTTCGCCGGCGCGGATGGTCAGAACCACTGTCGCCAGTCCGTGGAGCACGAGCCGGTGGACCACGAATGCCGACATGTCGTCGAGCAGGTGTGCATCGTCGACACCGACCACCGGATGCGGCCGGTCGGGTCCACCGACCAGCCCGGTGAGAACGTCATGAACTCGCATGAGCGGGTCGGCACCGAAGTCGGTGACGACGTCGGTGAACGCACCCAGCGGGACGCTTCGGGACGACTCCGTTCCTGCCGTCCAGTAGGTACGGCATCGGCGGGTGCGCGCCTGCTCCAGGGCCTCGCGCGCGAGCCGGGTCTTGCCGACGCCAGGTGCTCCGGCGATGACGATGCCGGCGCAGGAGCTGTCCCCGGCGATCACTGTGCGGACGATTCGCAGTTCGTCCCCCCGGCCGGTCAGCGGCCACGCGCTGATCACATGCGAATTCTAGGTCACCACAGCAGCGGTGCTCCACCGTTGGGCCACACCCGCAGGGCATCAGGTTCGGCGTCGGCGATGCGCGCGGATCCCTCCGGCGCGTCCGGGTCCACGTACCCGGCGAGCGGTCCGTCACCGGCAGCCCCTGCCCGCATCCGCAGCGCTGCCGCGTACGGCTTCGGCAGCTCCTTCGACATCGCGTCCCAGGTCTCGAAGTTCTCGTTCATGCATCGAGGGTTGCGCCGCGGTACGGGGGCGGCACGCGTAGGGAGGTACTCCATTCGGATCCGTTCCGGCGGGACCGGTACGTCCGCCTCGTGCCCCATGCGTACCCCGGCTCGGCGCGAGGGCCGGACTGGGGTAGCGCGCTACTCGCGTCCCGCGGCGGCGGGCGTCCGATGCTGAGTATGCGGTCCGGAGATTCGGCCCCGCCCGGGGCGGTCACCACTGCGTCACAGTACTGCTCGGTCCTGCCGGACCACCCGAACGACAAGGACAGCCATGTCATGCAATAGCATCCGCGGCCCAGTGTCACCGCGGCAGCCGGGCCGAACGCCCGCGCCGTGCACATCGTCACGGGAGCCACCGACCGTCCGGGGAACGTGGCTGCTGGGCTCCACGAGGGAGCTGCTTCGCGATCCCCTCGAACTCGGTCTGCGCGGGTACGCCGAGGGAGGCGACGTCGTGCGCTACGCCGTCGGGCTGCCGGGCCGGCGCCGCGAGTTCTTCACGGTCAACCACCCGGACGGGGTGGGGGAACTGCTGAACGCTCCGAACCACCTCAACTACCGGAAGGACTCGGAGTTCTACCGCGCGATGCGCGACCTGTACGGGAACGGCCTGGTCACGAGTCAGGACGAGACATGGTTGCGTCAGCGTCGATTCATCCAGCCCCTGTTCACCCCGCAGAGCGTGGACGGCTACGTGACGACGATGGTCGACGGAGCCGAGCGTGTGGCCATCCGGTGGCACAACTGTCCGAGTCGCCTCGTCGACCTCGGTGCGGAGATGACGACGCTGACGCTCGGTGTCGCCGCTCGCATCCTGTTCGGCGTGCAGGCGCCCCAGATGCTGCCGGTGCTGCGCACGACGTTGCCCGTCCTCGGACGTGCCGTCCTGCAGCGGGGTGTGTCCGCGGTTCGGTTTCCCTCTGCGTGGCCGACGCCCGGGAATCGGAGAATCGCGCGCGCGGAATCCCGTCTCGACGGGCTGTGTGACGCGATTATCGAGCGCCGTCGCGCCGCCGCTGAGCCGGGGATCGACCTGATCGGGCGCCTGGTGGCGGCCCAGGAAGGCGGTGACGCGTTGTCCACTGCTGAGATTCGCGACCAGGTCAAGGTGTTCCTGCTGGCCGGACACGACACGACGGCCACCATGTTGACGTTCGCACTCCACCTGCTCGGCAAGGACGCGGGTGTGCAGAATCGAGTTCGGGACGAAGCCGAACAGGTGCTGGTCGGCGGAACACCGACGGCCGCCGATGCCCACGCGCTGACGTATACGACGATGGTGCTCAAGGAGGCCGCGCGGATGTACCCACCCTCGCCGTACCTGGCGCGGCGGGCCGTCGAGGAGAGGGCGGTGTGCGGGTATCGGATCCCTGCCGGTGCGGACGTCAACCTGGCGCCGTGGGTGGTGCACCATCGTGCCGATCTGTGGCCGGAGCCGTTCCGGTTCGACCCGGAGCGTTTCACCCCGGACAGCGAGAGGGAGCGTCACAAGTATGCGTGGTTCCCGTTCGGTCACGGCCCCCGTGGCTGTATCGGTCAGCGCTTCGCGATGCTGGAGGCGGCGGTAGCCCTGGCGATCCTGGTGCGTGAGTTCGAGTTCTGTTCCCTTTCGGGCTCGGTGGCGCTCGCCACCGATCTGCTGCTGCACCCGGCCGGTGAGGTGCCGTGCCGCGTCCGCCGGCGCGTACCGGTGCGCCCCGCGAACCGTCACACGCACGAGTGGCCGTGAGAGGACTGTGGAAGCGGGCACAGACGGTTGATTCCCCGAGGTGGTGGCGCGTACCCGCCCCATCACAGATTCGTGCGTGTTTCCGGAGGTTGCGCGGTGCACGCCGTGGGCAGATCCCGAAGGTGCGAGCAAATCCGTGCGTCCTTGACATGCGCCGGGGCCACACCCCAAACTGACAACGTGCGTAGTCAAAGCGAGCTCGTGCCGCTCGGCCCCGACAGCCTGACGTGGAAGTACTTCGGCGGCTGGCGCGGAATGTTGTTCGGCCCCTGGGCCGGATCGATGCAGAACATGCACCCGGGCCTCGGCGCGGCCGTGGAGGAGCACTCGCAGTTCTTCGACGAGCGCTGGGAACGCCTGTACCGGTCGCTGTACCCCATCTACGGCGTCGTCTTCGACGGCCCGCGCGCCGCGGAGACCGCCGCCCAGGTGCGTGGCTACCACGACACGATCAAGGGGATCGACAAGAAGGGCCGGCGCTACCACGCCCTCGACCCCGACACGTTCTACTGGGCGCACGCGACGTTCTTCTACAGCCTCGTCGTCTCGATCGAATGGTTCGACGGCCCGCTGTCCCTCGCCGACAAGCACAGGCTGTTCGACGAGCACGTCCAGTGGTTCCGGCTCTACGGGGTGTCGATGCGGCCCGTCCCCGAGAGCTGGGAGGACTTCCTCGCCTACTGGGACCGCATGTGCCGGGAGGTGCTCGAGGACAACAAGGCGACCCGCGACGTGCTGGACCTCTCGCACCTCGACCGGCCGCCGTTCCTGCGGTGGGTGCCCGCGAGCGTGTGGACGGTGCTGCGGCCGCCGATGACGCGCGGGTTCGTGTGGCTCACGATCGGGCTGTACGACCCGCCGGTGCGTGAACTCATGGGCTACACCTTTTCCCCACGCGAACAGCGACTGCACCGGCTCGTCGGACGCGCGATCGGATTGGGGGCGAAGCTGATTCCGCGTCGTTATCGCTACCACCCGCGGGCCCGGGCCGGCTGGGACCGCGCATCGGGCCGTATCCCGGCGGACGCGCCCGTCGTGCACACGCCCGACCGCAACCTGCCGCCCGCGCATCTGCTGGACAGCCCGATGCACTACACGGGCGCACACGAGAATGTGAGCGGCGGTACGCGCTGAACCGTCGCGGGCGGTGTCGTCACGGCTGGACCGGTCGCAGGGGTGCCGGAATCCGGTCAGGGGCGCAGTAGGACCTTGGTGGCGCGCCGCTCGTCCATGGCGGCATATGCCTCGGCGACCTGCGCGAGGGGCATGGTGAGGTCGAAGACCTTGCCGGGCTCGATGCGTCCGTTCCAGACCCGGTCGAGTAGGTCGGGGAGGTAGGCGCGCACCGGGGCGGGTCCGCCGCGCAGCCCGACGTTCTTCCAGAACATGTGCTGTTGCGGTAGGTCGGTGACGTGGGGGACACCGACCCAGCCCACCATGGCCCCCGGCCGGGCCGAGCGCAGCGCTTGCAGAACCGAATCCTCGGTTCCGACGCACTCGAGGACCGCGTCCGCGCCGATGCCGCCGGTCAGTTCGAGCACCCGCTCGACACCGTCGTCGCCGCGCTCGGCGACGACGTCCGTGGCACCGAAGCCCCGGGCGATGGCCTGTCGGTCGGCGTGGCGGCTCATCGCGATGACGCGTTCGGCGCCGAGTTGGGACGCAGCGAGGACACCGGAGAGCCCGACAGCTCCGTCACCGACGACGACCACCGTGCTGCCGGGGCGCACCTCGGCGCAGACCGCGGCGTGCCAGCCGGTGCACATCACGTCCGAGAGGGCGAGCAGGCTCGGGATCATCGCCGGGTCGGGTAGTTCGGGGGTGGCCAGCAGGGTGCCGTCAGCGTGCGGGATGCGGATCGCCTCGGACTGGCAGCCGTCGTAGCCGCTGACGTTCAGGCAGTTGGCGTGGGCGCCGGCACGGCAGAGCGGACAGGTGTTGTCACTGGCGAGGAACCCGCCGACGACGAACTGTCCCGGCCTGATGGTCCGCATGTCGTCGCCGCCCGCTTCGACGATGCCGACGTACTCGTGTCCGATCGGCACCGGCTTCGGCACGTCGCTGATGCCGCGGTAGCGCCACAGGTCCGAGCCGCAGACGCAGGTGGCGACGGTGCGGATGACGGCGTCGGTGGGTGCGAGGATTGTCGGGTCGGGGCGCTCTTCGAAGCGGATGTCGCCGGGGGCGTGGATGATCGTGCCGCGCATGAGCGGTCTCCTTCGGGCGGTGGTGGTCAGGCGGGGTGGGCCTCGAGGGTGGCGGCCCGGGGGCCGTCCTCCTCGAGGTGGTCGACGATCGAGGCGTACCGGCCGTACTTCGCGCGGTACGCCGCGTCGACGCGGGTCAGGTCGAGGTCGTCGGCCTCGGTGAACGTGACGTCGTATGCGGTGCCGCGGGCGATGATCTGTCCGGCGCCGGTGGCCAGGGCGCCGCGGAACCAGCCGGCGGTGCGTCCGTTGGTGGACCGGACGAAGACGCGGTCACCATCGCGCACGATCCAGATCGTCGTGGGGCGGCGCAGGTTGCCGTCGCGGCGGCGGGTGAGGACCTGCACCTCCTCGGGTGCGGTGACGGCGCGGGCGTCCTGGGGTTGCCACGAGTTCACGAGTTCTCCTTTGTTCGGTCTGTTGCTTCGTCGAGGAGACGGGAGAGATCTTTCCGTCCGCCCGAGTGGAAAGGACGAAGTTGCAGAGATGGACAGGTGAGCCGGGGCGCCGTCAGCGAGTACAGACGGCCGGGGTCGCGGTCGACCGGTCGGGCTCCTGGGTGCGCCGGACAGTGGTATCGCGGGCCCGGCGCGCCGGGCGACGTTCGATGATCGCCGAGGGCAGGAGCAGCGTCACGGTCGCGACCAGGGCGAGGGCCAGCAGTGCGGCGCCGGCGGTGAGCGCGGTGGACACGTGCTCGGCCAGTCCGTCGACGGTGTCCGTGGAGGTCGACACGGTGGTCGAGACGGCGACGAGAATGCCGAGGCCGAGGGCGCTCCCGAGCTGGTGGGCCGTGTTGACCAGTCCGGACGCCGCACCGGCATCCGCGGGGTGGACTCCGCTGATCCCGGCAGCCGTCAGCGGGGCGAAGGCAAGGCCCTGACCGGCGCCGATGAGCACCATCGGCAGGGCGATCGCCGTGAGGTAGACGCTGCCGGCGTCGACCCGGCTGAGCCAGACCATCCCGATCAGGGTGAGCAGGACCCCGACGGTGAGGAGGGAGGCGTTGCCGACACGACGGGCCAGGCGTGGGATGGTCATGGCGACAACGAAATTGACGACCGTCATCGGGAGGAAGGCGACGCCGGCCTGCAGCGCGTTGTAGCCGAGCACGCCCTGCAGGAACTGAGTGGTGAAGAAGAAGAAGCCGATCATCGCGCCGAGGTAGAGCATCCGAGCCAGGTAGGCGCCGGTGCGGATACGGCTGGCAAACAGGTGCAGCGGCATGATCGGCTGGGCCACGCGGGACTCGTTGAACACGAGCACGGCGAGCAGCAGCACGCCCGCCCCGAGCGCCGCGAGGGTGCTCGTCGCGGCCCAGCCGACCTCGGCCGATTCGACGACGGCGAGCACCAGTGCGCCCATGCCGAGGGTCGCCGCCAGCGCACCGACGACGTCGAACCGGCCGCTCGCGCCTTGCGTCTGCGGAAGATAGCGCGGGGCGAGGGCGATCATCGCGATGCCGATCGGCACGTTGACGAAGAAGCCGGCCCGCCACGAGATGGCGCTGGTGAGGGCACCCCCGAGGACGAGGCCGAGGCTGGCGCCGAGACCGGCGGTGGCGGCGTACCAAGCGAGGGCGCGGGTACGTTCGCGGCCTTCCGGGAAACTCGCTGCCAACAGCGACAGCGACGACGGTGCGACGATCGCGGCGCCGACGCCTTGGAGGGCGCGGGCCGCGATGAGCAACGTGCCGGTGGGAGCGGCGGCGACGAGGAAGGATGCGACGGTGAAGACGGTCAGGCCGGCGACGAACACACGTCGGCGGCCGAGGATGTCGCCGAGTCGGGCCCCGAGCAGCAGGAGGCCCCCGAATACGAGCGTGTAGGCGTCCTGGACCCAGGACAAGCCGGTGGGGGACAGGTCCAGTTCGTGCCCGATCGTCGGCAGTCCGGTAAAGATGATCGAGTTGTCGAGCAGGATCATGAAGTAGCTGACGAGGATAATCGTGAGGATGGCGGTCGGCCGAGGTCGCTGTGCTGTAGCGGGATCCGTTGCGGTGTCGGTCACGTTGCCTTCTTCGAGGTGACGGGGTGCGGGTGGGCGGAGGGCTGATGTCGGCCGAGGACTCGATGTGCGGTCTCTTGTTCCCTCACCCACTACAGCACCGTCCCGGCCGGCGAGGCAGGCCCTGTCGAAGCAGGTACTGGTAGGGCCTCCCACCTGCTGCCGGATGTTCTTAGGCTTTTTGCGTGGACAACCGCAGTGAGATCCGAGAGTTCCTGGCCACCCGTCGCGCCCGGATCACCCCGCAGCAGGCGGGGCTTCCGGCCTTCGGCGGCAAGCGGCGCGTCCCGGGCCTGCGTCGCGAGGAGGTCGCCATGCTCGCCGGGGTGAGCGTCGACTACTACACCAGGCTCGAACGAGGTGACCTCGGCGGCGCTTCCGACAGTGTCCTGGACGCTCTCGCCGGTGCTCTCCAGCTCGACGAGGCCGAGCGGGCTCACCTGTACGATCTGGCGCGGGCGATGGAAAGCCGGGATCCCCGCCGGCGCCGCAGTGCTCCCCGTCGGGTCAGCCCGTCGGTGCGGCGCGTCCTCGATGTCGTCATGGCGCCGGCGTGGGTGCGCAACGGCCGGGCCGACGTCGTGGCAACCAACACCTTGGGCCGGGCCCTGTACTGGCCGCTGTTCGACGGGTCGACGAAACGACCGAACACGGCGCGGTTTACGTTCCTCGATCCGCGTGCGGTCGACTTCTACGGTGACTGGGAACGCACCGCCAGTGACATGGTGGCGGTCCTGCGCGCCGAAGCCGGGCGCACTCCCAACGACCGGGAGCTGACCGCCCTGATCGGTGAGCTGTCGACGCGTAGTCAGGAGTTCCGCACCCGATGGGCCGCCCACAATGTGCTGTTCCACCGCACCGGTCGCAAATCCTTGCACCACCCCGTCGTCGGCGACCTCGACCTCACCTACGAGGCGCTCGACCTCACGTCGAGTCCGGGGCTGACGTTGCTCGTCTACACCGCCGAGCCCGACAGCGCGACGCAGGAGTCGCTCGACCTGCTCGCGAGCTGGGCTGCGACCTCACTGCGGGAGGAGCGCGGGAGCTCACAGCCTGAGCCCGACGTGTCGTCGTGACGACCGGGAGGAACCGCGAGTTGCGATCGGCAGGCGGTGACGGACACGTGTGATCGGCATACCGAAGTTTCCTGGAGAACAGAGGCGACGTGATGCGTTCCCGCTGTGACCGTACAGCGCCCCTGCGAGACCCCGAGAAATACGAGAACTGGAGCAATTTCGTGCGAGCAACGTTCATGTACGGCGCCGGTGACGTCCGGATCGAGACCATCCCGGACCCGGTGCTGCAGCAACCCACCGATGCAATCGTGCGCATCGTGCGTTCGTGCATCTGCGGATCGGACCTGCACCCCTACCACAACCTGCCGGCGACCCCGGCGGGAACGCCGATGGGCCATGAGTTCGTCGGCGTCGTCGAGGAGGTCGGCGCCGAGGTGGTGACGCTGCGCAAGGGTGACTTCGTCATCGCCCCCTTCGCCTGGTCGGACGGCACCTGCGAGTTCTGCCGCGAGGGCCTGCACACCTCCTGCCGCCACGGCGGGTTCTGGGCCGCGAACGGCATCGGCGGCGGCCAGGCCGAGGCGGTGCGTGTCCCCCTGGCCGACGGCACCCTGGTCAAGGCGCCGGTCGATGAGGACTCGTCGCTGCTGCCGTCGTTGCTGACGCTGTCCGACGTGCTCGGCACCGGCTACCACGCCGCTGTCAAGGCCGGCGTGAACGCGCGCACCACGGTGACCGTGATCGGGGACGGCGCCGTGGGCCTGATGGCGGTGTTGTCGGCCAAGCGCCTCGGCGCCGAGCGCATCATCCTCATGGGCCGACACAAGGCTCGCACCGATCTCGGTCTCGAGTTCGGTGCCACCGACGTCGTCGCCGAGCGCGGACAGGAAGGCATTGCCCGGGTGCGTGAGCTCACCGGCGGCGACGGCACGCACACGGTGCTCGAAGCCGTCGGTCACATGCCCGCCTACGAGCAGGCCCTCGGCGTGGTCCGCCCCGGCGGTGTGATCAGCCGTGTCGGCGTACCCCAGTACGAGATGGCCCCGATCGGGTTCGGCAGCCTGTTCGGGCCGAACATCACTCTCACCGGCGGACCGGCCCCGGTGCGCGCCTACATCGAGGAACTGTTGCCCGACGTTCTCGAGGGAAAGATCGAGCCGGGCAAGGTTTTCGACCGCACCATCGGTCTCGATGAGGTGCCTGACGGGTACCGTGCCATGGACGAGCGTGAGGCCCTCAAAGTCCTGGTCCGTCCGTAACGGATCATCGAGGTGATCTCGACCGAGGACCTGTGCGGAGTCGTCCCTGGGTGGCACCGCGGCGCGGACTGCATCGGTCACCGAGGACACGATCTGCGGCCGAACGTTTCGTACCGACCCAGGATTTTCGAAGAAGGGAAGACAGATGCAGACCGTCACTCTCAACAACGGCGTGGTGATGCCGGTCCTGGGGTTCGGCGTCTACCAGATCCCGCCCGAGCAGACCGAGCAAGCCGTCACCGACGCCCTCGCCGCCGGTTACCGGCTCCTCGACACCGCAGCTGCCTACGGGAACGAAGAAGCCGTCGGCCGCGCAATCGGAAACAGTGGCATTGCGCGGGAGGAACTGTTCGTCACTACCAAGTTGTGGATCCAGGACGCCGGCGAGCAGAACACCGAACGGGCCTTCGGCAAGTCGCTGCAGCGGCTCGGCCTCGACTACCTCGACCTGTATCTGATCCACCAGCCCTTCGGTGACGTCTACGGTTCCTGGCGCGCCATGGAGCACCTTCTCGGTGAGGGCGGTGTCAAGGCCATCGGGGTCTCGAATTTCTACCCGGATCGATTGGTGGATCTGATCGAGCACAACGAGATCACTCCGGCGGTGAATCAGATCGAGACGCATCCGGTCTTCCAGCGCACCGCCGACCAGGCTTTGATGCGTGAGCGTGGTGTCCAGATCGAGTCGTGGGGTCCGTTCGCCGAGGGTCGCAACAACCTGTTCGCCGATCCGGTGCTGACCGAGATCGGCGCAACGCACGGCAAGTCTGTCGCCCAGGTCGTGTTGCGCTGGCTCATTCAGCGTGGCGTGGTGGTGATCCCCAAGTCGGTGCGGGCCGACCGGATGGCGGAGAACTTCGACGTCTTCGACTTCGAGCTCACCGACGAACAGATGGCGAGTATCGCCGCGATGGACACCGGCGCCAGTTTGTTCTTCGATCACCGCGACCCCGAGATCGTCAGCCGGCTCGGCAATGTCCGTCTGGCCGACTGACCGGCACCGTTGTCAGCACCGGCGAGGAGTTGATGCACGTGGAAGACCGTCCCGGCCTTGCGCGACGAGCAGTGTTGCGCGGCTGTGTGGCGCCGGCCGGTACGAGGTCGGTGCTGCTGGCGTACTTCTCGCGCCCCGGGGAGAACTACTTCTACGGCGGCCGCATGGATCTCGACGTCGGTAACACCGAGGTGTTGGCCGGAATGGTCGCGGACCGGATCGAGTGCGACGTGCACCGCATTGAACCGGTCGATCCGCATCCGCACGACTATGAGCAGACCGTCGAGCTCAATCGGCGTGAGCAACGCGAGGGCGCACGTCCTGCGATCGCGAACCGGTTGCGCTCGCTCGCCGGTTACGATGTTGTCCTGCTGGCGAGCCCGGTGTGGAACAGCAGCGCGCCGATGATCATGTGGACCTTCGCCGAGGGGCTCGACTTCGCCGGCACGAGGTTCCACCCGATCACCACCCACGCCGTGAGCGGGCTCGGGAGCGTCCCGGATGATCACGAAAAGGCTTGTTGAGGAGCGATTTTCGGTGAGGGTCTGGCCGTTCGGGGCGAGGAGGTCCACGATGCCGGCGATGCAGTCGACTCCTGGCTGCATCGCACCGGCCTGCTCTGACTGCCTGTCGCACCCGCGGCTGTCACATCACCGCTCGCAGGGCGAGCCGGATCGAAGGGAACGGAAGATGCGGATCGACCCGCGTACCCCCACCACGAAGAACCCGCCCGCACAGTTCCACGGCGACGTGTGGCTGGACCCGATTGCCTTCCCCCGCGAGGACGGTCAGCGGATGATCGTCGCGAAAGTCCGGTTCGCGCCCGGCGCCCGCACCGCCTGGCACTCCCACACCCGCGGCCAGACGCTGCACGTCACCCAGGGCGTGGCGTGGGTGCAGTCCCGTGGCGGGGAAAAGATCGAGGCGTACCCCGGCCAGACGATCTACTGCCCGCCCGGCGAGGAGCATTGGCACGGTGCGGCCGCCGACTCGTTCATGGAGCATCTGGCGATGCTCGACAACGCCGACGACCCGGCGACGACCACGACGTGGCTCGAGCACGTCACCGGCGAGGAGTACAACGGCTGATGAAGTCGGGGAACGACGTCGAGGCGGCGGTGCGCGCCGACTACGAACAGCAGCGCGACGCGATGGTCGCCGGTGACGCGGTCGCGCTCGGCGAAATGCTCGATGAAGATCTCACGCTCACGCACATGACCGGGTACGAGCAGTCGAAGGCAGAATGGCTGGCCGATGTCGCGTCCGGCCGGATGCGTTACCACGCGATGCAGGACGTCGCGGTCACGGTCGACCTCGGCGGGGAGACGCCGGTCCTCACCGCGCGGACCCGGACGGAGGCCACCATCTGGGGCGGACACGGCACCTGGCCGCTGCAGCTCGAGATCCACTACACCGCCCGCGACGGCCGGTGGGGGGCGGCGTACACCCTCGCGTCCACCTGGAGCTGACGGCATGGCCTGAGGCGTCGGGTTTGTGGTGGGGGTGGCATGGCCGAGGTGCAAGCTGGCGGAGACGAGAGCCGGGCTGTGCCTTCGTGAAGGGAAGTGGGCGTCGTCGCTACCCCCGAGACCTGGTAGTACGCCGCCCTCCGGCACCGTCTTCGTGCCTGACGATCGCCGCCGCCGGTCCTCGTCCGCCTGGGCGGGTCAGCCGCGGCGTAAGACGCGGCCATCGGGCAGGGTTCGGCCGCTCAGAAGCGCCACCAGGCGTCCGCTGTCGGCCCGCACGACCTTGCCACTTCCCCAGCTCCAGTCGGTGTCGGCAGCCTCGAGCCGGACGTCGGTCAGGTCGACGCCGAACAATGCGCCGTTCGCGGCGGTGAGCTGGTCGAGGACGGCTACCACGGCCTCGACCGGCGCAACCGTCGGCCGGTCGAGCGCGACCGTGACGTCGAGGGAGTGGATCACTGCATGGCTGAGCGCACCGGCCGCCCCGCCACCCGGCGGCTGCCACTGGTGCAGCAGCGGCGACCGGAGGTGGGCCAGGTGGTCGGCGACCGGCAGGGAGGCGTCGCGGGCGGCCACGGTGTTGGACAGCAGCGTGAAGTCGCCGCCTGCCGCCGCCATCTCGGCTCCGAACTGCTCGGGTGTGAGCCGCGCCGGCATTGTTACGTGCGCGATCACGTGGCGGACCTGCCAGTTCTCGCAGAGCGACGGGGTGTCCCAGGTCTCGGCGGGCGCGGAGGCGAGCAGGTCGGCGAGGCCGTCGTACGTTGGCGGTACCCCAGACTGCAGGTTGTTCACGGTCAGTCCCCCTTCATTCAGTTGAGCAAGGTGACCCGCCGCCGAGCCGGACGTCCTTGCATCGCGCCGCTTGCAGAGGTTGAGACTCCACGGGTCGGACAAACTCATCGGAGAATGGCCAAGCCGAAGTCGCCAAGGTGTACGACCTGCCTGACACTGATCCCGAAACTCGCCGCGGAGGGCTACGCCGAGTACCGCGCCACATCGACTTCATGGACGTGCTGGCCGAGCAGTTCAGTTTCGACGATCGTGCGCTGCAGTACCCACAGGCGGGGAACCTCAGGGACCGCAGGGTGCCTCACAATCCTCTGGATGGGTGAGGTGACGACATCGCCGGATCGCTGTTCTCGACCGCCAGGCAGAGCACTGCCTCCGCCAACGCCTGCAGGGATTCGGTAGCCAAAGCGGTGTCCCGGTCGGTGAGCCATGCAAGCATCGTGCCGTCTATTGCGGTGGCAACCATACGGGCCAGTGTCTGCACCGGTATCCGCCAGTGCACATCGAATCGTTCGGCCACCTCCTCGAGGAACATCGCGGCGCGATCACTGTAGAGGCGGTACTGCCAACGGCCAGGCGAACTCAGACGCCACTGGCGCTGCCTCCGTCGAATCCGACTGCGCCCAAGAGAATCGGCACGATTTGTTGCCGCGGTAGTGGCGGATTGGCCCTGCGCATGGTCATCGACGACCCCTGATGGCGCCGGGCCCGCCGAGCCCGCGTCATTTCGGGTGGGCGGCGAAGAACTGCCAGATCACTGAGGTGGCATCGAGGTCCTGGGATGGCGGGTCGGGGTGGACGGGCCCGCCCAGGTCCGAGTGCGCGGTGGCGCCGGGCCACTGGTGTCCGGCGCCGGCGATGGTGATCAGCTCGACGCCGTGCCGGTCCGGGCAGTCGGCGATGGAGGTGGTGACCGGCCCGGAGGTGGTGGAGCTCGGCACGGTGCAGCGGTCGATGCCGCGCCAGGTGGCGTCGAGTGGGTCCATCCATCAGGCTTTATCAGTCCTTATAAGGCCTTTCTCTATAAGGACTGAGACTCTGCGGGCGATCGGCTCAGTGTCGGAGCCGTGCTCGCAGCGTTCATGGTGACCCGTCCGCGCCGGGCATCACGGTTCTGTCGGGGGGACCGCGTCCCAGAATTGGTCGGGCACCGCGGGCCACTCGTCTCGCCACCGCCCGGCCTCCCAGTCCGCGCGCAGATCCGCGAGCAGCGCCACCAGGTGCGGCCCGCCGTCGAGCAGGTAGCGCACGATGCCGAGCGTGGCGCATTGCGCGGTGATCGTCGCGAGCAACTCCTTGGCCTCGTCGGTGCGGCCGGCCGCGGCCAGACTGTCGACCAGCAGCCCTCGCGCCTGCAGTAGCGCCCGCGGCCGGTCGGCGTCTGCGAGCATGTCAACCCATTCCTGCGCCCAGGTGCAGGCCAACTCCGTCGACCCGGGTGTGTCGTCGTCGAGCAGTGTCCAGATGGCGACGGTCTCGTCGAGTTGGGCGATGATCGCGTCGACCCCGTGCACCGGCCGGTGCCGCTCCGGATAGGCGATCGGGGGGCGCGGGGGAATGCCGGCGGTCGGGGGCAACCGCAACCGTACGCGTTCCTCCTCGATCCGGGCCCGCAGCCGGGGCAACGTCAGCGTGTGCGCGGCCCGAGCGCCTGCATCCAGGCGCTGCGCAGCCGCCGCGCGATCGCCGCGCACCGCCTTGATCCGGGCGCCGACCGCGTACCGGGCCACCTTGAAGTCCACGGCACCGCCCTCGTAGCCGAGCAGGTACGCCTCGTCGAGGAGTCGTTCCGCCTCGTCGAGGCGGTCCTGCTCGTACAGCAGCTCGCCGAGCAGTGACGCCGCGAGTCGGGCCGCGAGGGAGTGCCCGTCGCCTCGGCTGCGGGCTACCCGCAGACCTTGCCGGAACCGTTCCTCGGCGGTGGAGATGTCGAGTCGTTCGTGCGCGGCGAGGCCGAGGCAGCAGTAGCTGTGCATGTGGGCGTACGGCCCGAGGTTGCGGGCGTGGTAGGGCGCGGCCCACTCCTGGAGCCGCTCCGTCGCGTCGAAATCGAACCGGTAGATCGCGGCCATGCTGGCGAGGTTCGCGGCCGCGGACACCACCCAGGGCGCGAGCGAGTCGGCCCGGGCCAGGCTGGGGCGGACCAGCTCGTCGATGGTGTCGAAGCGGTCGCACCGGGCCGCTACGAGGGCGCGCACCACCCCGACTTCGGCTCGCAGGTCCTCGGTCTCGTCGGCGGTGAAGGGGTCGGCGGCGAGGAGGGATTCGACGGCATCGAGGGCCTGCTCGGCAGGGCGAACGCGGTTCAACAGGATGGTGGTCCATGCCACCATGAGTTGCAGCCGGGGGCGGGTGGCGAGCACCGCCGGGGGTAGCTTGTCGAGCAGCGCCATCGCGGACGCCACCTGGGAGTGCTCGAGTAGGCTCGCGCCGTGCCGTTCGACCAGGTCGACGGCCATCTCCTGATCTCCCGCGGCCTGGGCGTGGGTCACCGCGTCGCGGATGACCGCGTGCTCGGCGAACCATTGGGCCGCGGTGCGGTGCAGCTGCGTCACGCGTTCGGGGGTCTCGCGTTCGATTCGGCGCTGCAGGAACTCCCGGAACAGGTGGTGGTAGCGAAACCAGGTGCGGTCCTCGTCCATCCGGCGCAGGAACAGGCCCCGGTCCTCGATCTCCTCGAGCAACGACTGGCATCGAGTCATTCCGGTGAGCACGGTTGCCAGCTCTGCAGAGACGTATTCGCAGATGCAGGTGGCGAGCAGGAACTCGAGAATTCGGGGTTCGATGGTGTCGAGGACGTTCTCGGCGAGGTATTCCCCGATGACATGGTGTCGGCCGGTGATTCCGCGGATCAACCCTGCCGGATCGTCGCTGTCGCGCAGCTGCAGCGAGGCCAGCTGCAGCGCGGCCACCCAGCCGCCGGTGGCGCGGGTCAGGGCGTCGACGTCGTCGTCGGTCAGGCGTAGTCCGGCCAGATCGACCAGCAGCTGTCGTACCTCCGGTGGGTCGAACCGCAGGGTGGCCGCGTCCACCTCGATCAGCTCGTCGCGGAGCCGCATGCGGCTCAGCGGCAGTCCGGTGCGCGCCTGGCTGGTCACGATGACCTGCAGGTGATTGGGGTCGGCGTTGTCCAACAGGAACGCCATCGCAGCGATGGTCGCGGAGTCGGAGACTCGGTGCCAGTCGTCGATGATCAGGGCGACGTGCTCCTCGGACTCCTGGATTTCGTTGATCAACGCGGTGAGCACATACTGCGTGGCGTCGTCGCCGTACTCCTCGAGGACCGCGCCGAGGTCCTGGGCCAGGGCCGGCCGCACCTGTCGGAGGGATTCGACCAGATGCGCCAGAAGCCGCACGGCCTCGTTGTCGTCACTGTCGACGGACAGCCAGGCCACCTGGACGTCGTTGCCGGCCAACTCGCGCGACCACTGTGCGGCCAGGGTGGTCTTGCCGAAGCCCGGCGGGGCGGTGATGGCCGTCAGGGTGCGCCACCCACCCGCACGCAGCACTCGCAGCAGGCGCTCGCGGACCACCAGCGGGCGGGTCGCCATCGGTGGGCGCAGCCGCGTGGCAGGCACCGGTGGGGTCAGCCGGCCGGATCCGGTCCGCCGCCGGCGGCCGGTGCCGGTCGTGGCGCGGGGGTGCGCGGTGCCGAGGTCGGTGGGCTCGCTGGTATCGGGCACCGGCAGCTCGTCCACCGGTAGCCCGTGGTGTTCCTCGACCGCACGCAACTGCTCGCCGAATTCGGCGGCGGTGCCGGTGCGTGACGTCGGATCCCGGTCCATCGCGCGCTCGATCACCTCGCCGACATCATCCGGGATGCCGGTGCCGCCGTGCAGGTCCGGCGCCGGCCCGCGGGTGATCCGTAGGAACTGCGCGACCACCGATTCGCCGCGCCGCCGCTCGTACGCCGCGTGCCCGGTGATTGCACAGAACAGAGTCGCGCCGAGCCCGTACACGTCGGCCGAGCGGGAGGGGGATTGTCCGGCGAGCACCTCCGGGGCGGTGAACGCCGGAGATCCCGTTACCGCGCCGGCGGCGGTCTCGAAAGCCCCGGCGACCCGCGCGATTCCGAAGTCGGTCAGCTGCGGCTCACCGTAGTCGGTGAGCAGGATGTTCGCCGGTTTCACGTCCCGGTGCAGCATGCCCATTCGGTGCGCGGTCTCCAACGCGCCGGCGATCTTGACACCTATCCCGAGTGCGTCCTCCCACCGCAGGGGGCCCTGCTCCCGGATTTGGGCCTCGAGCGAGTTGCGGCGGTGGTACTCCATCACGATGTACGGCTGACCGGATGCGGTGGCACCGACCTCGTGGACGGTGACGATATTCGGGTGTCCGGACAGCCGACCCATCGCGCGCTGCTCACGCAGAAAGCGTTCGAGGTTGTCGGGGTCCGGCTCCGAGGTCAGCACCTTGATCGCCACGGTGCGGTCGAGGGCGGGCTGTCGACACCGGTAGACGACGCCGAAGCCGCCGCGACCGATTTCGTGCACGTCCTCGAACCCGGCCGCGATCAGTTCGGCCACGATGCGTGGCGGGGTCTCCCGCTGCGTCGCCAGCGGATCGATCTCGGCCATCGGCTGCCTCACTCATAGCCGGGGTTGGTCGAATGCCCTGATCATATCCCTGTGGGATCGGAGGCGGGGCGATCGTCGAACTGATGACCAGCGGCCTGTCCATCGAGGGAGCGGGTATTGTCGGCGGGCACTCACGCCTGGGGTCGGATGTTCCCCGAGGACCGTTGTCCGGCAGCAGGACCCGGCTCGCCGACCTACGCGTCCGCGTCGCGGCGGCGTCGACCGCGCGCGGAAGGTCGGCTATCGGCCGGTTGTCAGCCCGGTTGATCTTTGCCCGATATGGGGACGCGCCGCCTTCCCAGCGGACGCTCAGCGACTGTTGGCCGCGCGGCGGCGACGTCGGTGTGTTGGCTGCACCGCAGAGCTGGGACTGGTACGAGGGGTCCTCTTCTGTCTCCAGGATTCGGCACGGAACGGGTCGTCGAGGGTGGTCATCGGGTATCCGAAAACAAGACCGTTCACCTCGTCTTGGCCGGCGATGGTGTATCCGGGAGTTCGGGGCCGGCGGGGACCGGGTCCGGGCATCGGGCGGGTTTGACGCCGCTCAAGGCCCGGAGGGCACCGTGCAGCGTCCCCAGCAGCAGATTCGTGTCACTAGGACATTCCGGCGGTGTCACCATCTCGCAGGCCGCTGACCTGCACGCTTGCCTCCCGGTATGTCCCGGTAACCCGATTAGCGCCGGAACTCGGGCTCGGGTCAGCGAGCCTCTACAGGGACCACCACCTCGTTGCGGCGGAGGAACGGGATGGTCCAGGGCGGATCGTAAAACCAGGCGACGGGTTCGCCCTTCGGGATCCACGCGGTGTTCTCCAGCGCGCGCAGCAGCTCGGCGGTACGCGCGGCGACTGCCCCGTGGCTGCGGTCGCCGGTGAAGCGCAGCGCCGCCACCGTCTCGTCATGGATCTCCACGAGTTCCACGTTCTGGTCCTGGGGGGCGGGCAGAGTGTCCATTGTCCATTTCGACGGCATGTAGAACCGGATGACCCATGAGTTGCCCGGACCGCTTGCCTGGGATACCGGCGCGGTCATCGCAATCTTCGACTTACTCACGTTGGCGCCGAAGATGTAGCCGGCCAGGCGGCGAAATCCTGAGCTTCGGGCGCACTCCTCGTCCCCGGAAACCGTAGTCTCGGCGGCGATACGCGGAGCATACCGGCGGATCTCGAGGCCATGGGTCTTCTCCTGGACGTCATGGCGAGACTCTTCGGTGCCGTTGCGAATTCCTACCAGCGAGCCAAGGCCCTTCGCCACTTCGGTCACCATCGTCACCAACCGCATCTCGGCCTCCTGTCGGATCCCTAGCCGTGTACCTCCACGGTAGGCCCGGCAGGGGCACCACGGACCTGGCCACCGACGAGGTCAAGAAGGCACGAGCAATCGGCCAGCTCGAGTTCCTTGGCTACCGCGTCACCCTCGAACCGGTCCCCGACAGCGCATAGCCCTGCCACGGCTCCCGCCAGCTCCATCGGCACACCCGGTGAGCTCACGTGATGCGTCCGTCACCGAAACCTGGTCACCTCAATTTTGGTAAGAGTAGGGGGACTCTGGGAAGTGTCTGGACCAGCGAGATCGAGGTCAGCTACGTGTAGGCCACCGGCTCTCTTGTCGCGACGACGATCGCCGCGCGGATCCGCGTCGATTGATTCGAGGGTCTGCCGATTCGGCGGGTGCGGAGTCATCGCTGTCGGCGGCATTAGGCGGGGATGTTCTGATCCGCCACCCATCGTGACCTTGTGCTCTACGAGAGTCGGTTGGAGCTCGATCGGCTGGTGGGCGGACTTCGCCGCCGGTGTCGTCCGGATGGCTCGCCGCGACCACCATCGACACTGCCGGGGAAATCGCCGCCCGGACGGCCCGACCCCCGCACCCTCTACCGCGCCCAGCCCGGAGACTCTGCTGCCGCCGATTCGTGAAGACCGGTGCAGGTTCCGCCCACGCGACCGATGAATTCCGCCTCGCCATGCCGTCTACATGTATGTCCCTTTCCGCACCTGCGGGAGGCCCGGGACGAGGTGACAAGGAGCGTGCACACCGTGGACCAAGAGAACGTGAGGGCTACCCTGACTGTCGCCGGGCCCGCCGCGGGGGTGTTCGGGGTGCTGGCCGACCCGACGACTCATTCTGCGATCGACGGCACCGGCTGGGTGCAGGAAGCTGCCGACCGGGCGCCGCTGACCGAGGTGGAGCAGATCTTCCGGATGGATATGTATCACCCCAACCATCCCAACGGTGACTACCAGGTGGCCAACCAGGTCCATGTGTTCGACCCGCCGCGCGCCATCGGCTGGCGGACGGGGCAGGAGAAGGACGACGGTCATCTGGAGTTCGGCGGCTGGATCTGGCGTTACGACCTGGTACCGCTTGGTCCGTCCGAGACCGAGGTCACGCTCACCTACGACTGGTCGGCGGTGCCGCAGAGCATCCGGGAGTACATCCGGTTCCCACCGTTCGGTCCTGAGCATCTCACCAACTCGCTGCACCACCTGGCCGAGCTTGCCGCACCGACGTCCCGGGTTCGGACGCCCGACGGCTAGACATCGGCCGGTCGCCCCCGTATCGCTCCGCTCGAGCAGAGAAGGCGCGGCGCGGTGGCTTGAGGATTCCGACAGGTTCGGGAGAATGAGGCTCTCGGAGCTGACCAGCAGCGCCGTATGTTCCGAAACCCGTGTCGATTGACGCGGGCGCGGTCAGGCGACGGTGAGCTGGCCGGTCATTTCGGGATGGTAGGTGCAGTAGATGTCGTAGGTGCGCGCGTCCGGCGGCGCGGTGAACGTGACTGTCTCGCCGGCCTCGACCTCGACGTCGAAGGTCTCGTCGCGGGCGGTGACGCTGTGTTCGACCTGGTCGTCGTTTCGAACGGTGACCGTCGTGCCCGGCCCGACCGAGCCCGGCATCTCGTACTTGTAATCCTTGATGACGATCGTCACGGCCTCGGCGCTCCCGTTTCCCGCACCCGGTGATGCGGTGACGGTGGGTGACTCGGTGTCGGACCCGCATGCTGTCAGGACAAAAGCTGCAGTCATCAATGTCACGAGGAGCAACGCTGCGCGCTTCATGAGTGTCTCCTGTTCCCGGTACCCCCACTACCGATTCAACACCCACGGGCGAGACAGGACCCTGAAAATCAGACGAACTTCAGATCGTCCCGGCCTCGGCAGGCGTGCATGCTGACCTTGCCGGCCTCGTCGAACTCCATGACATCGACGGGGAGAGCGCCATTTTCTGTTCGCCGATCTTGGGGATCAGGTTGAAAGGGCATCAACTCAACCGGGCCACCTACGGCACGCGCAGACATCTTGTCCTGGCCGGTGGAGTAGTCCAGCTGCACCGCGCCACCGATGTGGCGGCTCATCCACCCGAACGGCGTACGCTTGCATCACGGTTGGTCTCGTCGGTGAGTCGGCGGCCGCGGGCCGCAAGTGCGGACGCGGACGAGAAGCGGGTCGCGGGGCGTGGTGCGGGCACGTGCTTGATCGCCGGTTCCCGCTAGGGGGCGAGCTGGGCGGGGCAGGTTCTGCGCCGGGGATGGTTGCAGACCTCGAGCTGCGGTGGTCGATGCGCGGCATGGTCTGATGGATGGTGGGCGGTGCCGGCTCTGCGCAGTGTGTCCGGGGCCGGCGGCGCATGCTCCAGGTCCTCGCACGGCGCGGCGAACAACCGCGGGGCGGCCACCGCGTGCGGTGCGAGGGGATTGGCACGTCGCGCATGGTGCAGTCCTGGTTGGCTGCCGCCCAGGGAGTGGTGGGTACCGCGTGAGCAGTCTCGGACAGGATCATGCGCGGGCATGGTGCCTTTCCTGCCGGTCCTGGGGTGCGTAACGGTTCCGACGCCGGCTACGACTTCCGCACCCGCACGTTGGACTTTGCCAACTCCGATGTCTCGTTCACCGTGGAGGAATCGCAGGCACAGGCGGCGGCGCTGGCGAACAACGCGCACGGCCGGTGGTGGCAATCCTCGAGCGTCATGCCACACCGGGAGTACCCGGAGAACAAAGGCTTCGACGTCTACAGCGATGAGTTCGGATTCCACGTCGAGGCCATGGAGGACATCCAGATCGACTGGAGCTGAACCCGTTCGTCCACCGAACCTGACGCCACGTCCCTGTCTGCCGGGCTCGGCCTTCGGCAACTGGACAGATTCCACACAGGATGAGGAGAAACCGCCCCAGACGCTTGGGGCGGCGATCGCGATGGTGCCGGATGGCCAGGGGACGTGTCCTCTTTCCGACATCGAAGGTCTGGACGACGGGCGAGCCGCACCCGAACAGTTGAACTCGGCGATCGATATCGGCAGGGTGTGCATCTCATCTGACGGGGGCGCTTCACACGAACAGCGCACTGAGCATGAAACGGGTCCTCGCGAGACGCGCCGGCGGGTGTGAGCGTTTCGTCCCTATGGCCAGAACGAGGTGCCCAGTGCCCGCCACACGTTCCAGGATTCGGGCGTGGGTCTTTGCGCGATCCCTCTGCGCCTGAACTCGCTGGCGTCCGGGCTTATCAGCACCGATGCGCCCGGTTCATCGGCGCGGATAACAGTGGTGTCGGTGTCGGCAACCCGAAGCCGGGGCAGCCGATACGACGGCAGCTGTCCCGGCATCAAGTTCCGTCCGACTGATGCGTCGGCGCTTACCCGGCTGCCGCAATGCGCCCTGCTCGTTGTCTGGCCTGCAGTACCGCCGGGGTCGATCGAGCATGTGGCCGACCGTCGCTCCTAGTCTGTGGCCGGGTCTGCGGTCCCGGGTTCCTTCGCTACTCTGGTTCGTCGGCCGGTACGGAGGGCAGGGGCGGCGACCCATCTTCATTCGATCCTCGATACGTCGAACATCACGTGGGTGTCGTTCCTCGATGCGGGGGATCTCGACGGCGGTTTCCGCATCGAGGTCGTCGGAGGTGGGCCGTCACCACCGGTGAGGGCTACGGAGAGTGTGCGCCTCATATTCCGGGCCGTCAGGACATCCTGACGAAGGGTTCTGGGCTGTTCGCCTCGCTGGGGAGAGGCTTCGTCGGGGGTACCTGACACGCCGACCTCGCAGAGGAGTCCGAAAACTTGGACCCTTGCCGCAACTCGGGGATCGCCACGTCGAGCGTGCCGACGCGGGTATCGAAGTCCCGGTGCCGGTAACCATTGCGGACGTTGACGCGTTCGTCCGAGCGTTGTCCGTAGCCGGCGCCGCACAGTGCGTCGGCCTCGGCGCCCCTCAGGGCGTGGACGAACATCGTCAGCCGCTCGCGCAGCAGGTCGGGACTGGCGCTGGTGAGTCGGCCTTCGACCAGCTGGCGGTGATCGATATCGTGGGCAGTGGTCATCGCGTGCGGGCCCGGCGCGCCCCAAACGTCACCTTTCCGATCACGTCTGGCGCATCATGCTTTCCGATGGAAGACCTCGTCTCCGAGTGGCAGGCAATCAATCTGCCAGGGCGGCTTGACAAACAGAGAGGCACCCCTGCACCTCACGCCTGACGTCGTCCCGGTGGCGGGGATGCCCACCCGGCGGGTGCCCTCCGGTCAGTCGTCGACATCGCCGTGGCCAGCTACTGGATGGCCTTCATTGCCGGCAAGTAGCGGGTGTCTGCGCCGATCGAGTTGAAATCCTTCGCCTCGACAACCCGTTTCCGCTACCGACCACCTTTCGGCGTGGTTTCGGTCGGCGGTGACTGTTTACGCATCGTCCAGCGCGTGGGCGTGATCCGCCGCAAACCTGCCCGGCCCTTGGACGGCTGTGGTTGTTTTTCGTCCTCGCCCTTATTCGCGTCGTGCGGTATCTCCTCGTCTCGTACGTCCGTCGGAGGCTTGGGCGCCTTGACCGTTCCCTTCCTGCGTGCGGCTGTGTCCGGTCGTGCTTCCGATGCGGATTCGTCCTGGGACTCCCCCGTCGAGTCGCTGGGCGCCGTGATCCGTGGTTTGCGCCGTCTGCGCGGCTTCGGCTGTTGTTCTTCTTGGACCGAGTGAGACGAAGTTGTTCCCGTGCTCGATCGTCCCTGGGTCGCCCGCCGCCCCGGGGGGGCGGGTTCGACGCTCGTCGGGGCGTCGAACTGTCCGTCCTCGTCTTTTCCGTGGTCCAGTTCCTCGTCGACGGTGGAGTCCTCGGCGTCCCGCGGGTGGGCGTGCCCGCGACGGCCGATCCTCTTCACCCCTGCGACCAGGTGCCCGCCGCCGGCGACGACGTTCGCGCCGCGCGACCGGAGGCGGTCGCGGAACGAATCGACGTGCTCGCTGGTGGCCTCGACCGTGGCGGCCGCCGTGTCGAGTAACTCGTCCCGAACCGAGTCGCCGAGTTCGGCGATCTCCGGTGACGAGGCGAGGAACTCGGATCCCTGTGCGAGCAGATCCTGAGGCCCACTGGGGGACCGCCCGCCCGCCCTGGCGATCTTCACGGCCATCTTCAACTGGTGTGTGCGCCCCAGCAGGTATCCGGCGCCGACCGCTGCGGCAATCTCGACTTTGGTTTTGGTTTTCGTGATTTTCATGATCGCACCCACTTGCTGTGTGTCGTCGCCACGCACTGCGTCGGGCGTCGGGAGCATGTGGAACTATGACGCGTCGGTGCGCGCGGGGCGTATACCGTGGCTACCCCGCGTCCCCGGTCCCCAATCACAAACTCCATCGGAAGCCCCGCTATGCCTCAGCCGACGGCGTTGGCTGGGTGGTCGCGGGCGCATCTGCTCGCGCACACCGGCTACAACGCGGCCGCGTTGCGCCGGCTGCTGGACTGGGCGGCGTCGGGGGTGCAGACCCCGAGGTATGCCTCGCCGGAGCAGCGGGGCCGGGAGATCGCCGAGGGTTCGACCGGGACGCCTCCGAAAGCGCTCTGAACGAGGCGTTGAGTCATTTCGACGAACTTCCCAATCGGCAACGTCCCGGTGCGGTTTGTGGTGCTCGGTATCGCGAGCACTGCCCACGCCGCCATCTCCCAGCTGATGTACGCGGGCCTGCTCGTCCAGGTACCAGTTCCCGGGGAACAGCTGCGGGGAGCCGGCGAGCTCATGTACTGCGGCGGGGACATCGCCGAACTGCTCCTCGCCGTCGCACTGCTGCTCACGTGGCGTGCTCGGCGTGCCACCCGGGAAGAACCGGCGCGCGCCGCTGCCGACGGACGTCGGCTTTCCTCGGTCCGAACCATCGCCCAGGTGCGCGGGCCGTCACCGGTCAGGTCCGCCGAGTCGGCAACGTCGAATCCGCGCCCTGCGATAGGACGCCACCTTACCGACGTCTCGGGATTCGCCGGGGCCCGCGCCGCGCGCAGACCGAGTTCGAAAACCGTACCGCCGAAACCCGTGACTTGCCGGTCCGGGTCTTCGACCCGGCTGCGGAACGTGACGATCCGTTCCGTCGCCGATTGCGCCCTCCCTTCCTGACGCCGGCGCTACGACCGTGAACGCGACGCCGACCTGCTGGTCATCGGCGCGCACGGAGCCCGCCGGCTCGCCGGAATGTCGCTGGGCAGCAACGCCGAACGTCTCGTCGGAACCAGCGCCCCCCGTGCTGGTGGTCAAGAATCCACCCGACGGCCCCTACCGGACCGTCCTCCTGGCCGTGGACACCTCTCGTGCATCCACCTCGGCCGCTCGCACCGCCGCAGCGTGGACCCCCGAGGCCGACCACGTTCTCGTGCACGTGTCCGTGGTGATGGGCGAACAGCTCATGCGACTGCACGGGGCCGACGACGCCGCCTCGATGATCCCGGAGATCGGCATCGAGGATCGCCGAGCTGATCGTCGTCGGGACCGGGAGCGTTCCGCTCGAGTACGCAGTGCTCGGCAGCGTCGCCCGGCACGTGCTGCGACATGCCACCACGGACGTCCTGGTGGTGCCGATTCTCGGATCGAACTCCGAGAATCGGTGATAGGCGATCGTGCCAGGTAGCCACCGTCGACCCGAACATCCCGGTGAGTGTGCGCTTCTCGTGCCACTGCCCGGCGTGTCGTCACGAGAAGTGCACCGCCGGCGATCTCGTCAGTTCGGGTGAGCCGCGCGCCACGCCTGCCAGACCTCGGGTCGGAGCCGGCCGCGATCCGGTACGGGCAGACCCTGCGTGCGGGCCCAGGCTCGAACCTCGGCCGTCGACGGTGTCGTGGAGGCGGGCGCGGCGATGCGGGCGATCGCCGTGCTCTCTGCCTCGGCCCAGACGTAGGCCGCCGCCAGATAGCGGTAGGTCCACTGCTCCGCCAGGGCACGGTTGTCGCAGAACACGATCGGTACGTTCGGCCAGCGCACCTGCAACTCGGCCAGACCGTCGGCGACGGTCGCCGGCCGCACCCGCTCGAGCGCGAAGATCGCCGAGTACCGGTCCTCGACCACGACCGCGGCCCGCGGTAGGGCCGCCAGTTCGGCCAGGGCGTAGCGCAGCGTGCCGTTCGTCAGGCTCGAGACCAGGTCCGGCACCGACTTGCGCTCGACCGAGGCCACGAGGCGGTCCTCGAGGAAGACCCCGTAGTCCCCGCACGGCAGTGCGCGCTTGGTGAGACCGACCTGCTGGTCGGCGAACCGGTAGGCGTAGCGCTCGTGCGAGTCGACGACGATCGGCAGCTCGGCGATGCCGGCGGCCCGGGCGGTGGGTGTGCGCACGTTCGGCCGGGCCTGTTTGCGGGTACGCGGGGACTGCCAGAACACCACGTCGCGTCCGCGCGCGGTGGTGTACACGATCTGCGATCGGTTCTCCCGGCCCCGGTCGAGTACCAGATCGATTGCCGCGCCGCGCCGTGCACACGACCGCACGGTCACGCGTTCGACCACCTCGGGGTCGTCGGGCCATTCGTCGATCGGCACCGGATGGCAGTACAGCGCCTTCGTGCGCGGCCAGGTTCCCGAGGTGCGAAACACCAGCCCGCCGTCGAGGGGTACCCGCAGCAGGTAGCCCAGCTTGGACGCCGGCTCCGGATTCACCGCGATCACCATTTCCACAGCTGTCAGGGTCTCATCGCAACGCAAGGGCGTCCGCGGGTGCCGGAAGTTACTCGCCGGTTCGCCCCCGGGATTTGCTCGCAACCGGCATCATCGGTCGCGATTGATTGATCGATTACTCAATGAGCGCGCGCAGCGGTGTGTGCGGTCCCGAGCGAGGAAGACGGACGTGAACTCTGTGAACGGTGAGACGGCGCTGGTGACGGGAGCGGGTCAGGGGGTGGGACGCGGCATCGCCCTGGCGTTGGCTGCGGCCGGAGCCCGGGTGGCCGTGGTGGGGCGGACGGCCGACAAGATCGAGAAGGTGGTGGCGGAGATCGAGGAGCGCGGCGGCCGCGCTGCCGCCTTCGTGTGCGACGTCACCGATGCGGGCGGGATCGATCTCCTGGTCGAGCGGGTGATCGCGCGATTCGGCGGTCTGTCGATCCTGGTGAACAACGCCCAGTCGACGGTCCACGGACGATTGCTCGACCTCGACGAACAGGTCTATCAGCGGGGGATGGATTCCGGGCCGACCGCGACGTTGCGGCTGATGAGGGCATGCCACCCGCATCTGACGGGCGGCGGCGCGATCATCAATCTCGGGTCCGCGGCGGGGGTGCGCTGGGACCCGTCGGGATACGGCGGCTACGCGGCCGCCAAGGAGGCGATCCGCGTCCTCACCCGCACGGCGGCGTGTGAGTGGTCTGCCGACGGGATTCGAGTCAATGCCATTCTCCCGTTGGCCAATTCGTCCGCCCTCGAGGTGTGGGCGCAGGAGAGTCCGGACGAAGCGCGGGCGTATCTCGACACCGTGCCGCTCGGGCGGCTGGGCGACCCCGAAACCGACATCGGGCCGGCGGTGGTCTTCCTGTGCAGTGCGGCGGCACGGTACATCACCGGTCACTCGCTCCCCGTCGACGGCGGTCAAGCGCTGATGCGCTGATACGTGCGACGGATATCCCTACTCGTACCTTTTCGCGGAAGAGGGAAACGTGCAGATTCCCGATGTGCTCGCACCGGACCGGCTCGGTCCCGTGGCCGTGCGCAATCGAATCATCAAGGCGGAGAAGGCCGAAGGCATGTTCCGTGCTGATCAACCATGCCGGGACTTATCGGCCCGCCACGGCGGTGTGTTGTCCCTGCCCCCTTCTACGTTATACACGATTCGAGGCTCTCATGAGGCCCGGAATTGTGGCCGATAATCGCCTGCGGAACGCCGGAACCTACAGGTGAGGGGCAGGGGAATGGGATATGTACTGGATTTCCGGGAGATCGATCGGACGCAGGTTGCGGTAGCCGGCGGCAAGGGCGCGAACCTGGGAGAGCTGTCGCGAATCGAAGGCACACGGGTGCCGGCGGGGTTCTGCGTGACGACTGACGCCTTCCGGCGGGTCGTGGCAGAAGTGCCGTCCCTCGACGATCGGCTCGATCGATTGTCGCGCCTCGAGGCGGCGGATCGAGATTCGATCCGCGTGCTCAGTGCGCAGATCCGCCGTGCGGTCGAAGAGTGCGTCATCCCTGACGATGTGGTGTCGGAGATCGTCCGCTCTCTCGCCCGGCTCGGTGCACAAGCCGCTTATGCGGTCCGATCCAGCGCGACGACCGAGGATCTGCCGACCGCATCCTTCGCCGGTCAGCAGGACACGTACCTGAACGTGTCGGGCCCAGCGGCGATTCTCCGGCACGTGAGCCGGTGCTGGGCTTCGTTGTTCACCGAGCGAGCCGTCACCTACCGTCTGCGCAATGGTTTCGACCAGCGGAAGGTTCACATGGCGGTGGTTGTCCAGCGGATGGTGTTCCCCTGGGCGGCCGGGATTCTGGTCACGGCCGATCCCATCACCTCCAATCGGAAGGTCGCGTCGGTGGAGGCAGGCTTCGGACTCGGCGAGTCCCTCGTTTCCGGCCTGGTGAACCCGGACGTCTACAAAGTGCGCGACGGCAAAGTCACGGATAGGACCGTCGCCACCAAACAATGCGCCGTCCAAGCAGCGCCGGCCGGGGGCACGCACATGCAGGGAATCGAGCAGGAGCAGCAGAACCGGTCGGTGCTGACAGATGAGCAAGTTGTGCAACTCGAGCGGCTGGGCAGGAGGATCGAAGCGCACTTCGGCAGTCCTCAGGACATCGAATGGTGCCTGGTCGACGACGGTTTCCGAATCGTGCAAAGTCGCCCGATCACCACGCTGTTCCCGGTCCCCGTGGTCAACGACGGGGAGAACCGTGTGTACGTCTCTGTCGGCCACCAGCAGATGATGACCGATCCAATGAAGCCCCTGGGGATCTCGCTGTGGCAACTGACGAGTCCGGCACCCACGAGGGAGGCGGGAGGTCGGCTGTTCGTCGATGTCACCCAGGCTCTGGCTTCGCCGGTGAAGAGAACAGGACTACTGGCCGCTCTCGGCAAGTCCGATCCGCTTCTCGGGGATGCGTTGGAGACCATCGTCGAACGTGTCGACTTCATCAGGTGGTGTCCGGACGAGGGGGCCGGCGCTGTACCGGCTGGCGATGCCCCTGCCCTGATCGAGGCCGACGAGGGCATCGTCGCCGAGTTGATGGCGCAGAGCCAGGCCTCTGTCGCGGTGTTGAAGCGCGACATCCGGGCCAAGTCCGGAGCGGCGCTGCTCGACTTCATCTCGGCCGACATCAAGGAGCTGAGGCGGATCCTCTTCGACCCGCGGAGTCACCAGGTGATCACGGCGGCGATGGAAGCAGCCTGGTGGCTCAACGATCGGCTTCAGGCCTGGCTGGGCGAGAAGAACGCAGCCGACACGCTCACGCAATCGGTCCCGCGCAACGTCACGTCGGAGATGGGCCTGGCGCTTGTGGGCGTGGCCGACGCGATCCGGCCGCACGCGGACGTGGTGGCCTTTCTGCAGCACGTCGAGGACGCGGGTTTCGAGGAGGGGAGCTTCCTGGACGAGCTGGCGAAACGCGCTGGCGGCCCGCAGGCACGCGCAGCGATCGAGGCATACCTCGACAAGCACGGCATGCGCTGCGTCGGCGAGATCGACATCACGAGGCCGCGCTGGAGCGAACGCCCCACCACCTTGGTGCCGATGCTCATGAGCAACATCAGGAACTTCGGGCCGGGCGCTGGAAAGCGACGCTTCGAGCACGGGCGGCGAGAGGCTCGGAAGAAGGAACACCAGTTGCTGGAGCGTCTGCGCGCCTTGCCGGAGGGAGAGCGAAAAGCTTATGAGGCCAAGCGGATGATCGACCGTGTCCGCACCTTCTCCGGGTATCGGGAGTATCCGAAATACGGCATGGTCAGCCGCTACTTTGTATACAAGCAAGCCTTGTTGGGCGATGCCGAGCGGCTCGTGCAGGCGCGCGTGCTTCGCCGGAAGGAAGACATCTTCTACTTGAGGTTCGACGAGCTGCGCGAGGTCGTGCTCACGCACCGATCGTGTGACCAGCTCATCCGTGAGAGGAAGGCCGCATTCCGCTCGTACCAGGCGCTCACGCCGCCCCGGGTGTTCACATCGGACGGCGAGGTCGTCGCCGGAAGATATCGGCGCGAAGACGTCCCGCCTGGAGCGCTGGCCGGTACGCCGGTGTCCGCCGGGAGTATCGAGGGGCGAGCCCGTGTCGTGTCGGATATGGCGCAGGCCGATCTCGAGGCGGGCGACATCCTGGTCACCGCCTACACCGATCCGAGCTGGACTACCGTGTTCGTCGCGATCAAGGGCCTGGTGACGGAGGTGGGCGGACTGATGACCCATGGGGCGGTGATCGCGCGGGAGTACGGCTTGCCGGCCGTCGTGGGTGTGGAAGGTGCCACCCGGTTGATTCGCGACGGGCAGCAGATCCGCGTGAACGGAACCGACGGGTACGTCGAGATCCTGCCCCAGCGGGACGTCTGAGGGGCAGGAACTGCGGAGCCTGTTCCAGGAGATACAGGTCCCGATACGGGTACACCTTCGGTGCGAGCTTGCCGAACAGTCGGACGCCGAGCGTGACCGGTTGGGGCATCACCTTCGCGAAATCGCAGACCGGTGAGCGGTGGTGCGTGCCCCGCTCGTTCTGCTCGGCGGAGTCACCGACCTCGCCGGCATGCACACCGGCACGCGATGCGTCCTGACCCCGGTCCCGAATCCCGCCTCGGAAAAGGTGTCCCGTTGAGCTGACACCCCGCAGCCACAGCGCGGGGAAATTCCTACGCTCGAGGTACCCGAGGAAGGAAGTGATCGATGCAGTCGCTCGACTGTCATGCGTGTGGCAACACCGTGTTCGTGGCGAAGTACAGCCCCGTGCACACGAGCATTCAGTGGACAGGGCCGGCCCGCGACACCTGCCGCGAGTTCGCCGCGGCGGCCCGTGCGGGGGAGACCACGACCTACCTGCCCCGCTGCGGAGCGCTGCACGAGTCGGTCGATCGAGCCGTGCGTGACGGCCGGCTCGTGCCCTCGCAGCGGGTCGAACCGTAGTCGGTCCGGCGTCCGTCGCCGCACCCGGAAGCACATCACCTGGAGGACTTCATGACTGTTGAACCCGAGACCATCGAGGTTCGGAGCATCGAGACGGGCAGCAACCCGACGCGGTACGCCCGCGGCTGGCACTGCCTCGGACTGGCGAAGACGTTCCACGACGGAAAGCCGCATCAGATCAAGGTATTCGGGACCGACCTGGTGGTCTTCGAGGATTCGAAGGGCGCCCTGCACGTCCTCGACGCCTTCTGCCGGCACATGGGCGGCAATCTGGCCCGGGGCGAGATCAAGGGCGACACGATCGCGTGTCCGTTCCACGACTGGCGGTGGGGCGGCGACGGCCGGTGCGCGGAGGTGCCGTATGCCCGCCGCACCCCGAAGATCGCCAGGACGAAGTCCTGGATCAACATGGAACGCAACGGCTTGCTCTTCGTGTGGAACGACCCGCAGGGCAACCCGCCCCCGGCGGACGTGACCATCCCCGAGATCCCGGACTACGGGACGGACGCGTGGAGCGAGTGGACGTGGAACACCTTCCACGTGACGGGGTCGAACTGCCGGGAGATCGTCGACAACGTCGTCGACATGGCGCACTTCTTCTACGTGCACTTCCAGATGCCGCAGTATTTCAAGAACGTCTTCGAGGGTCACATCGCCGCGCAGCACATGCGTTCGACCGGCCGTGACGACATCAAGACGGGTGTGCAGCTGGATCTGCCGGATTCGCAGACGATCTCCGACGCGATGTACTACGGACCGTCCTTCATGCTCGACACCGTCTACACGGTCGCCGGAGACGTGACGGTCGAAACCAAGCTCGTCAACTGCCACTACCCGGTCACGCAGGACTCGTTCGTGCTGCAGTTCGGGACCATCGTCAAGAAGGTGGACGGGGTCGGGGACGAGGAGGCCGCCGCGATGGCGACGATGTTCACCGAGGGCGTGGAGACGCAGTTCAAGCAGGACGTCGAGATCTGGAAGCACAAGACCCGCATCGAGAATCCGTTGCTCATCGAGGAGGACGGGCCGGTGTACCAGCTGCGCCGGTGGTACAGCCAGTTCTTCGTCGACGTCGAGGACGTCACTCCGGAGATGGTGCAGCGCTTCGAATTCGAGGTGGATACCAGTCGGGCACTGGAGAACTGGCAGAAGGAAGTGGACGAGACCATGGCACTGCGCGGCTGACCCGCGAGCGCCGGCCTGCGCCGAGCCATACCGGCCCGGCGCGGGCCGGCGGCGGTCGTCAGCCGGTGCGCGGCCGGAAGCCGTCGACGAAGATCCGGGTGATCTCGTGCGCGAGGTCGGAATTGGAGCGCTGCGCGCTCGGTCGGTGCCAGCGCGGTGCCTGCCAGACGGCATCGCGCATCAGCTGGTAGAACACGTCCGGATCGATGTCGTCCCGGAAGGTTCCCTCGGCGACACCCTCGGCGATGGCCTCCCGCCACGCCTTCTCCACCTCGTCGGCAATCTCGGCCAGGTCCGCCTCGACGAGGCGGTCCCGCATGTACTCGCCCTCGCGCTGCCAGATCGTCGTGGCGCCCCGGTAGTCCTCCGAGGTGGTCAGGGCGAGCAGGGCGAGCGCTTCGATCCGCTCCACCGGGGACTGGGTCCGGGACGTGATCTCGCGGCACCGTCCGCTCAGGTCCTCGATGTATTCGCGGATCAGTTCGGTGACGATCGCTTCCTTGGACGGAAAGTAGTGGTAGAGCGCCCCGGAGTAGACTCCGACCTCGTCGGCGATCTCCCGGATGGTGGTTGCCGCGATTCCCTTGGTGGCGAACAGTTGTGCGGATCTGTCGAGGATCTGGCGGCGGCGCTCGTGCGGATCCATGGCACTCCTCGGGACTCGGTCGTCGACGGCCGGTCCATTGTGGCACATTAATTGATCAAACGATCAATGGAGCCTCAGACGGCGTGCTGTGAGTCCGCCGACCGGAGCCGGGTGAGGCGACGCCACGTCGTGAGGGCGGCCATGCGCACCGGACCCGCCAGGGCGGCGGGGCGGATCGACGAGGTGGGGCCGCTGACGGAGATCGCGCCGACACACTTGCCGGCGTGACCGATCGGCGCCGCGACGCAGGAGACTCCGACGGCAGCCTCGTCGCGGTCGTGCGCGACGTGCTGTTCCCGTGTACGGGCGAGCTCGCTGCGCAGCCGGTTCGGGTCGGTGACGCTGTGGCGGGTCCGGGCCGTCGGCGGGCGCTCGGCGAAGAGCGCGTCGAGGTCGGTTCTTCCTTGTGCCAGAAGCGCCTTGCCCAACGCGGTGCAGTGCGCCGGCTGGCGTCCGCCCACGCGCGACGGGATGCGCATCGAATAGGGGCCGCCCACCTTCTCCAGATACAGCACCTCGGCGCCGGTGAGGACCGCCAGGTGGACGACGAGACCGGTGTTGCCGTGCAGTTCGTGCATGACGGGCAGGGCGGCCCGGTGCAGGGTGTCGTTGTGCTGGACGAGGGAGCCGAGCTCGAGCATCTTCGTGCCCAGCGCGTACGCGGGAGCGTCCCGTCGCACCCAGCCGATCTCGACGAGCTGGGTCAGCAGGCGATGCGTGGACGAGCGGGGCATGCCCGTCCGGCGGGTGAGCTCGGCCAATGTGAGTCGCTCGCTGTCGCGGAATGCCTCCAGCAGCCGGGCGGCGCGATCGATCACCGCCACCGGCACATCGCTGTGCGTCATGCTCTGCCTCCCACCGCCGAAGCGCGGTTACCTCTACTGATCAAGCGATCAATCAATGACTGTGGTGACTGTAACAGTTCGCCCGAGGGGCGGGAAGTGGAATCGAGGGCCGAAATGCGGTCGATGCGGGCGGATCACCTGAGGGCGGCGGCCTCCTGTGAGGTGGCCGGCGGCTTCGCAGCGCCGCGATGACACCGACGGGCCGGCCCCGCGGCGACCAGCGACGCCGCGGAGGCGACGGCACACGTCAGGTAGGACGGCGCCCTGCCCAGCGCCGTTCGAGGGCCTCGCCCACCTGCCGGGCGAGGTGGTCGAGGTGCCGGCGGGTCACGGTGTCGTGGTCGGTGACGTGCTCCTGGAGGCGACGGAGCTGGTCGGTGATCGCCGTGCGCTGCTCGCCGGTGGCGGCTTTCCATGCCAGCTCCCGCAGCATCGACAGCAGCGCGTCCAGCACCATCGGATCGTCGGCGCCGTAGAGCCGCGGCTGGGTGCACACCAGATCCAGCAGCTCGGCGAAGGTCGGCCGCGCCAGCACCACCCGTACCCGATCGTGCTCGTCGCACTGGGTGTACGGGCCGAGCCGACGGTCGAGAAGGTCGGCCAGGACCGCGGTGCACGAGATCAGTCCGTGCACGGCGGTGGTGGGATCGTTGATCCCGGGCGAGAGGGCCCGCACCACCACATCGGTCAACTGCCGCAGTCCGTAGCCGATGTCCTGGACGGCGGTGCGTTCGCTGCCGGTGCGCAGCGCCGCGCGGACCCGTTCGCCCAGCCGGTGCGCCGCGTCCTCGGTCAACGGCTCCTGCGGGCGGACGGACCAGGAGAACGCGACCGGTGTGCCCGCCAGCACCGGGCTGCCCACCGGGCGGTCCACCCACACCACCGCCTCGGCCTGCTCCGCCGCGGTGAGCAGGGCGTGTTCGTCGATCTCGACGAGGAATCCGGACGAGGCCGCCTCGACGAGGTGCCGATGCGGCGGTGGCACGGGCACCGGCACGGCAGGGGTGTCCCGGCGTGCGGGAGGCAGGAGACGGGTGGCGGTGGCGCAGGTGTCGGCGCGCACGTGCTCGAGCACGGCCTCGACGCGGATCTGCCGGACCAGATGTCCGAGGAACAGCACCAGCGCGACGACGCTGGCCACCGCGAGCAGGTATGCCGTCGTCACCGCCATCTGGGGGACGAACGCGGTGCCGTCGGCGGCGTCGGTGTCGCTGCGGACGGTGCGCAACACGGTCAGCGCGTAGATGAACGTCGCCAGGAACAGCGCCAGGGTGCGTTGGACGATACGGTCGGCGGCGAAGGTGCGCAGTAACCGCGGGGAGTACTGGCTGCTGGCCAGTTGCAGGGTCACCAGTGTCAGCGAGAACGTCAGCGCCGTGACGGTGATCAACGAGCCGGCGATCACGCTCAGTACCTCGCGGGCGGCCTCGGCACCGCCCCCGAACAGATATCCCGCCACCGTCGGTGGCAGCCGGGCATCGAGGGCGGCGTCGAGTTCGGGCACGCCGATGCCGGCCAGCACGGCCAGCAGCACCGCGGCCGCCGGGACGGGCCACAGCCGGGAGCGCACCGCTTCGACGAGCACCTGCCGACGCTTCAGTACGGAGGAGATCGGTCCCCGTCGCCTCCGGGCCCCGGGGCCGCCGTCGGTCTCGAACTTCACGGACACCGCCCGGAACCACATTCCTCGCGCATACCCCCGCCCGCGGCCGGGTAATCGCGCACTCGTCGCTGCGCCTGCCGGAGTGCGGCGGATCGGCTGGAACGGCCTCGGTGGCCGGGCCGAGGTGGATACGATGCCGACACCTGTGCAGGACTGGTGCGACGAACGGAATCGGTCATGACAAAGCTGGTGAAGTCGCTGTCCGAGGACGAATTCGTGTTGGTACGGCAGACGAAGAAGACGGAGATGGCCGATCTCGACGAGGACGGCCTGATCGACCTGCACACCCGTATCCGCCGATCCCGCAACAAGTACGTCAAGCTCTACCGCCGGCAGGGTGCCGAGAAGGTCGGCGCGAAAAAGTCTCGGGCGGCCGGTAAGTCGGCGAACGAGCGGAACGCCGGCAAGGCGGAGGTGTTCGAGGATGCGCTGGCCCGGGTCAGCCGCCAGCTGGGGGCGGTGGCCCGCCGCTCGGCCGAGGAGCTGAAGCAGGAACGGCTCGCTCGTGCCCGCTCGGATGCCGCCGCGCCCGCCGAGGATGTCGGTGCCGAGGGCAAGGTGCGGTCGAAGGGCAAGACCCGCGTCGACGCCACCCGTAACTCGGCCGGCCGCAAGAAGTACGAGGCGTCGACCATCGCCGCCGGGGCGCGCCGGCAAGCCAAGAAGGACAGCAAGGACCGCTGAACGTCCGGGATCCGCCGCGACGACGTCGGTGGCGCAAGCCCGGGGTGCCGGTGCATGTGAAGCACACCGGCACCCCGGGCCGGTCAGCCGAGCCGGTCAGTGAGTTGCCATCGCGACGCGCCGGCGTTCGTCGGCCGGCACACCCCCGCGGGGCGGAAGATCGATCCGGACGTGATGCAGCGTCCCGGTGAACGCGAAACCGACCGAACCCGGCCGTCTCCTCCGCGACCGGGCTGCCCCGGGACGTGGGGCGGTCGTCAGGCGAGCGCGGATGCCGAGCGTCCCTCGAGGGCGGATTCGACCAGGTTGCTCTTGGGTAGCGTCGAGCCGGACTGCACGGCCTCGATCCACTGGGTGGTCGTGGTGACCCCGGCGAAATTGGACTGCAGCAGCACCATCAGGGTGGTGTGCAGGGATTGCGCGGAGACCTGCCCGGCGGCGTTGGCGAGATGGATCGTACCGGTGGCGTCGGAGAGGATCTCCGTGGCGAATCCGAGCGCCTCGGCCTCCGCGGCGGTGGCGAGATCGCAGTTGTTGGTCATGTATCCGACGATCGTGATGGTGTCCACCTCGCGGGCGCGCAACCAGCCGGCCAGATCGGTGCCGGCGAACACGCTCGCGTACTGCTTGTGCACGCGTTTGCACGTCGGGTCGATGCGCCGCTCGAGATCCGGGTGCAGCGACCATCCTCGCGAACCTTCGACGAAGACGGGGGCTCCGTCGGGCATACGGTGCTGAACGACGACGACCGGGACGTCGTGGGCGGCGGCAGCGTCGAGGGCGGCCTCGATGTTGGCGAGCGACTGCTCGCGCGGCGGGTACTGGATCTCGAGCGGTCCGTCGAAGTACTCCTGCTGGACGTCGACAACGACGAGAGCACGGCGGGGTGCGGTCACGGGTTTCCTCCCTGGGAAATCGATCGGGGGTGTCGCGCCCACGGGGTGAGCGCCTCACCGCCCGATTGTTCGGCAGGTCTACCCTGGCCGGAAGTGGCACGAATGCACACTTTCGATGAGATCGGGCCAACCCGGGAGAACAGGATGCGAATCGCTGTCTACGCCTTCGACGGGATCACCATGTTCCATCTCGCGGCACCGTTGCTGGTGTTCGCCGAAGTGCGCCGTCTCGGTCCGGCCCCCGACTGGCAGACCCGGCTGTGGTCGGACCGGGCCGGCTCGGTCTGTACCGCCGAGGGATACCCGATCGGTGAGGTGACCGGACCCGAGACGGTCGACTGGGCCGACATCGTCATCGTCCCGTCGTGGCCGATGCCCCCGAGGCCGATCGGTGCAGAATTGAAAAGACAGCTGCGCCAGGCACATGCGCGGGGTGCGGTGATCGCCGGGTTGTGCCTGGGGGCGTTCGCCGTCGCCGACGCCGGGCTGCTCGACGGTCGTGCGGCGGTCACCCACTGGGAGGCGATGCCGCTGCTCGCCGAACGCTGTCCCGGCACCGAGGTGGACTCCTCGGTGCTCTACATCGACCACGACGACGTCCTCACGTCCGCAGGTACGGCCTCGGCGATCGATGCCTGTCTGCACCTGGTCCGCAAACACCTCGGGTCGGCGATCGCCACCCGGGTGGCCCGATACCTGGTCGTGGCCCCGCACCGAGAAGGCGGACAGGCACAGTACATCGAACGTCCCCTCGCGCGGCCCGCCACCGACACCGCGATCGCCGAGGTGCTCGAATGGGCGCTGACCCGGCTCGACGAACCGCTCACGGTCGATCGACTCGCGGATCGGGCCCGGATGAGCCGGCGCAGCTTCGTCAGGCACTTCCGGCAGGCCACCGGCACCACGCCGGCACGCTGGGTTCTCACGCGCCGACTGCAGGAGGCACGCGCTCTGCTCGAAACCACGGATTGGGGCATCGACGCCGTCGCGTCCGCGTGCGGCTTCGGCAGCAGCGTCACCTTCCGGCAGAACTTCACCTCCGCCTTCGCGACTTCACCCACCGTCTATCGGCGGCAGTTCGCATCCCGGCCGCAACTGCCGGTCCCCGGGAAGACGTGACGGTGACACGAGGTGCAATTCACCGGCGTCCGGATCGAAGTCGCCGGACTCGTCCTCGCTGGTCGGGTCCAGCACGAGGAATTCGCTCGTGGTCCAGGCGTTTACCCGCTCGTCGAGGCAATAGTTCCCGACGACGTCGAGGTCGAGCAGGCCGCGCGGAAGGCGGAGCATGATCCGCCGTGTTCCCCAGCTGGTCAGGTGCAGGTGCGCGTCGTAGCAGCGCTCCATCATCCGGTTCGGATCGCCCCGGAAGCTGCCCCAGTGGAACTCGTTGACGAAGCTGGTGGCCGTGATCCTCGCGCGGGTGGACAGGGAACGCACTTCGGCCTGTTGACGCTCGTCCCATGGCCGGTCGACGGTGAGGAACTCGTAGTGCTGGTACTCACTCATCGCCCCTCCCGCCGATCGACGCGGCCGTAGGGCTCCGCCCGGAAACCCGAGTCGTCTCCCCGATGGATGAACAGGTGTCCCTCGAGTGTGGCGTCCTGCGCCAGGGCGGCCCAGCCGCGGCCGCTGACCTGGTCGCCTTCGTCGTCGCCGTCCCAGCTGAACTCCACGGCGGTGCGGCCGTCGCGTTCGATGGTCCGGCAGTCCATCCAGCCGCGGACGGCGATGAAGCCGAACTGGCCGGTCCCGTCGCCGGCGAACTCGATGAAACCGGGTTCGACCAGGTCGATCGCGTCGCGGTCCCACAGGCCCATCTCCACGATCCGCCACCGACCGGTCAGGCGCCTCACTGGTCCTCCATGCTTGTCGCGAGTGCGGTGTCAGGGTAGCGACCGCGGGGGACCGATGCCGCGCGTCGCCGGCGCGGCGGCCTGCCTGAGATTCCCCTGAACCAGTGGACACGGAGGCCGGGGGCTCGGTGAGGGCTTGATCACGGCGCGGCCTCGCCGAACGTGCAGCCCACGTCCTCTTGACCTACTTGACTTGACCTACTTGACCAAGGACGATCGAGGTATGAGCACTCCACTGAAGAAGGTTGTCGACGACCAGCTGGACGCCAGCGGGATGGCCGCGGAGCAGCTCAGCGACGACGACGCGCGGTACGTGGCCGACGGCGTGAGACGTATGCTGTCGAGCCTCAAAGCGCGCCGAGCGTGGGAAAAGCACATCGGCCCGACCCTGACCCACAAGCAGACCCTCGAAGTGACCGGCTGGTCGAAGCAGGCGCTCAGCCAGGGGGTCAGGGACAATCGCGTGTTGCGCCTGACCGCCGAGGACGGCACTGCCGGCTACTGGTCGGAGGGCTTCACCGAGACTGCCCTCGGCTACCGACCGATCGCGGGGATCAAGAACGTCCTGGGCACCTGGGCCCATGCCGACGTCGAACCGTGGACGATTGCGTCGTGGATGTCGAGCGCGCAACCCGAACTCGACGGCCGGACACCGCGGCAGGCCCTGCTCGACGGTGACACTGCTGATGTCGAGAAGCTCGCCCGCCAGGCGTCGGAACGGCTCGCTTCGTGAATGTTTTCCGCGCACAACAACTCCTGAAACCGCCACCGTCCCCGGACACACTCCGGGGACGGTTCCCTGAGACCGGGCTGGCTGCCCGTACGACGATCTACCGCAGTCATGCCGCCGGCCTGGGGGCGTTGTGGTTCAGCAGCAATGGGGGCGGCCGTTTCGATCTCACCGGGTCCGAGGGAACCTGCTACACCGCGGAAACCGAGCTCATCACCTTGCTCGAGGCGTGGAGCGGCATCTACGTCATCCCACGTCCGGAACTCGCCAAGCGGGACATTTCAACGGTGATTGTTCGTAGGGATCTGCGTCTCGCCGATGCGACCTCCAACCGGGCGATCCAGTTCGGATTGACCTCCGAGATGTTCACCACCACCGACTATCCGCTGACCCAGCAGTGGGCAAAGGCGTTGCACGAAGCGGGGTTCGACGGAATTCGGTATTGGGCACGGCACGATCTCGAGCACGTCGATGCGTGCATCGCGGTATTCGCGGCCAGCGGCGATCAGACCGGCACAGACGAGGAGCCCAGCGATTTCGCGGTGCTCGGTACCGAGCACCTGCTCGACCGCCCGGACCTGTGGGAGGCGCTGGAGGAAGAGGCGGGGATCGTGGTCCTCGACATCCCCAGGAGCTTCTGACCCTCCTCGCGTATGTCGGACGTGGGTCCTACGGTTGATGACTATGACATCGCGTCTCGCGGTAGCTGGTTGCGTTCCCGAGTCGATCATTGACGAAGTGCAGCGGTGGTACTCAGCGCCCGGTGTGGGTCGCTGGATCGACACCGAGTTCGACGTCAGCGCCCTCGTCGAGCAGATGGCCAGCTCGGGCCGGTTCGTCGGCAAATACCCCTACTGCGTAAGGTTGCGGACCATCGCCCACGTGCGCGGCCCGTCGTCGGGCAGGGTCACGGATCCGACGACGTCGAAACCGAGCCTGCGGTAGAACGCGACGTTCCGCTCCGACGATGTCTCCAGGTACGCGGGTACCCCCGCTTCGCGGGCTTCCCTGAGTCCGGGTTCGAGGACCGCGCCGCCCAGGCCCGAGCCCTGCCGGTCCGGATCCACGGCGACGGTCGCGAGGAACCACACCGGTCCGACGGGCCGCAGTGGCGCCAGCGCCTCCTCCGCGGCTGCCGCCGCGTCGGCCCGATTACCGGACAGCTCGGCGACGCGTCCGGCGATGCGTTCGAAAGCCTCTGGGATTCGAGTCGATTCGGGGGTGGTCCACACCGCGACGGCCGACGCGTCGTCGGCCACCCACACCCGCCCGCAGCGCAGGCCGATCTCGGTCAGGTACAGCCGCTGCAACTCCTCGACGCGACGCAGGTGGTCACGGGCATCGACGGTGTGGCGGGTGAACGGGTAGTCGGCGAAGGCGCGCGCCAGGGTGCGGGTCGCGCGGTCGACGTCGGCGGGCTCGGCGGGACGTATCTCGGTCATCGCGACCCACCGTAGAGCCGCGCCCGGTCCGGCCGCGAGCCGTTTACCGCGCGGACCGGGTGGTGGGCCGGATTTCGAACCGTTCGGGGATCCGCAGCCACGCGGTGCTCACCGTCGACCAGTCGCCCACCCCGGGCCACGGCCCCGACTGACTGTGCCGGTAGCCGCCGGCCTCGTACCGGTCGTATGGCACCTCGGACAGCAGGGGGTGGGCGCACAGCAGGCCGAGGGCCGACAGGTGTACGGCGTCCCACTTCTCGGCGATCGACGGCCAGTCCGGGACGCGCGCCCCGCGGAACTCGAGCGGATGGTCGGCGATCAGGGCCGCCCAGTCGCCGACGGTGTCGATCCGGGCGATCCGCGCGATGTCCGGATCGAAGTGCACGGTGTAGCGGGCGGGGTCCTTCAGACCGCGCAGGTTCTCGCCGCTGGCGCTCCACGTGTCGCTCGTCCCGTCGTGCAGGGGCGTCGCGGTCCAGAACGCGCCGTCGGGCAGCGCACCGGGCCGCCTGCGGTTGCGCACCCGCGGCAGACTCAGTTCGGTGATCGTGCCCTCGTGGGTCTGCGGGGAGTCGAGGGTGTTCCGGCTCGGGTGACGTAGCGCGGCGCAGATCGCCTCGGCCATCTCGATCGTCGCCGGTGCGGTGAGGGCCATGTCCAGGACATCGTTGGCGCCGTTGCCGTAGAGGTACTCGCCGATGATCAGCACGAGGTCGTCGACGAAGTCCTCGAGGGTGTCGGCTTCGACGAATGCGGCGACGGACGGCCGCGGATCCGCGTCACGGTAGGCGCGCAGATACCACTGGACGAGCATGCGTCCCGGAATGGTGTCGAGGAGGTTCGCCGCGGCATCCGAGCACATGCCGGACATGTTGCCGTACGTCGGCTCCATGCCGGCTGACCACACGCCGGCTGGAGCACACGCCCTGCAGCGAACCGTTGCTCAGGCGCCGACTCTCGTGGTGCGCCGCTCGATCGTGACTGCGGGTGCCGGGACCGGTGGCGTCAGGGCCGGCGGCAGCGCGAGCACGACGATCTTGACCCAGACGGAGCCGATCTGGCGGCCCAGCCCGCCGGTGTTGTAGGGCAGACGGTACTTCTCGCACAGAGCCTGCACCTCGGGCGCCATCGCCGGGTACCGGTGCGCCGGGATATCGGGGAACAGGTGGTGCTCGATCTGGTGTGAAAGGTTTCCGGACATGATGTGGAACAGCGGGCCGCCGGTGATGTTCGCTGATCCGAGCATCTGCCGCACGTACCACTGCCCGCGGGTCTCGTCGGCGGTTTCGTCCTCCGTGAAGGTCTGCACGCCGGACGGGAAGTGGCCGCAGAAGATGATGGAGAACGCCCACACGTTGCGGACCACGTTGGCGGCGGCGTTCCCGGCCAGCGTCGGGAGCATCAGCGGCCCGGACAGCAGGGGAAAGACCACGTAGTCCTTGAGGACCTGGGGGCCGGCCTTGCGCCACCAGCCGCGGACCATAGGTGCGATGTCGCGCCACGCGCGTTGGCCCCGGAGTACGCGGTCGGTCTCGAGGTTGTGGAGCATCACGCCCCACTCGAATGTGAGCATCAGCACGAGCGCATACAGCGGGTTGCCCAGGTAGTACGGGTTCCAACGTTGACCGGGGTCCATCCGCAGGATGCCGTACCCGATGTCGCGGTCCCGCCCGAGGATGTTCGTGTAGGTGTGATGCATGTAGTTGTGCGAGTATTTCCACTGGTCGGCGGGACAGACGATGTCCCATTCGAAGTCCTGGGAGTTCACGCCGGGCTCGCGCATCCAGTCGTACTGACCGTGCAGCACGTTGTGCCCGATCTCCATGTTGTCGAGAATCTTCGAAATCCCGAGTGCGCCCACGCCGGCCAGCCACGCCGGCGGAAACACCCCCAGATGCATCAGAACTCGGCCGGCCACCTCGGCGCCCCGCTGAACCTTGATGACGCGAAAGAGGTAGTCGCGATCCTGTGCGCCGAGGTCCGCGGTGATGCGGGCGCGCAGCGCATCGAGTTCGCGCCCGAGTGCCTCGACCTGCTCGTGGTCGAGCACGACCACGTCTGCGGGTGGCCTGCTCGCCGGGGAGCGGCCCGGCAGCGGGAGCGTCGGCAACGACGGTACGGGCAACTTCAGTCCGAGCATCTGGGGCCTCCTCGTTCTGGTGCGGTGCTGTGACCGTGGTCGAACGGAACTCCTGTCGTCGGCGCACCCGCAGAGACACCGCCGCAAGGTGCGGCGTGCGGGGGCACTCGGCGCAGTAGCGCCATACCGGAGAGGGTGCGCGGTGGGGCGGTGCGCCGCCACCTCTGTCCTGTCAGTGCCTCCTCTGCATCGATCGGCACTCGATTCATCCAGTGTCGTGGCTTCGGATCTCCGCAGCATGGCCGCCACTTGAACATTGGGTTTCCGGGGCAGTTCCCCCAGGTCCTGGTGATCGAGTGGTTGCGGCGTTGGCCGGAGAGTCTCGACGCGTGGGGCTTGCGCCGCCGCTATTCAGCGTTACTATGTACCAGTAGTCAGTAACACTGAGTAGTTGAGGAGGTGTTCCGTGAGCAAGCAGATGACGGAGATGCTCAAGGGAACGCTGGAGGGCATCGTCCTCGCGATCGTTTCCAACCGGCCCGCGTACGGCTACGAGATCACGGCATGGTTGCGGGAGCAGGGCTTCTCCGACATCGCCGAAGGCACCATCTACGCCCTGCTCGTCAGGATCGAAAAAAGAGGCCTCGTCGACGTGGAGAAGGTGCCGTCCGAGAAAGGGCCACCGCGCAAGGTGTATTCGCTCAACGCGCAGGGGCAGGAATACCTCGAAGAGTTCTGGAGGACATGGAGCTTCCTCGCAGAACGGCTCGAACAGCTCCACGAAGGAGACAGATGACCATGTCCATCTCGAAGATGATCGGTTACAAGCGGCGATGGCGGCAATACAAGGCTCGCACGAAACAGCTTCCCGCGGACTACCGCACGGCGATCGATGCGCTCGAGCGGTACCTGATGCACTTCGGGCCGGGGGACCCCGCCGGCGCGGCTTCGATGTTCGAGGACCTCGCCGATCTCTTCGAGCAGAGCGCGGCGGACGGAACGCCGATCCGCGCGGTTGTCGGGGAGGACCCGGTGGAGTTCGCCGAGGCATTCCTCCGAAACTACCCGGAGGGTCAGTGGATCAGCAAGGAACGGGAACGGCTGACCGACACCATCAATCGCGTCGCAGGCCCCGAATCGTGACGCACGGGAGAACGGATATCCGGATGACAACCGATCAGGTGCAGTTGCCCGCGATCCGCGTGGAGGGCCTGGAGAAGTCGTTCAAGGACCTGCAGGTGCTGCGCGGCGTCGACTTCGACGTGGCGCGGGGCAGCATCTTCGCCCTGCTGGGCTCCAACGGGGCGGGCAAGACCACGATCGTGAAAATCCTGTCCACGCTGCTGAAGTCCGACGCGGGGACTGCCGGCGTCAACGGCTTCGACGTCGCCACGCAGGCTGCGGACGTGCGAGAGTCCATCAGCCTCACGGGACAGTTCGCCGCCGTCGACGAAATTCTCAGCGGGCGCGAGAACCTCGTGCTGGTCGCCCAGCTACGGCACCTCGAGGACCCGGGCAGGATCGCGGATGATCTGCTCGAGCGCTTCTCGCTGACCGACGCGGCCGCGCGGAAGGTGTCGACGTACTCGGGCGGCATGCGCCGCCGCCTCGACATCGCGATGAGCCTCATCGGGGATCCGCCGGTCATCTTCCTCGACGAGCCGACGACCGGGCTCGACCCCCAGGCGCGCCTCGAGGTGTGGCAGGCCGTCGAGGAACTCGCCGAGCACGGCACGACGGTGCTGCTCACGACGCAGTACCTGGACGAGGCCGAACAGCTCGCCGACCGGATCGCGATCCTCCACGAGGGCCGGATCATCGTGAACGGCACCCTCACCGAGCTCAAGCAGCTGCTCCCGCCCGCCAAGGTCGAATACGTTGAAAAGCAGCCGACACTCGAAGATGTCTTCCTTGCCCTCGTCGGTGACGACGGCAAGGACGGCGACGCCGGCACTACCGCAGCGTCGCCACGGACGAGTAAGGAACAATGATGACCAAGCACTTCTTCGGCGACACCGCCGTCCTGCTGAAACGATCCCTGCGCCACATCACGCGCAGCCCGGACACTATCACCACGACCACGATCATGCCGATCGCCTTCCTGCTGCTGTTCGTCTACGTGTTCGGCGGCGCGATCAACTCGGGGTCGAATTCGTATGTGAACTACCTGCTGCCCGGCATTCTGCTCATCACCATTGCTTCGGGCATCTCCTACACCGCATTCCGGCTCTTCCTGGATATGAAGAGCGGCATCTTCGAGCGATTCCAGTCCATGCCGATCGCACGCTCGTCCGTTCTGTGGGCGCACGTGGTGACCTCGCTGGTCGCCAATCTGGCCTCGGTCGTGGTCATCGTGCTCGTTGCCCTCCTCATGGGATTCCGCTCGGCGGCGGGAGCGCCGGCGTGGCTCGCGGTCGCCGGCATCTTGATCCTGTTCACCCTGGCGTTGACGTGGATCGCCGTAATTCCCGGTCTCTCCGCGAAGTCCGCGGACGGCGCGATCGCGTTCTCCTACCCGCTCATCTTCCTGCCGTTCATCAGCTCGGCATTCGTGCCCACCGACACCATGCCCGGCCCGGTGCGCGCTTTCGCCGAGCACCAGCCGGTGACGGCCATCGTCGACGCCATCCGCGACCTGTTCACACAGCAGCCGGTCGGCGCCGACATCTGGATCGCCCTCGCCTGGTGTGTCGGCATCCTCGTCGTCGCGTACATCTTCGCCATGGTCACGTACCGCCGCAGGATCGGCTAGGACGGGCGCCGCGGCGGGGAACGGTGGGCAACGAGCTCACCCGACCTCGCCGACGTGTGCGCCGTGGCCAACCCGTCTTCCCGTCCGGCCGGGCAGGGACTACCGTTCGCCCATGCGCGCAGCCGCCGTCGTCGTCGCCTGTCTGGTCGGCGCGGCCGCGTGCGCGTCCCCGCCGCCGCCGGACCTACCGCCGCCGCCGCCGGCGCGTGTCACGGTGGACGGCCGGGGCCTGATTCTGGACGGGAAGCCGTGGTGGCCGACCGGGCTCAACGCCTATCAGCTCGCCTCCGACTGGGACGTCAACGGCGGCTGCGGCGCGCAGGTGGACCTGGACGCGTACTTCTCGTCGCTTCCGCCGTCGTCGCTGACGCGGTTCAACGCCTTCCAGGCGCTGGCGCTGAACCGCGCCACGGGGACCCTGGACTTCGCGGCGATCGACGCCGTGTTCGCCGCCGCCGAGCGGCACGGCCAGCTCGTCATGCCGGTGCTGTCCCCGCAGGACGGCGCGTGCGGCAACGAGCTGTACAAGGACCGCGCCTGGTACGAGCACGGATGGACGATGCGCCGGGCCCCGTTCGCGGTCAGCTACCGCGACTGGGTCCGCCTGGCCGTGGACCGGTGGCGGGTCTCACCCGCGCTCGCCGCGTGGGACCTGCTGGGCGAGCCCGAGCCCGGCGTGTGCGGCGACGCCGCGTGCAGCCTGCCGCGGCGCTCCTGCCCACCGGACTCGGCGCAGCTGCTGCGGGCGTGGACCGACGCGGTCGGCCGGATCGTGCGGGAGACGGACCCGCGGCACCCGATCACCCTCGGCCTGATCGGCGGTGACCAGTGCGGCAGCGCCGGGGACGGCTACGCGCAGCTCGCGCGGTCGCCGTACGTGGACGTGCTGCAGTACCACGACTACGACGAGGCGGCGTGGCTGCCGGTGCGGCTCGGGCAGGTGACCAAGCCGATCCTGGTGGCCGAACTCGGCGTCGAGGCCGGCAGCTGCCTGCCGCTCACCGAACGGGCCGAACGCGTGGACGTGGCCCTGACCGGCTACCGCGAGGCCGGGGCCGCCGGCGCGTTGCTGTGGGCGTTCGTGCCGGACCCGCGCACCGGGGAGTGCACGTACGACATCGGTCCCGGCGATCCGGCGTTCGACGTGCTGGCCCGGCACGGGAGCTACTGACCCGTGCCGCGTCGATCGCCGAGTGCGCGGATGTGCGCCCGGTCGTCGTCCAGCATCGAACCACCGTTCGCCGGACCGTTCGAACGGACTTGTCCGCCAGTCGGATACGGAACGGGCACCCGGCGCTCGCAGTAATTCGTTTGCGCGTTCACCCCGTGGTGAATAACGTCTGCTGCGTCCGGCGGAGAGGCCGGTCGAACTCGGATGGAAAGTGGTGAACTATGCCCCGGACAGCCGCCGAGCTCCTTCACGATCCCGTGAAGCGCTCGGACCGGTGATCCGCACCCACCATCGGATCGCCTGTCCGGTGTGAGGTCTTCGCGGGATCGACAGTGCTCGGCACACATTGCAGCACAGTTGATCTCACAGAGGAGAACCCAAGTGTCCCACAGTGGCACATCGATATCGCACCTTTCCACGTTCACATGTATCCGGTGCGGGCTGACGGTACCTGCCGCGACGCCTGCCGGTGCAACACGGACGCACTGCCCGAACTGCCTCGCCGGAAAGCACCGACCCGGACCGGACGCCGGGTGCGGAGCACGCACGCACCCGATCTCGATCGCGGTGCTCCGGGGCGGAGAGTGGATGCTCATCCACCGCTGTACCGCCTGCGGTGGTCTCGACGCGTGCCCGGTGGTCGAGGACGACAACCAGTTGCTGTTGCTCCGCATCGCGGTGAAACCGCTGGCGCAACCGCCGTTCCCGCTCGAGCATCTCGCGCAACTGTAGGAGCGCTCGGTGTCCCGCAGGAACAGTCGAACAGCTCGAGTGCAGCGGCCGAAGCCGGCACATCGCGACGCACCCGCGCGGCACGGAACATCGTTCCGCTGCATCGGATGCGGTCTGGACGTGCCGATGCAGGCGCCCGGAACCGCGCACCGCAACCACTGCCCGCACTGCCTGTCCAGTAGACACGTCGATCGTGTGCCCGGCGACCGGGCCGCCGGCTGCGGGGGCCGGATGGAGCCCATCTCGGTGACCGTGCGCGGGGGCGGGGAATGGGTGATCATCCACCGGTGCCGCGCCTGCGGCACGCTCGACGCCAACCGCTGCGCCGGGGACGACAACCCGCTTGCGCTCGTCCGGATCGTGCTGCGGCCCATCTCGGCCTCGGGCGTGCTCCTGGGCGGGTAGAGGCCGACACCACGGGAGCGCTTTCCATCTCGCTGCGGAAGGCCTTGTCTGCCGGCGGGGACGGCAGGACCGACCGAACGTCGCGGGTGCCGTCCGTCCGTGTCAGCTGGACGGTTCGGTCGCCGGGTGGGCCGGGAGATGGGTCGCGGCCCAGCTGGCGAGAAGCTTGAGCCGGTCCTCGGAATCGGTTCCGGGTTCGGCGGTGTAGATGGTCAGATCCAGGACCCAGTCGTCGTCCGCTGCCAGGTCCAGGGAGTGGTAGACGAGGTCGAGCGTGCCGACCACCGGGTGGTTGAACTGCTTGTTCCCGGCATGGTGGATGCGGACGTTGTGTGCCGCCCACCGGGCGCGGAATTCGTCGCTGAGCGTGGAGAGTTCACCGACGAGCTGACGCAGGTCCTTGTTGTGGGGATCGCGGCCGGCCTCGGCGCGCAGCAGTGCCACGGTCACGTTTGCTGCGCCGTCCCAGTCGGGGAAGTAGTCGCGGGCGCCGGGATCGAGGAACTGGAAGCGGGCGATGTTGGCGGGCCTGCGGTCGTCGGCGAACATCGGCGAGTACAGCGCGCGGCCGAGCGCGTTGGTGGCGAGGATGTCCATGCGCCCGTTGCGGACGAACGCGGCGGAGGAGGTCATCGAGTCGAGCATCCATTGCACCCTCGGCCGCACCTGGGCCTGCTTGCGGGCGCGGGGTGCGCGGTGGGTGGGCCGGGCGGCGCGGGCGAGGTCGAACAGATAGGTGCGTTCGGCCTCGTCGAGCTGCAGTGCCCGGGCGACCGCCTCGAGGACGTCCTCGGAGACACCGCCGATGTGGCCCTTCTCCAAACGGGTGTACCACTCGGTGCTCACCCCGGCCAGCACGGCCACCTCCTCGCGCCGCAGTCCGGGGACGCGGCGGCGGCCGCCGCCGGCGGGCAGCCCGACCTGCTGCGGGGTCAGCCGGGCCCGCCGGGTTGCGAGGAAGCTGCGGATATCGGCGCGGTTGTCCACGCCGTCCACGGTACGTCCGGTGCGGCGTTGTGGGAGGTTCTGCTGGTACCCCCCATGAACTCGACCTCCCGCGCGGGTGGTGCGCGGTGTTCCATGGAATCTGCCCGGAAACAGCTGGGCCACCAGCATCCGATCTCGTGCGAACAAGGAGCACCGTCATGCGAGGAGCAGTCCTGTACGCCCCCGGCGACGTCCGTGTCGAGGAGCGTGACCGTCCGACGCTTGTCGAACCTACCGACGCGATCATCCGGCTGTCCGCGACATGTGTGTGCGGCTCGGACCTGTGGCCCTACCGCGGTGTCGAGACCTACGACGGCCCGATCCCCATGGGCCACGAGTACGTCGGCGTCGTCGAGGAGATCGGCGCGGACGTCGCGAACCTCGAGGTCGGTGACTTCGTCGTCGGCTCGTTCTTCGCGTCCGACAACACCTGCGAGATCTGCCGCGCCGGGTATCAGAGCTCGTGTATCCACCGGGTGATCATGGGTAGCCTCGGATCCCAGGCCGAGTTCCTGCGAGTCCCGCTCGCGGACGGCACCCTCGTGGCCACTCCGGGCATGCCCGACCCCGACCTGATCCCGTCCCTGCTGGCCGCCTCCGACGTGCTCGGCACCGGCTGGTTCGGTGCCGTCGCCGCCGAGGCCGGGCCGGGCAAGACCGTCGCGGTCGTCGGCGACGGCGCCGTCGGCCTGCTCGCGGTGCTGGCGGCCAAGCAACTCGGCGCCGAACGCATCATCGCGATGAGCCGCCACGAACCGCGCCAGCGGCTGGCCCGCGAGTTCGGTGCCACCGATATCGTCACCGAACGGGGTGACGCGGGCGTGGCCCGGATCAAGGAGCTCACCGGCGGGCTGGGCGCGCACTCGGTCGTCGAGGCTGTCGGCACCCAGGAGTCGATGATGCAGGCCATCCGGTCCACCCGGCCTGGCGGGCACGTCGGCTACGTCGGTGTCGCCCACGACGTGCAGTTGCCCGGCGACGAGCTGTTCTTCTCCCACGTCCACCTGCACGGCGGTCCGGCACCCGTCCGGCAGTACCTGCCCGAACTGATCGACCTGATCTGGAGCCGAACCATCAACCCGGGCAAGGTGTTCGACCTCGAGTTGCCCCTCGCGAAGGCCGCCGAAGGCTACAAGGCCATGGACGAGCGAAGCGCCATCAAGGTTCTGCTCCGCCCCTGACCTCGACCGTCACCCGCCGGCGGTCACCGCCTCGAGTCTGCCGCACGGGCGACTCACGACTCATCAGGAGCCGTTCGTTCATGTCTGTCTCCCTGACTTCGGGCCGCCACGACGACCACCGGGTCGCCGTGGGCAAGGTCGGCAGCGTTGCGGGCCCCGGGCCCGGGGGCAGGGCGCTGGGGGTAGTGCTGAGCCTGCTCACCGTCTTCGGTCCCATCTCCATGGACCTGTACCTGCCGGTCCTGCCCGCGCTCACCGCCGACCTCGGGGCGAGCACGTCCGCGGCACAGCTGACCGTCACCGCCTGCCTGCTCGGACTCGCGCTCGGGCAGGTCGTCGCCGGTCCGCTGTCGGACCGGTTCGGTCGCCGTCGTCCGCTGCTGATCGGAGTCGGGGCCTTCATCGCCGCGTCCGCCTGGTGTGCGGTGAGCCCGACCATCGAGACGCTCGTCGCGGCGCGCCTGGTGCAGGGGCTGACCGGTGCGGTCGGCATCGTCATCGCCCAGGCCGCCGGCCGCGATCTGTATTCCGGCGCCCGGCTGCTGCGCTACTACGGCCGGCTCACCGTCCTCGGCGGACTGGCGGCGATCATCGGTCCGGTCGTCGGCGGGCAGCTGACGACGGTCACCGACTGGCGGGGCACCTTCGTGTTCCTGGCCGTCGTGGGCGTGGCCATCCTCGTCGCGAGTGCCGGGGTGTTGCGTGAGACGCTGCCACCGGGTAGTCGACGAGCCGGTGGCCTGGCCGACAGTAGGCGGGTGTTCCGCCGGCTGGTCTCGGACAGGGTCTTCCTCGGCGCGGTCCTCATCACGGGGTTCGTCAACGCCGCCCTGTTCGCCTATCTCAGCGGCGCGACGTTCGTGTTGCAGGGCATCTACGGCCTGTCGCCGCAGGGCTACTCCTATGCGTTCGGGCTGAACTCGTTGGGATTCATGGTCTTCGGATTCCTCGCCGGCCGCATCGCGGAGCGGTGGTCGGTCCACGGCACCCTGGTCGCCGGTCTGATCATGGTCGTGGCCGGCGCCGGTGGCGTGCTGCTCACCGCCACCGCACACCTGCCGCTGGCCGCGATGGTCGTCTCGTTGCTCACGATGGTCAGCGGGGTGGCGGTCACGACCCCGCCGTCGACGTCCCTCGCGCTGGAGAACTATCCCGAGGTGGCCGGTTCGGCCGCCTCGCTGCTGGGGCTGGCCCGGTTCGCATTCGGCGGCGTCACCGCCCCCCTCGTCGGCCTGGCCGGCCCGGGGACCGCGGTGCCGCTGGGCGTCGTCACCGTCACGGCAGCTCTGCTCGGCCTCGTCGGCTACGTCCTGCTCCGCCCACCGGCAGCCGGCATGCCGGAACCGACGCGCAAGGATGCGGATTACTGAAGCTCTTCTCAGTAATTCGATCTTGATTCATGAAACTCGCTGCCGGAGCTGCTCGAGCACCTGTAGGCTCTCCTGTTCTGTCAGCACGATCGTCAACGGCGACAGATTCCGCATCTCCGCGGCGACCTCGTCGCCGCCGAGTACCACGCGGCGGATGCTGTCGACGTCGTTGCCGCGCACCAGCTCGTCCCACTGCTGCACGCACTCGCGGATGGTCTGGCCCTGGACCTGGTAGCCGATCCGGCGCAGGTTCGCGCGGATCTGTTCGGTACCGACTCGCAGATGCTCACGTTGGATCTTTTCGAGGGCCGCGGTCTGCATGGGTTTCTGCCGGAGGGCCTTGCGGGTAGTCGTAGGAATCTCCGCTCATCTCCTGTTCGACGCATCGAAAGCCGTCATTGTAGAGCGCACGCTGGATGTTGGGAGTCATGACGTTGTAGACACCGGCATAGGGAGGCACTGAGCGAAGTAGACGGGCCTTCCGACGACAGGATGAGAACCGCCAAGTCACCCATCCGCCGACCGGAACGGCCCGTCGTGACGCACGGTAATGCCCCCCGTCCGTGCAGCGCTGCCAGACCCGCCCGATCTCGCACATCGCCGCCGAGGTGGGGATCTCCCGAGCCTGTGCCAGCAAGTGGGTGCACCGCCCCCGGCAGATCGGCGACCTCGGTCTGCTCGACCATCCCAGCGCGCCGCACCAACAACCCACCGCCATCCCCCGAGCATCGGCGGGCAGTGCGTAGGCAACTGGCAGCAGACCTCGCGGCGAGGAAGACAGCCGCGGCGGGTTGTTCTCGGTTAACCCGCCTACCCACCTCCTGTGGACCCTCGGGCTTGGCCTACTTCAGCTCCGGCACGCTTCGGTTGACCGAAGTCGTCTTGTCCGCACACCGCAGTCGTATCAAGGTACTCGTCCTGTGCCGACCCGGTCCTCAACGACGGAGTGCTTGTGAGAGCTCCGGCGCGCGGATTCGTATCGTCGCCGTCCGGTGCGAAGCGCGGGTCAACGGTGACTACGTGTCAGCCGTAAGTGTGACCTGCAGTAACGCTGTAACGAGAACGCCGACCCGTGCGACATCCGACTCGGTCAATCCCTACAGAACGGACAGCGCATGAACCCGCCCGTCGGCTGGCATCCCGATCCTCACGACCCGGATATTGTCCGCTGGTGGGACGGTCAGCAATGGACGCAATCCACAGCGCCAAAGAGCAGGTCCCTTGCTGCACCTCCTCCGTCTGTCGTAACGCCCACTCCCTCGACGACACCCAAGAAGAAATGGCCCGTCGTCGTAGGTGTCACAGCAGCAGTTGTCATTGGCCTGACGGTCCTCGGATCGATTGCAGGCCCGGAGGGCGATACCGCCTCGACCACAGCGGCAAGTTCGACGACGACCGCCGCCCCGTCGACCATGGTTCCGAGGCCGACGACTACCTCCCAACGGCCTACCGCGACCATCCGAACCACGACCGCCACACTGGCGACCGACGCCCTAGACCCCCGGTGCTCATCGGCGTCACCGGAAACGGTGAGCCTGGTCGACAGTAGCTTCACCGAGGACGCGCACCTCGAAGACGCATGGACGGTCGACGGTGAGGACGGTGTCACCTATGTCGCCGGGAACATCCACGACTCGCCTGGCGACCGCGTGTCGTCGGCCGATGTCTGGGCACTTCGAAGCGGAGCGCTGTTCTCCCTTTCCAGTGACGCGCGATCGCGTTCTGCAGCCGTCGACGGGCGCGACGTCCTCGGCTTGTCTGCGGGCGACGAGTATGGGTCGCTCGTGCAGGACTGCGTCGTGACCTCTGTTCGGAATCGAAACATCGGTGGCGGGAACTAACCGGCTGCGGTCAGAAGGTCGCCATGTCGTCCGACCGGATGACATCATCTGGGGCACTGCGCAATCCGCCGACATGTGGGCGTATTGTGCAACCCGGGACGACGCAAACGGGTGCCGGAGTCGGGTGACCATCTCGAGCACGGCCAACCCCGGCCGAGATCGGACTGCCTGCTGCTCTGATTGTTTGCCTCTGGGAACGCTAGTGGTCGTCTCGTCGGCCAGCCTGAAGACGCCTGTCGATCCCACGAGCCCGGAACTCGAAGTGCCGAGGTTGGCGCGGCGCTCGTCCTGACCTGGATTCGGCGTCGCCATCACCACCGTCGTAATTCTTGTTGTGACCCGCTCGTTTCCGGCCACCCGTTCGTATCGCGTGTTCGCTGAACGAGTCTTATGGCAAACCGCCCCCACTTCCACCCCATGTTCAGACTGCAACTGGCATGAAGGCGGATGCGCATGATCCATGAAAACACCGACACAAGGAGATTGGAACCATGAAGAAATTGATCGGCACCCTCGCTGCCGCTGCCGCTGCCACGCTCGCTACGGGCTCGGCAGCACTCACCGCACCGGCGGCGCAGGCTGCGACCGTCTCCGGTAGCGCGGCCAAGTATGTGTTCTGCAGCGCAAACCAGCACAACAACGAGATCACCTACCACGACCGGTACGGCAGGGTCAACAAGTTCGTCAGCCTGCCCACCAAAGCCGAAGGAAACCGCTTCTGCGGAAGTGTTGAGGTCAGCATCGAGTCCGATTCGTACGTGTCGGCCCGAATCGCCAACGACCATTCGCACTACGTATATGCCGCGATCTACTCGGTCTCCTATCCATTGTTCTCGGGCAGCACCGGGGCTCCGCCGCAGTACACCCTGATCGCGAGGGACGAGCGCCATAACAGCTACGGCGGATTCAACTACGCATCCGCGTGGTAACAATCAGGATTGTCTACTGAGTGCCACTAGCTATCCTGACGCTCGGGTCGAAATGCCCTCGGATCAATTGAAGCTGAGGGTATTTCGTGCGCCGACGATTCGATTTCTCGTAGGTAGCGACTGTCGCGAAATGCCATCGTGTCGACGATGCGTCATCTATACCCTCCAATCACTGACGATGGATCAACGTTGTCGATGTCTCCGTCGATCTTGCCCCCGACTTCACAGCACCCCGGCGAGACTGCCCGACATCACCTTCCGCAGCGTCCTGCGACGATGGAAGCGACAGGACGTCAAAGTCCCCCTCGACGCCTTTATCACCAGTAGCCCGCTTGCGCACACGTTTGCGGATCGATCCAGCCTTCTTCGCATCCGTACTGCATTTGAGTCTCTCCGCTGGTGGGTGCTTCGCCGCATGCGGTGCCACAGCGCTCGTAGCCGTTGACGACGCCATCTCCGTTGCGGTCTTGACTCGGGTCGTACGGGTACCCCGAGTCCCCGGACGATGGTGCCGGAGCGGATTGCAGGCACGCGGGGTCGGTGGTCGAGTAGCTGCCGTCGGTATAGACGGCGACACCGCCGTAGTCGCAGTACCGCAGAACGCGATCCGCCGGCGGTGTGTCGCAGCTGGCTTCGTATCCGATGGTGCCGTCCGAGTATAGTGCGGTGCCGTACTCGTACATTGTTGGGTCGCCGCACTCGAATGTAATCGGCGCTGGGGTGGGGGCGATAACAGGCGCAGGCTCGGGTCCTGGAGTCGGAGGCGGCGGCACGCTGGTCGTCGTGGTCGGGGCGGTTGTGATGGTAGGAGCCGAGGTCGAGGACACGGTGGTCGTCTCCGGTGGGCTCTGAGTGTCGCCGTTGTTCGCGACGCATCCGCTCACCGCTAACACGCAGGTGAACAGTGCCGCCAACAACGCGTGGGATTTGGGCATGATGAGGATCTCCGGTCGAGTGGGGCAGTCGACGACCTCGCCATGCTCTGCAGCAACGACGACAACGCGGACTATGCTGGGACTATCGTCCTCGATCTGTCGGTTGTTTCGCCGTCTGCGACAGCGTACGAGTGCCACCGCCGGCTCCAATCTGCTTGGTGTCTCGATCCGCTTCACCGTCGGCGTGAATGCGCAGGCGAGAACCTCGGGCGGTTCTCTATTCGTCACAAATGTCTCACCTCAGGTCGGGACGGCAATGCAGACGGAGACCCTGCGGGTCCCTGACCTGTCGGCCCCTTCCCCAAGCAAACCCACGGACCATGCCCCGATACCGCGTCTCGGCCAGCACGTATGGCCGCGTGCCCGAAAGGGCAAGCGGCTGAGCTGGACCCGGTCGGACGTGTCGACCCGTACTCGATCGGGTGCCCGGTGCCGTTCACCGGGACGGTGGAATGCCGGATGCGGTTGGTTAGCGTCGGACCCGCACGGAAAACGACGTGACCGCGTGCGCCTCGGTCACCGGAACGGCCCTCGCATGCACGCAGGGAAACACCGACAGCCCCGGACCCAGTGGTCGGGTGCGGGGCGGGGTGCGGGTCAGGTCGTCGGCGGACTCGCGCTGCTCAGGGTGGCGGGCGACGCCACGTCGGAGGCGGGGTGTGCGGCGCGCGGCGCCGGCCACTCCCGGGGATACGCGCCTGGAATCGGCGTGTGGATACAATCCACCTCACGGTGCATGACAGCTCTCTTCTGTCGTGTGCCCAGACCCCGGTTCGGTGTTGGCGCACCGGCCGGGGTCGCCCCGTTTTCGGGGTTGGTGCTGGGATAGTGGCACGGCCTCAGTGGGCCCGTCAACCGATCCGGTACAGACGCCAGGTCGGCTGGTTGTCGCCGTCGTTGGGGATCTCCAGATCGAGGGTCGCGATGTCGGCGCCGGTCTCGAAGACGGTGGGGTAGCGGCGGTTCACCGCGTCCGAGACGCCGCGGCCCTCGTTCGGCACGGTGAGCAGATACCGCACGCCGTTCGCGGCGGGATCGTTGAGGATGCGGGTGAAGTCGGCGTCGGACGGGATGACGAACTGCTCGGGCCGGTCGGTGGCGGTGAGGACCGCGAACCCGTACACGGTGTCCATCACCACCGAACCCGACGGCAGGCCGAGCGCGTCGAGATGGTCCGCGATGCGACGTTCCGTGCCGAACGACGCGATGATGCGGTTCTCCTGGTCCCGCAACTGCGACGTGTCGTCCGGATCGGGGAACAGCACGGTGCGCAGCGCGTGCTGCTCCTGCGACAGCGTCGCGTTGCCCATCGCGACGAACGTGATCGGCAGCCCGACCGCGAGCGCGAACGCCCCGGCGGGTGCGAGGGTGCCGCGGTCCTGCGGACGCACCGTCGCGTGCGCGCCGAGCCGGCGCGCCCGCAGCTGCCCGCGACGGGGCGCGAGCTGCACCACCCACATCGCCGCCAGCGGCACCGCGACGAGGTAGAACCGCAGGAACGGGAACGTCATGCCGCGGAAGTACGACAGGGCCGCGAACGCGAGCACCGCCCCCAGCACGACGAACGGCACGACGGGCTCGAAGTCCCGGCGGCGCCACGCCAGCACCGCGACGACGGGCGCGAGCAGCGGCAGCGCCGGCCCGAGCACCAGGATCTCGGCGACGGAGAACGCCAGCGCCCCCAGGCCCCCGGTGGAGCCGCCGCCGCTCTGCTCGAGGATCGCCGCATTGCCGTACGACGACGAGAACTGCTGCAGTGCTTCGCCGGTGATGAGCCAGCTCGTCGCCGCCCACACGAGGAACGCCAACCCCACCGGGGCGGCGACGAGGATCGCGTCGAGCAGCGCCGCCCGCCACACCCGGGTGCGCCACCACGTCACCGCGACGACGAGCACGGTGACGGCCGCGCCGACGGCGAGCGCGTCGTACCGCGCCAGATACGCCAGCCCGACGGCGATCCCGGCGACGGCGAGGTCGTGCACGTCGTCGGTGCTGATCCACCGCACCAGCCGGCGCGTCGCCCAGCACAGCAGCATCAGGAACGGCGCCTCGCTCATGCCGTTGGCGCCGTAGTACACGATCATCGGGTTGAGCGCGAACAGCGCCGTCACCGCCCACACCAGCCACGGCGACGCGCCGCGATCGCGGGCGAACAGGTGGACCTGGGTGACGGCCCCGGCCATGAACGGCGCCGACATCACCACGGCCGTGAGGCCCCACCGGGTCAGCGCCGGCCACCAGTCCGACAGCGCCACGAGCGGCAACTGCATCAGCGCGGTCAGGGGCGTGAACACGAACCCGATGGCCGCCAGGTGCGGGTCGCGGCTGTGCAGGGCGCTGCGCGCGGCCGCGACGCGGCTGAGCGAATCACCTTGGAAATAGCCCACATCCAGCGACAGGTACAGACCCACCGCCGCATAGAGCAGGCAGGACAGCCAGAACACCCGGGCCGAGCCGCCCCTCATGAGGACAGCCCGTGGAAGGTCTTCTCCCAGTAGGAGGGATTGCGGATCAGTTGATAGGTGCCCTTGATCGCCGCGACCGACATCATCAGCCAGTACACCGGCACCGTCAGGCACGCGAGCCACAGCGCCGAGTTCCCGGTCTCCCGGCACGCGACCAGGTTCATGTACAGCACCGCGGAGTTACCGAACACCAGCGAGATCAACGCGGGGAAGTACACGTACCAGGGGAAGATCTCCTCGATCAGGAACGGCTGCCCGAGCAGCCACGCGATGGTGATCAACCAGAACACCATGTTCAGGCACGCGATGATCGGCGTCCCGGCGAGCAGGGTCGTAAACCGGAGCATTCCCACCGTGCCGATGCCGCGCCACAGTTGTACGGGTCGTCGCACGTGCACGAGCCATGTCTGCAGATATCCCTTGTACCAGCGGGAACGCTGCCGGATCCAGTTGATCGGATCACTGTTCGCCTCCTCCAGTGTCGTCGAGTCCAATACGGCCGTACGGTAGCCCGACTCGGCGATGCGCACCCCGAGGTCGGCGTCCTCGGTGACGTTGTACGGATCCCACGCGCCGATCTCGTCGAAGACGGCGCGCCGGATGTGGTTAGACGTACCGCCCAGCGGGATGGGCGAATTCGAGCGCATCAGGCCGGGCAGCACGAAGTTGAACCACAACGCGTAGTCGGCGGTGAACCAGCCGGTGAGCATGTTCTGGGTGCCGTTGTGGAAGGCCAGCTTCGCCTGCACGCACGCGACGTCGTCGCCGAGCCGGTCGAACGCGACCGCCACACGCCGCAACTGCAGCGGCTCCGGCAGATCCTCGGCGTCGAAGATGGTGACGATGTCGCCGGTGGCGAAGTGCAGCCCGTAGTTGCAGGCCTTCGGCTTGGTCCGCGGGTCCGCCGCCGGCACCAGCAGGATCTCGACGCTCTCGCCGAGACCGGCCTGCTCGGCCGCGGCGATGGTGACGGCGTCGTCCTCCTCGAGCAGCAACAGCACCTGCAGCTTCTCGGCCGGATAGTCCAGCGCGGCCATCGCCGCGATCAGATCACCCACCACCTCCGGCTCGTTGTAGGCCGGGACCAGCACCGTGTAGGTCGGCAGCGCGTGCCCGGACACGGCGCGCGCCACGTCGTCGTCGACGGTGAGGATCGCGTCGCGCGCCAGGCCGCGGGAGAACAGCAGCAGCCGGTCCGCGAGCGTCGCGATGTACCCGGCCGTGCACACCGCCATCAGCACGGTCAGCGTCGGCGTCGTCGCGAACACCAGCGCCACGATCACGGCGGCGACCAGGCCGAGGGTCAGCCACTTCTGCCACGGCACGAACGCCACCGACGCCGACGACAGCGGCCGCTTCTCCCGCAGCCCGTACACCGCGTCGTGCAGCGCGGCGGCCTTGAACTCCTCGTCGACTAGATTCCGCGCCACTGCGCCTCCACCAGATCACGGCCCAGCTCGGTGAGCATGTCCAGGTCCTTGTACTCGGGATCGGAATCCTCCACCGACGCGCGCCCGCGCAGGAACACCGACAGCAGATTCCGGCCGTTCGACGCCATGTTCGGCGTCGGCTGCGGGAACGGCGCATCGAGTTCGTGGTTGTCGACGGTCAGCAGGCTCACCCGCTGCGCGAGGGCGTCGCCGCGCGTCCAGATGAAGTTCATCAGGCTCCAGGTGAGCAGCAACTCGTCGTCGACGACGGTGAAGAAGTCGGCCTGCACGCCGTGGCCGAGGTCCACCCGGATCTTCGGGCTCACCCGCGCCCGCCCGAGATCGTAGGAGGTCTGCACCGGATACACCTCGAACACCCCCACTCGCCGCACCTGCAGGGTCTGCACGGCGACGGTGCGCGGCCGCGACAGCCGATCCCAGTCGGCGCGCGGCTCGACGGCACGGATCATCTGCCGGCGCAGCTGCGCGGTGGAGCCGAAATACCGTCGCGGCCAGTCGTAGTCGATGGAGTCGATCTGGTACCAGCCGGTGGGGACCACCTGCGTGACGGTGCCGCTCGGCGGTGGGCCCACCGACACCGGCGTGAGCTGCTGATCCGGCAGCGGCAACACGGCGAGCACCAGCGCGGCCGGGACGACGAGGAACAGCGCCGAGCGCGTCGCCTCCCGCGGCGACACCGGGTTCGGGGGCAGCGTGCGCGGCGCGAGACCGCGATACCGGTACAGGTAGAACGCGCCGCCGACGACGAGCGCCGCCGTGCCCGACGGCACGATCTGCGCGACGGCGACCCGTGCGTCCGGGTAGCGGGTGGTCACCGCGAACAGCAGCGCCAGGCCGAGCAGCATCGTCGCGGAGAAGCCGATCAGCGCGCGGCGCCGGGTGCGGCCGACCGCGACGGCGATCGCGATCGCGCCCAGCAGCACCATCAGGAAACCGGCGGCGAACTTGGTGCCGCCGAGCTGCACCAGCACCGCCCGGTAGAACAACGGCGACGTGCCCAGCAGCAGCAGCCACACCGGCCAGTACCGGGAGGCGACGCGCAGGCCGAACAGCAGCACGCACGCGCCGATCACGAACGTCCACGCCGACAGCACGTCGAGGTGCATCATCTGGTAGTTCGGCCCGTACCGCGGCAGCAGCAGCCACTTGACCGCGAGCGCGATCAGCAGGACGGCGCCGCCGACGATCCGGTCGGTCTGCCGGTCGTGGATCGGCAGCTCGCCGCGCCGGCGCCGGGTGACGCCCTCGGCGGCGAGCACCGCGAACGGCGGCACGAGCAGGACGTAGCCGCCGCCCGTGCCGCGGGAGATCTCCGTGAGCAGTTGCTCCCACGTCGACCAGTACCCGAGCACGGTGGCGGCGACGATCACCGTCCACCGTGCGCTGGTGTGCGCGAACAGTGCGGCGCGCTCGGCGGTCGTGACGGTGCTCATGACGACATCCGATCAGTGCGGGCGCGGCCGGCCGCGACGCCATCGCAGGGCCGCGACGCCCGCGGCGACGAGCCCCACGGCCAGCAGGGCGAGGCCACCGGCGAGCACCCAGCCCGTCGCCCGGCCCAGCGACTCCTCGGTGCCGGGCTCGGCGGCCGGGTCGGTGAGCGCGAGTTCGACCGGGTCGCGGTCGGCGGTGGTGAACAGCACGTCGCCGTCGAGTTCGGCCCAGCGTTGCGGGGTCGCGGCGAGCCAGCCGAGGGTGCGGTCGAGTTCGGCGGGCACCTCGGTGGCCGCGGCGACGAGGACCGTGCGGTCGCCGTCGCGCGCCACCTGCAGCGACGCGAACTCGATGTCGGTGGGGAAGGTGACGGTGGTGGCGTTCCCGGTGGCCGGGTCGAGGAGGTCGAGGGTGCGGCCCTGCGTCCCGGCCAGCGGCAGTTCCAGGGTGTCGGGGACGCGGCCGTCGGCGGCGACGACGATGGCGGGGGTGCCGCCGGTGGCGGCCTCGTCGACGCTCACCCAGTCGGGATCGAGCGGCACGGAGGTCAGGCTCTGCAGCCCGGCCACGAGCGCGACGGCCCGGGCGGTGTCGGCGATCCCGGCCTCGGTGGCGGCGACGTTCACCTTCGGCAGCAGCGCCTGCGGCAGCGACCGGAACCCGCCGGGCAGCGGCGGGTCGGCCGGCTCGGTGGTGACGCGGCTGCCGGCGTCGACGGTCAGCGTCATCGGCTGCTGCAGGCCGCACTGGTGGGTGCCGCCGGTGGCGCGCAGGGACACCGCCACGTCGGTGGTCCGTCCGAGCACGTTGTCCGGCACCGTGATCCACCGATCGAGGCGGCCGGACGCGTCGGCGGGCCACGAGTCGACGACGGTGTCGCCGACCGTCACCGACACGAGGCCGCCCTCGGTGGTGGGCAGTGGGGTGTAGGAGCCCTGCAGGTTGATCCGCAGATTATGGGACGGCCGTCCCAGACGGGTCTGGTCGATGCCGAGCGGCACCTCCACCACGCCGACCCCGGTGTCGGTGAGGGCGCCGAGGCCCAGTTCGGCGAGCGTCGTCGCGTCGGGGGACAGCCGCGGGGGCCGGCCCAGCGTGCCGACCGTCGCCGCCGAGGCCACCGCGACCGACGAGATGTCGCTCGTGATGAGGCGGGCCTGGTTGCGCAGCGCGTCGGCGTCGCCGGTGACCGCGAGCGCCGGACCGCCGCCGGGCACCTGGACCAGGGCGGCGCCGCCGTCGCCGTCGGTCTCGACGATCGCGATCTGCCGGGTGAACGGCCCGGCCGGGGCGGGCGGCACCGCGTCGTCGCCGGGCAGGGTCTGCACCGTCACCCGCAGCGGCCGGCCCGTGTACTGGGCGGTGACGGCCGCGGTGAGATCGAGAGCGGTGGCCGACTCGGCGGGGGTGGGGTCGGCGGGCAGTGCCAGCTCCAGCGACTCGAGGATCGGCGGCAGGAAGTCGGCGACCACGGCCGGCGGGGTCGCCGCCCCGGTGTAGCGGACGCGTCCGTCGCGCAGCACCACCGAGCGATCCGTCCAGTCCTCGGGGCAGATCCCGTCGAACGGCAGCAGGTGGAGGGTCAGGGTGACGGTGACGGCGCGGTCTACGATCGGCGCCGCATCCAGGGGCAGCGAGACCGGCACCAGCGTTCCGGCGGCGGGCAGGTCGATGCGGGCGAGCAGCAGCCCCTGCGACTGGACGTCGATCCAGCCGCGGGAGACGTTGGCGGGCATCTGCACCGTCGTGTCGAGCGCGGCGGGCCGCAGCCCGTCCGGTACCGGAACGGTGAGGGTCGCGGTGTCGCTGTGGCCGCGGAAGGCAACCGTGTCGCCGAATCCCAGCGACTGCGTGCCGAAGACGACGTCGCCGGGCGGCGCGACGGGGTCCTGCGCGGCGGCAGGGCCCGCGGCGAGCACGGTCAGCGCGGCCAGGGCGGGGACGAGGATGGCGTGTCCGGCACGGCGAATTGTCTGGGTCGGCACATCGGGGACTTTACGGTTGTTCGGTACGAAATGTGGGACAAGTGCGACACCGTCGCGATAGCGTGGACGCAATATCGCTCACAGTCCTCCGGGTGTTACCCATCGGCGACCAAGTTCGTACACACTGTGGGTATGTGGTGGTGGGTTGCGGCGGTTCTGGTCGCCTGGCTGATCTTCTCGGTGGTGATCGGTCTGGTGCTGGGCAAGGTGCTGCGCGTGGCCGACATGGAGGAATCCCTCGTCGAGATCCAGCGCGCCGAGCGCGAGAGCGAACGTCACACCAACCAGCCCTGACATCGCTTTACACGCTCTTGACCAGCGCTTTAGTGTTTGTACTCGCGAGTAACGATCTTGAGGACTAGTGTTCCTGTGTCGCCTTCCTGTCCCCCCTGCGAAGGCGACGCTCGCGGGCCGGTAACCCCCCATCGCCGGCCCGCGCTGAGGCCCCGCCGTTTCGCCACCACGATCGGCGGGGCCTCACCCCTTTCGGGCGGCGTACCGACCGATACGCTCGGGCGGTGACCGAGCCGCGCACCGCACCCCGCATCACCATCACGTACTGCACGCAGTGCAACTGGCTGCTGCGTGCCGGCTGGATGGCGCAGGAGCTGCTCAACACCTTCGGCACGGATCTGGGCGAGGTCGCGCTCGTTCCCGGCACCGGCGGCATCTTCGTCGTCACGGCCGGCGATCGGGTGGTGTGGGACCGCAAGACGGACGGCGGGTTTCCCGACATCGTCACGCTCAAGCAGCGGGTGCGGGACGTCGTGGATCCAGAGCGGGATCTGGGGCATGGGGACGCCGCGCACCGGGCGCAGGAATAGGATTTCTACGGCCGTATCCGGCGCCGGTACCGGCAGAACTGCCCGGCCAGTTTCCGGTCGTGCTCGTGTTATCGGGCTTGGTCGACGTGTCGTCCGGACGCAGTGCTCTGTATCGATACCCACTCGTTGTGGCTGCGCAACATCGGTCCCCAGATTTCGGAGCACACTCGGGCCATGCCTGTCGGTCGGAAGTGGTGCGAGGTCGAGAACGCTTTCTTTCCGGCCGAGGAGTTCCAAGGCGACGTGCATATGCACTGCCAGGGGCGAGCGTGGGGAATTCCGGACAGCTACGTGATGCCGACGAAGTCGCCCGAGGACGCGGATTGAGATCCGCGGTCGCGATGGTGAGAATGTGGAGCCCTGCCGCGAGGCGCTCGCAGGAACTCGAGAGACTCCGGCTGGAGGCGGAGCGTGCGGAGGAGGCGGAGCGCAGCGCCGCGCTCGACAAGGCGACGACCGACTTTCAGCTGGCCGGCTGGGCTGCCGAGTACGAACTGCGGAAGCTGTTCCAGCAAAGCCTGTACGACGCATCGAAGGGCGGCTTCGAGCGGAGTAGAGACAGTGCGAAGTTCGTGCAGACCGCCGCCGCTGCCATCGGAACCATCTATATCGGCGTGTTGGGTGTGTCGTTTTCGGTGACCGATAGTTCGCTTCCCCTGCGCGGGGTCTTTGCCCCGCTCTTTCTGGGTATGGCCGTCGCCTTTTCCGGGTTCTATCTGGCCTTCCTCATGCCTGCGAGTCGCTCGACGCTGCGCCCTCCGACGGGCACCCTGCACAATCACCAGATGCAGCGGTTGATCTTCTTCATGGAGTGGGTCAATCGAGCGACGGGGCAGCGGCGGTACTTCATTCAAGCGAGTGTGCTCAGTCTGGCGGTGGGTCTCATCTTCATCGTCGCACCCTTCGTCAGCAGTCCGCGCCCTCCCGAAGTTCCTGCCATGCCTACCCCACCGGCCGTGCCGGCCGCGACAGATCCGGATCTGCAGCCCCGAGCGGTCGAACTGTTCCTCATCCAAGTGGACGAATTTCGGCGGGCGGTTCTCGAGAGAAACAACGCGATAGCGGAATCCGCGCAACAGAGTGTCGAATTCGAGGAGCGGGAAGGTCGTTTGAATGCTGGGTCTGCTGTCCTGGCCGGAGTGGGCCTGATCGTCGTTCTCGTGGTTCCGTTCTTCTTCTCGCGGGAGCGGACTCCCGGTCCTCGAAGTCGAGGGCAGAGCACCGAAAGTGGGACCTCACACCCGACCTCGGGTACCGGCTGACACGCCGTACATCGGCGTTCTATCAGGCGTTCGCGACGTTCCGGTCGTTGCACCCCCGGGTGCGCAGGAACTCGCCGGGCGCACGGCAGGTGCTACGGCTCAGGGCAGGACCGTTCTTCGCAGACGTAACGTTTCGGAGATTTGCCCGATTCAACCGACGGTCAGGTCTTTCATCGTCGAATCGAGGTCTTCGTGAAGCGTCTTCTCGCCGGCGTCCTGGGCTGTGCCGCGATCACTGTGGCCGTGCCGGCCACCGCAAGTGCGGACACCGGAAGTACCGATCTGCTTCCTTACGTTCTTCCCGCCGCGCTGTGTGCCCTCACGTCCGGGTCCAGCCAGTGCGCGCTCGTTCCGCTTCCCACGCCGGGCGCGGTGATTGGCGCTGCCGAGTCGACGCGCCTCACCGTGGCCGAGTAGGGACCGGGAGCCGCGGCAGCTTCGTGCACAATCCCGGTGCGCGCAGCCGCCGCTGCCGAGCTCAGACTCCGACCGGGGTCCGGACGATCGTTTCGGGCTTGGTCGGCTCGGCCGGCGCTTCGGCGGCGCGCGTCGGGCGGGACCGTTCCTCCCTGAGCCGGACAGCATACCGGCCCCAACCGCGACCAGCACCGACAGCGCTGCCCACAGGACCACCAGGCACAAGACGATGTCCATGCGTCGAACCCTGAACGATGCCGACCGAGTCCATCGTTTCGTTCGCGGCGACGGACGCGGACTGGAATAGTCCGCTGAAACGACACCGATAGTGCAGATTGGAGGCGCGGCGTGTAGGCGCGGGCGGCGCCGCTCGAAACAGACCGACCAACTCGCATGTGAGGCCGCCTCGGGTTACGGTGTTTCGGAACATTCCGACCGGGGGGTCGAAGTGGACGCCGCGACTTCTCGCGGAATCGCCGTACTCGAGGGAGCTTTGATGCAATCCGTTCTGAAGAAGACCGCTGTGGCCGTTGTCGGGGTGGGAGCGCTGGCGCTGTGCGTGCCGGGGACCGCGGTCGCGGCAGGTAACCCGTCCGTAGGGGCGTCGGGCACGCCCGGCTCGATCACCGTCGATTTCGACTTCGCCGGGGTGGATGTCGCCGGCGGTGTCACCTGCGTGACCTATGTGTCGACCAAGCAGAGCGGGCTCGACGCCGCCGATCCGTCGGGCCGCGCCGATGCGCAGGCGCCGGGCTCGAAGTTCTCCGTCGAGAACACCAGCACCTCCGCCATCACCTTCGTCCAGGACGGCCAGCCCGTCTCCCAGGGTCCGCAGCCCATCGCGGCCGGCACCTACTACGTGTACTGGGGTTGCCAGGACGCCGCCGGCACCCAGTGGGACAACGTCGGCCTGAAGTCCGGCGCGCCGTTCCAGAACCCGATCGTCGTGAACGTCGCCGGCGACGGCGCCGCTCCCGCACCTGCGGCCCCGGCCGCGCAGTCCGCCCCGACCAAGTCGGAGGGGACCGTTCCGCAGGCGGACGCCGCGCCCGAGACCGACGACGTCATCGACACCCCCGAAGAGCTGATCGGTCTCGTGATCGATCTCTTCGGCGATCAACTGCCGGACCTCTCGCAGAGCTGACCTTCGGCGCGCGCAGGCGGCATCCCGCACGGGATGCCGCCGCCGCGTGCATCCGGGAGTGGCAGTTGCATTCGTGCACGGTCATCCGGGCGCGCGTTCGATAGGGGAGGGACATGGGCGGAGGAGCCGCGACCGATGCGGTGGTCCTGGTGGGAGGCAAGGGAACGCGTCTGCGGCCCCTGACACTGTCGGCGCCCAAGCCGATGTTGCCCACGGCGGGACTGCCGTTCCTGACGCACCTTCTTGCGCGGATCAGGAGCGCGGGCATCACCCACGTGGTGCTCGGTACGTCGTTCAAGGCCGAGGTGTTCGAGGAGTACTTCGGTAGCGGCGAGAGCATGGGGCTGGAGATCGAGTACGTCACCGAGACCGAGCCGCTCGGTACCGGCGGCGGCATCCGCAACGTGCTGCCCCACCTGCGCTCCGACAACGTCATGGTGTTCAACGGCGACGTACTCGGCGGCAGCGACCTGCGCGCGATCCTGCACACGCACGAGGTCAACAACGCCGATGTGACGCTGCACCTGGTGCGCGTTCCGGATCCGCGCGCCTTCGGATGCGTGCCCACCGACGCGGACGGACGGGTGACGGCATTCCTGGAGAAGACACAGGATCCGCCGACCGATCAGATCAACGCCGGCTGCTACGTCTTCCGTCGCGAGTGGATCGAGAAGATCCCGGCCGGGCGTCCCGTCTCGGTGGAACGGGAGGTATTCCCGGCGCTGCTCGTCGACGGCGCCCGCGTGTTCGGCCACGTCGACGCCGCGTACTGGCGGGACATGGGGACGCCGGACGACTTCGTCAAGGGATCGGCCGACCTGGTACGGGGAATTGCGCCGTCCCCGGCGCTCGACGGTGAGCGCGGCGAGGCCCGCACACACCCGACAGCCCGCGTCGCCCCCGGGGCGATGCTGATCGGCGGAACCGTAGTCGGCCGCGACGCCGTGGTCGGCGGCGGAGCCCGGCTCGACGGTGTGGCCGTGTTCGACGGGGCACGCATCGACGCGGGTGCGGTGGTGGAGCGCTCGATCGTGGGATTCGGTGCCCGCATCGGGCCGCGGGCACTCGTTCGTGACGCCGTGATCGGCGACGGCGCCGAGGTCGGTGCCCGCTGTGAACTGCTACGCGGCGCGCGAGTGTGGCCGGGAGTCGTCCTGCCGGACGGCGGGGTCCGGTTCTCCACCGACGTGTAGAAACATGCAGGACAAGCTGATCCGGTTCCGGGGAGGAGTTCGATGTATCCGCTTCGCGGGGCCGTTCGAGACTATTCGTGGGGTTCACACACCGCGCTGGCCGAGCTGACCGGCCGGCCCGCGCCCACCGAGGAACCCGAGGCCGAATTGTGGCTCGGTGCCCATCCGGCGGCACCGGCCGTGGTGGACGAAGACGGCACTACGGTGTCGCTGCTCGACCTCATCTCCCGCGATCCCGAAGGCCAGCTCGGATCGGATTGTGCCCGAGAATTCGACGGCCGGCTGCCATTCCTGCTGAAGGTCCTCGCGGCCGACCAGCCGCTCTCGCTGCAGGCGCACCCGAGCCGGGCTCAGGCTCGGGAGGGATTCGCGCGGGAGAACGACGCCGGAATTCCGTTGGACGCACCGCACCGCAACTATCGGGACGACAACCACAAGCCCGAGATGGTCGTGGCGCTGAGCCGTTTCGAGGCGCTGGCCGGCTTTCGGGCCCCGACCGAGACGGTCGAGTTCCTTCGTGACCTGAGCGTCCCCGAACTGACTCCCTACGCGTCGGAGTTGGGCGACCACCTCGACGCGACGGGGCTGCGCGCCCTGTTCACCGCGTGGATGACGCTGCCGACCAAGTCCCTCGTCGCGTTGACGGACGCTGTTCTGGCCGGATGCGAGCGCTACCTGGCGGCGCGGGCCGGCTCGGACGACGAATTCACCGTCGCCGCACGCACCGCCCTCGACCTCGGCCGGGCCTACGCCGAGGACCCGGGCGTCATCGCGTCGCTCCTGCTCAACCGGGTGAGTATGGAACCGGGCGACGCGCTGTTCCTGCCGGCGGGCAACCTCCACGCTTACCTGCGGGGCACGGCCGTGGAGATCATGGCGAACTCGGACAACGTGCTCCGCGGCGGGCTCACGGCCAAGCACGTGGACGTGCCGGAACTGCTGCGCGCGCTCGACTTCGGATCGGTGGACGTGCCATGGGTACGTGCACTCATCGACCGAGACGAATGCCTGTACGCACCGCCGGTGCGCGAGTTCGAGTTGGTGCGCGCCGAATTGGAGCTCTCGGGTACTTCGAGACCGACCTCTGCTGCATTCGGTGGCCAAGCGCCGCGGATCCTGCTCTGCGTGGAGGGATCAGCTCAGCTGCGGTGTAGCGATCAGATACTGAACCTCGAGCAGGGGGAAGCGGCTTGGGTTCCGGGCTCGGACCCCGAACTCGTTGTACAGGCCAGGAGTCCTCACGCGACGGTCTTCGTGGCAACACCGCCAGTTCCGTCGGAGTCGAACTGAGTGGGCCGACAGCGCCAACTCTTCATGCATTGTTGGTTCAGTACTCAGCGTGCATCGGTGTGCTGAACACGCCCGCTGAGTACCTCTGGGAGCATGCGCTGCACAGTCTTCGGCACGGGATACCTGGGCGCCACTCACGCCGCATGTATGGCAGAACTGGGGCATGACGTCCTGGGCGTCGACATCGACCCCGGGAAGATCGCGAAGTTGGCGGCGGGGGAGGTGCCCTTCTTCGAGCCCGGCCTTTCCGAGGTACTGCGACGAAATCTCGAAAGCGGACGGCTGCGTTTCACGACGTCCTACGCCGAAGCCGCCGACTTTGCGGACCTGCACTTCATCGGCGTCGGCACCCCCCAGAAGAGCGGCGAGTTCGCGGCGGATCTGTCCCAGCTGCATGCGGTCGTCGATGCGCTCGCCCCGCTCCTGACCCGTCCGTCGTTGATCGTCGGGAAGTCGACGGTGCCGGTCGGAACGGCCGAGCAACTGGCGGAGCGTGCCAGGAGCGCAGCGCCGGCCGGGGACGACGTCGAGGTGGCGTGGAACCCCGAGTTCCTTCGCGAGGGGTACGCCGTACAGGACACGCTCACGCCGGATCGGCTGGTCATCGGGGTCGACCCCAGTCGCGGTGGGCGAGCCGAAGCGACACTGCGTGACTTCTACGCATGCCAGATCGCGGAGGGCGTGCCCTTTCTGGTCACGAACATCTCCACCGCCGAACTCGTGAAGGCCGCCGCGAACGCATTCCTGGCAACGAAGATCTCCTTCATCAACGCCGTCGCAGAGGTGTGCGACGCGAGTGGCGCGGATGTGGTTGAGCTGGCCGATGCGCTCGGATACGACGCCCGGATCGGACGGCGATTCCTCAATGCCGGCCTCGGATTCGGAGGTGGGTGCTTACCGAAGGATATCCGGGCGTTCATGGCGAGGGCCGGGGAGCTTGGTGCCAACAACGTTCTGCACCTGCTCCGGGAGGTGGACGGCATCAACATGGGGCGCCGCAGCACGATGGTCGAGATGACGAGAGAAGCCTGCGGCGGATCGCTCCTGGGCGCCCGGATCGCAGTCTTGGGCGCGGCCTTCAAGCCCGACTCCGATGACGTTCGGGACTCCCCAGCTCTCAACGTGGCGGGACAGCTCCAATTGCAGGGCGCAGCGGTAACCGTCTTCGATCCGAAAGCAATGGAGAACTCTCGACGGCTGTTCCCCACCCTCACCTACGCGGCCGATATCCCCGAAGCGTGCAAGGGTGCCGACGCGGTGCTGGTGCTCACCGAATGGCAGGACTTCAAGGAGATGGATCCGGACGAGATCGGCACAGTCGTTCGAGCACGCACCGTGCTGGACGGGCGCAACTGCCTCGACGCCCAGCGCTGGCATTCCCACGGCTGGCGCTATCACGGCATGGGCCGATAAGAGGAACCGATAGGTCCGCCGGAGGCTGACCCCTACTGCAGGGCGTCGGCCGCGGCGTCGGGATCGATCTGCTTGAGCCGGTCCGTGAGCCATGAGCGCAGCATCGGGCCGTACTCCGGGCTCGCCAGGGCGGCGTCGACGCAGGCTCGCAGATACCCGCCGGGATTGCCGAGGTCGTGCCGCGAGCCGCGGTGGACGACGACGTGTACGGGGTGGCCCTCGTCGATGAGCAGCGAAATGGCGTCGGTGAGTTGGAGTTCCCCGCCCACGCCGGGATTCACGCGACGCAGCGCATCGAAGATCGCGCGATCGAGGAGGTAACGGCCGGCGGCGGCGAGGGTGGAGGGCGCATCCTCGAGCTTCGGCTTCTCGACCATGCCGAGAACCTTCATCACATCCGGGTTCGCGACGCCGGGAACCTCCTGGACCTCGAAGACGCCGTAGGAACTGACCTGGGCCTTCGGCACGTCGATGGCGCAGAGGACGCTGCCGCCGCGCTCGGCACGCACACGGGCCATGACCTCGAGGACGCCGCAAGGCTGGACGAGATCGTCGGGAAGGAGGACCGCAATCGCGTCCTCGTCCTCGTCGAGGGCCTGCTCGGCGCAACCGACGGCATGCCCGAGCCCTAGCGGCTCCGATTGGACGACGGATTCGACGTCGAGCAACCTCGGTGCCTTGCGCACCTTTTCGAGCAGGTGATGCTTACCCTTCGCCGCCAGGTGATTCTCGAGGACTAGGTCCTCGACGAAGTGCGTGACAACGCCGGCCTTCCCCGGCGCGGTGACAATGACCAGGCGGCCCGCACCCGACTCGGCAGCCTCCGAAGCGACCAGTTCGATGCCGGGGGTGTCCACGACGGGCAGGAGTTCCTTGGGCACCGTCTTGGTTGCGGGGAGAAACCGCGTGCCCATACCCGCAGCCGGCACCACCGCCGTCTTGAACACGCTCGCGTTCTCGGCGATCAATTCGCCCATGGCGACACCTCGTCTCTCGATTGGGGCAAATCGGATGCTCATATGTAGGAAGGCACCCGCGCCATCAGGAATGTCGGTCGGAATTGGTACGCGCCGAACCGTCACGGTGTGGGAGATGTGCCGCGAGAATGCGCGATTGTGCAAAGTTTAGACTCATTGACCGAAATTCGCGACATCGTCGTTACTTGTATGCGACGGAGGAGCTGTGGACGAGAACGCCCCCGAACGTTCATCGAAGGTTCCTCCACGTCAAGTCATATCGTCGGCGTCGGACGTCCTGCATGGTTCCGGTCTGCACCGGCATGCCGGCGAATATACCTAGGAACCGCTGTCCCGGGATCCGAAAACTTGCGCGGCAATTACCGATTCTGTACCAGCGTATGCCGCCTAATGGCTGTTCGCTCGGACGAACTGATCGTGCGTCCAACTCGCCACATTTCCGGGTGCGGCAACGGTTGGTATGTGATGTTTCACACCGTAACGCTGAAGTGTCCATATCCGAACAGCTGGAACGCTTATGGTTGGAACATACCGCTTGACCTGCTACTTGCTGAGAAGTTACTGAGAAGTAGCAAAACTTCGCTGGTCAAGGGGCGTAATTGCAAGTCCCAGTCGTGTCCCCGTCGAGATGCAAGTCGTTGCCGAATGCCCCAAGATGTTCCTTACCGAGGGCAAGCGAAGGTTTGAGATGTGTGCGGTACGGGGAGGTATTCGCATACCGTCGAAGGCATACGCATGTTCCGCCTGAGGTGATCGCATCGATATGGGCACCTCGCCCGTATCGGGCTCGGGGAGGGAACAGAATGAAAGCAGCAGTGGGTCAGTCGGATCGGGTGCAAGCCACGGTCGACTCCGCACGGGATGCGCCGGCACGGCGTGAGCCCTATCTGGTCGGAGACCGCCCCGGCAACACCCGACGGTCGTGGCAGAGCGCATACGTCACGCGCCTGTTCTGGACCGACAACATCATGGTCGTGCTGGCCGTCGTCCTTGCGCACGTCGTGCGCTTCGGAGAAGCGGATTTGCTCGCGGCCACATCGTTCAGCGAAGTGAACTACGCCGTCGTATCGGTCTGCCTCGCAGCTGCATGGATCGGGACGCTCGTACTCTTCCGCACGCGATCACGCCGCGTCATCGGCAGTGGCTACGAAGAGTATCAACGCGTGATTGCCGGAACGCTAAGGCTTTTCGGCGCTATTGCAATCATCTCGCTCGTCTTCAAGCTCGACTTGGCGCGCGGCTACCTCGCAATCGCTCTGCCGACCGGGCTCATCATGCTGATCTTCAGCCGATGGATGTGGCGCCGCGTCGTGGCACAGAAGCGGAGCCGTGGTGAGTTCCAGACGTCCGTTCTCGTTGTCGGCGGTGAGCACGCGGTACGCCTCATGACGAGGACCTTCCAGCGCGAGGCTTCCGACGGCTACCGGGTCGTCGGCGTCTGCGTTCCGCGCTATGCGGGAGCTCGCGGTGAGTCCATCGAGGTGGACGGAAACCGGATCGCCATCTACGGCGACGAACGATCGGTCGTCGACGCCCTGGCTGAGTCGGGCGCGGACACGGTCGTCGTGACGGCAACCGAAACCCTCGGGCACGAGGGTATCCGCGACTTGGTCTGGGAACTCGAACCGTACGAGGCGGATCTCGTCGTTGCCACCGGGGTCGTGGACGTCGCGGGGCCTCGCATGGAGATGCGGCCCGTTGCCGGCCTGCCCCTCATCCATGTGGAGAAGCCCAGCTACCACGGCGCCAAGCGAAGCGGAAAGCGCGCGTTCGACTTGGCCTTCTCGCTCACGGCTCTAGTGCTATTGGCTCCCATGTTCGCTCTGGTGGCGCTCGCCATCAAGCTCGACAGCAAGGGCCCGGTGTTCTATCGCTCCGAACGCATCGGCCTCGACGGCGAGCCCTTCGGCATGATCAAGTTCCGGTCGATGGTCACTGATGCAGACGAGCAGGTCACAGCGCTCATGGAGCGCAACGACGGCGCTGGCCTCCTCTTCAAAATACGCGAGGATCCGCGAGTCACCCGCGTTGGTAGATTCATCCGCCGCTACAGCATTGACGAACTTCCTCAGTTCATCAACGTCGTCCGCCGGGAAATGAGCGTCGTCGGGCCGCGGCCACCGCTGCGTCGCGAGGTCGAAAACTACGACGGCATGATCCGCCGAAGACTTCTTGTCCGCCCTGGCGTTACGGGTCTATGGCAGGTGAGTGGACGATCGGACCTGTCGTGGGATGAGTCCGTTCGACTGGACCTGTCGTATGTGGAGAACTGGTCGATGATCAGCGATGTACTGATCATCACGAAGACCATTAAGGCCGTTGTCGCCAGCGATGGTGCGTACTGACACCATGACACCACCCGAACACTCGAGAGTGAAACAATGACGCGCATTGCTGTTTTCGGCACCGGCTATCTCGGCGCAACGCATGCTGCCTGCATGGCAGAACTCGGCCATGAGGTAATCGGAGTCGACGTAGATGCCGGGAAGCTCGCGAAGCTCGAAGCTGGCGAGGTGCCCTTCTACGAGCCCGGCTTGGAAGGGGTTCTCAAGCGAAACTTGCAGGCCGGTCGACTAAGGTTCTCCTCGTCTTATCAGGAGGCGGCCGACTTCGCGGACGTGCATTTCATCGGAGTAGGCACGCCACAGAAGAAGGGTGAGTTTGCGGCTGACCTCACGCATGTGGACGCAGTAGTTGACTCCCTCGCCCCCCTCTTGACGCGGCCGGCCGTGATCCTCGGCAAATCGACTGTGCCAGTAGGCACTGCGGCACGCCTAGCGGAGAAGGCTAGAAGCAAAGCACCGGCGGGCGACGACACTGAACTAGGCTGGAATCCTGAGTTCCTTCGCGAAGGGTATGCCGTTCAGGACACTCTCCATCCGGACCGACTGGTGCTCGGGCGTGAGCGGAGTCGTACCTCCCGCGTGGAAGACGTCACCCGGGAGGTGTATGCGCAGTTGCTCGACGACGGAACCCCTTTCCTCGTAACAGATCTGGCTACGTCCGAGCTCGTCAAGACTTCCGCGAACGCGTTCCTCGCCACCAAGATTTCGTTCATCAATGCGATGGCCGAGGTGTGTGAGGCTGCGGGCGCCGATGTCAGCGTCCTGGCAGACGCCATCGGCCACGATGCTCGAATCGGTCGCCGATTCCTCAACGCGGGTGTCGGTTTCGGCGGCGGTTGCCTGCCGAAGGACATTCGCGCGTTCATGGCGCGAGCTGGGGAGCTGGGAGCGGATCAGGCGCTGACTTTCCTCCGAGAGGTGGACAACATCAACATGCGTCGACGGACCCGCATGGTCGAACTTGTGCGCGACGCCATTGGTGGATCGTTGCTCGGAACACGTATTGCAGTTCTGGGGGCGGCATTTAAACCTGATTCCGACGATGTGCGCGATTCGCCCGCATTGAACATTGCTGGCCAGATTCAGCTTCAAGGTGCGTCCGTCAACGTGTACGATCCCCGGGCCATTGAGAATTCACGGAAGATTTTCCCAACACTTGAGTATGCCACGAGCGTGCGGGAGGCCTGTAGTGGAGCCGATGCTGTGCTCGTTCTAACTGAGTGGGACGAGTTCAGGAACTTGCAGCCATCTGAACTGGACCGCGTCGTCAGGGGACGCCGAATGATCGACGGGCGCAACTGTTTGTCGCCGGTAGATTGGATTTCTGCCGGGTGGGAGTACAGAGGATTGGGACGTCCGAGTTTCACGCCACAGAGAAGTAGCATGGGATACGGCGAAGGTCTTGCCAGCACCACGTTGAGGCTCGGCCGAGGGTAGGCGCGGAACTGGTCGTGCGGTGGGAGTTAGTAGGTGAACGTCCTTTGCCTCCGAGGTGATGGCCTCGCCAATCGGTGAGATGAGATCAAGGAATGTGGTGTTCCGGCATGCAAATGCTCGTCACCGGCGGTGCCGGTTTCATCGGTGCGAACTTCGTGCATCGGACCGTCGCCGACCGCCCCGAGGCGCGGGTGACCGTGCTCGACAAGCTCACCTACGCCGGCAACCTGGCCTCCCTCGACCCGGTCGCCGAGAAGATCCGCTTCGTCCGCGGCGACGTCGCCGACGCGGACCTGGTCGACGCGCTGGTCGCCGAGTCGGATCTGGTGGTGCACTTCGCCGCCGAATCGCACAACGACAACTCCCTGGCCGATCCGTCGCCGTTCGTGCAGACCAACCTGATCGGCACGTTCACCCTGCTCGAGGCGGTGCGCCGGCATTCGGTGCGGTATCACCACATCTCCACCGACGAGGTGTACGGCGATCTCGAGCTCGACGATCCGGCGCGGTTCACCGAGGCCACCGCCTACAACCCGTCGAGCCCGTACTCCTCGACCAAGGCCGGCTCGGACCTGCTGGTGCGCGCCTGGGTGCGCTCGTTCGGGGTGGAGGCGACGATTTCGAACTGCTCGAACAACTACGGCCCCTATCAGCACGTGGAGAAGTTCATCCCGCGGCAGATCACCAACGTCCTCGGTGGGATCCGGCCCAAGCTGTACGGCACCGGGGCGAACGTGCGGGACTGGATCCACGTCGACGACCACAACCGGGCGGTGTGGACGATCATCGACAAGGGTGAGATCGGCCAGACGTACCTGATCGGCGCGGACGGCGAGACGAACAACCGCACCGTCGTCGAGACCATCCTGGAGCTGTGCGGCCGGGATCGGGGCGACTTCGACTTCGTCACCGATCGCCCCGGCCACGACCTGCGCTACGCCATCGACGCCACCCGCCTGCGCACCGAACTCGGCTGGGCGCCCCGCTACCGGGACTTCCGCGAGGGCCTGGCCGCGACCATCGACTGGTACCGCACCCACGAGCACTGGTGGCGACCGCAGAAGGACGCCACCGAGCAGGCCTACGCGATGTCGGAATGTGCTGTGGAGCCAACGGGAAACACCGATGCTCGAGCGGCAACCCGCTACGGGGGAAGGCGAACTCAGAGTCAAGTGCGTGGGTTCCAGGTGAAGGACTAAACAATGCGCGGAATCATTCTCGCCGGCGGCACCGGGTCCCGCCTGCACCCGATCACCCTGGGAGTGAGCAAGCAGCTCGTACCGGTCTACGACAAGCCGATGATCTACTACCCGCTCTCGACGCTCATGCTCGCCGGGATCCGCGACATCCTGATCATCACCACGCCCGAGGATGCTCCGCAGTTCCAGCGCCTGCTCGGCGACGGGTCGCGCTACGGGGTGAACCTGACCTACCGGGTGCAGCCGGAGC